>JANWVJ010000122.1 GCA_025056895.1 Thermoflexales bacterium
GCAGCGCAGGGGCGCGCCGGCAGGCGCGTTTTTCGCCCGATAATGTGTCAAAGCCCCAAATGAACTCAACCGGCGCGCCGGCCTACCGATCATCCAGAACAAGATATCCAAGTCATGGCAGCACTTGGCCAAGATCATCGGGCTGGAAAGCCCTTCGTTGCGCCAGTGCCCGCGCACGAAGCTGTGCGCCATGTGCCAATATGACACATTCTCGCGGTGGTCAACCGTGATGATACGCCCCAACCGACCGGAATGCACAATTTCGTAAAGCTGGGAGAAGAAGGCCGTGAAGCGCAGCACATGGCAAATCTGGAGCAAGCGACCGTGTCTTTCAGCCGTTTGCACCAACTGCACGCAATCGGCCAGAGTAGTTGCCATCGGCTTCTCCAGCAACACATCGTAGCCGGCTTCAAGCAAGGCGAGGGTTGACGCGGCGTGCAGTCGGTCTTGCGTGCAGTTGAGGGCTGCTTGCGCCAATTGCGGCCGCGCCAGCGCATCTTGCCAGCTCTTGAATTGCCGTTCTGGAGGGATGCCGTGCAGGGCCGCAAACTGAGTGCGCCGTGCGTCATCCGGTTCAGCGACGGCAACCATGCGAATCTCGTCGGGGTGTGCCAGCGCGTAGGGGCCGTAGGCGTACATTCCACGCCCGCCGGCGCCGACCATCAACGCTTCAATCGGATGAGCCATCAGATCCTCCTCATGCTAAGCCCGCTCATTCCTCATTTGCTGATAGAGAGAGCAATCTCTCATACGTCGGATCGATCCAACACTGCGCCCCCAGTGCCTGCGCCAAGGGGTTAGCATCTGGCGCAGCGAATCCCAAATTAGAGTGCCTTCGCCAACCTTCGGCGTGTTCAAAACGCCCGGACATCCGGCCAACAGTTCGGCTCATCTCTTCCATTGCAGCCACGTATGACCCCATGCCCTGACTGAGATCAAGCCAGTCTTTTTGCGTGCGGTGTTGAGACAGCATCTCGCGCTTGAGAGGCAGCACGGAGCTGATATCGACATACAACTCGGGTTGAACCAGCCGGCGTAAGCCGTCGCGCAGGCCATGTGGCATCGCGTGATATAGCACCGTATTGCCGTTCCACGGCGGGCGAGGCGGGCGGGTTTCAAAATTGCGCATACCGCGCGCAAAAGCGGCTGCAACGGCCAGCCGGCAGGTGTTCGTGTGGTCCTCCATGTAGTCCTGGGGCGAGGGGATGAGCAAAATACTCGGCTGCACCTCGCGGATGACAGCAGCTACCTGCGCCAGCAATCCCGCTTCGTAGAAGATGGCCAGATCGTCTGCGATCGGCGGATGAATCACTGCGCCGGCGAGGCGCGCTGAAGCTTCAGCTTCGGCTGTTCGCAGACGGATGATCTCGGCGCGATCGTGCACTGCCGTGCCGCAGTGTCCGTTTGCCAGGTTCCACATGTGAATGTCGTAACTGGCGTGCTTGAGCAACAGCAGCGTGCCGGCCATTGTGAACTCGATGTCATCCGGGTGTGCAGCAATGGCCATGGCTACACGTGCTTCGCTCATTGTCTGATCATCCTCGTCGCGCAGTGTAAGACAAAGCAGCGACCCCGGCAAGCCGCCTGCATAGAGCTGCTTTGTAAGATGAGCTTCTCTGGGTGCAAGCGCGTGCGCAGTGGCTGGGGGCGAGCATCACCCGTAGGACGCAGGCTGCGTCGGACATTCTGTGCACTGGTGCACCTGCTCAGACAACGGCAGGGTTCAATCTTGGTACGGGTTCGTATGCGTGCTCGCTCACGCGCTCGTGCGCTGTAACCAGTTGATAGTACAACCCCTGTTGCGCCATCAGTGATTCATGCGTGCCTTGTTCTGCGATCTGCCCATTCTGCATCACCAGGATTACGTCGGCGTTGCGCACGGTGCTGAGCCGATGAGCAATGACGAAGGCCGTGCGCCCTTTCAACAGCACTTGCAGCGCCTGTTGGATCAGGCGCTCGGTTTGCGTGTCCACGGATGAGGTTGCCTCGTCCAGAATGAGGATGCGCGGGTCTGCCAGCAAAGCACGAGCGAATGACACCAATTGGCGTTGTCCTAGCGATAAACGAGTGCCGCGTTCGCCCACCTCATGATCGTACTTATCCGGCAGTTTGCTGATGAACTCGTCGAGATGCACCGCCCGCGCGGCTGCTTCGATTTCTTCCTGGGTTGCATCCAGTCGTCCGTAGCGGATGTTGTCGCCGATGCTTCCGCTGAAAATGAACGGGTCTTGCAACACCAAGGCGATCTGACGGCGCAACGTCGCCAACTGCACGTCGCGCAAGTCATGGCCGTCAATCAGCACCCGCCCTTCAGTTGGGTCATAGAAGCGCATGATGAGATTGATGATGGTGGTTTTACCTGCGCCGGTTGGCCCGACAATTGCCACCGTTTGACCGGGTTTGACGTGAAGTGTGACGCCGCGCAGGGCCGGCTTGGCCGTCGCCTCGTACTTGAAAGACACGTTGTCGAAGCGTACTTCGCCGACGATCGGCGGCATCGGTTTAGCGCCCGGCCGGTCCTGAATCTCCGGCTCTGTGTCGAGGAACTCAAAGATGCGCTCGGCTGAAGCCATTGCGCTCAGCACTTGAGAATATACTTTGCTGAGCGCGCTCACCGGTCCCCAGAAGCGCCAGATGTAGTTGGTGAACGCCAACACCACGCCGAGTGTCATTGTGCCGGAGATCACTTGAGCAGCGCCGAACCACAACAGCAGCGCGACGCCGACTACGCCAACCAGCTCCACGGCCGGCCAGATGAGGTTGTCCAGCTTGACTGCCCGCACGTTGGCGTTGCGGTTTACCTGATTCAGCCGCTCAAAGCGTTCGATGTTGCGCTCTTCGCGCCCAAATGCTTGCGTCACACGGATGCCGTTGATGCTCTCATTCAGGTTCGCGTTCATGTTGCTGGCGCTCTTGCGCACATTCATCCAGGCGCCTTCGATGCGCTTTTGCAGCTTGCCGAACAGAAAGTAGAAAGACGGTGTGACACAAAAGGACACCAACGCCATGCGCCAATCAATCGCCACCATGATGATGACGATGCCGAGTAAACTCAGACCCTCTACGATGATGGTTGCCACGCCGCCGTTGAGCAGCTCGTTAATTGAGCCGACATCGCTGGTGATGCGCGACATGATCTTGCCGACCGGCCGGCTGTCGTAGAAGCGCAACGACAGCTTCTGGATATGGGCGAAAAGCTCCGCGCGCAAGTCGTACAGCACGCTTTGGCTGATGCGCCCGATGGCAAACACGCGCAGATAGCCGGCGCCCCATGCCAAAAAACGAAAGACGATCAGCACCCCTACTAGCTCGAACACCAGCCGTAAATCCCTGTTCATCACGCCCAAATCGACAATTAGACCGATCACATACGGCTCGAGCAGATTGGCTACTGTGCCGACCACAACAAACAGACCGACTATTGCCAGCGCGCGCCAATAGGGTCGCACATATTTCATCAACCGCTTAAAGTAGGCGTAGTTGAAGGGCCTTTCAGCCGCCTCGTCCAGTTCTTCTTCAAATTCTTCGTACACTGCTGCCATGGGCTGCTCCTTGCAAACAAACGGTCAAGTTGCGCGGGCGTTCTGCAGGGTGCCTGGTGCGCCGCTATCGCGCCGCTATCGCGCCGCTAGTGTGAGCATACACGATATTGTCGCTGCGTCTGCGCTTCGTACATTGCGCCCTACCTCGCTCCTTCTCGCACTACAATCCTCATAACGTTTCAATTCCCTACCTTTCAGGAGAGTGCATGATGCCGCGAGAGATTGTCACAATAGATGGCTCGTCATTTCGTTTTCGCGATTACGAACTGCCGGCTTTAGGGTTGCATGATGTGCGTGTGCAGGTCACCTTTGCTGCGCCCAAACATGGCACTGAAGTCCATGCAATCACCGGCAGTCCGTTTGACGAGAAGCGTTGGGATGCCGAGCTGCGCATGTTTTTGCCCAAGGACTCCGCTGCCCCGCCGACTCAGCGCACTGAACGCAGCATTGGCAACACCGTTGTCGGCGTGGTCAGCGCAGTTGGGCCGGCCGTCACCCGCTTTCAAGTCGGAGATCGTGTGTTCGCTTACGGCCCCATTCGCGAGACCCATCAAGCCCCAGAGAGCGCCTGGCGACTGCTCGACGGCCAATCCGAAGAAGACGCCGTGTGCAACGATCCAGCTCATGTCGCTTTCGTAGCGGTGCGCGACGGCAACGTCCGCATCGGCGATACGGTCGCCGTATATGGCCTTGGCGCAATCGGCTTGCTGGCCGTGCAGATTGCGCGCGCCGGCGGTGCGCGGCGCGTCTTTGGCGTCGATCCTGTTGCCATTCGACGCGAGTATGCCGCTACTCACGGCGCAGATCAAGTGTTCGATCCGAGGACTTGTGACGCCGCATTAGAAATCAAACGCGCCACCGGCAACAAGGGGGTGGACGTGTCCATCGAGACATCAGGCAATGCACGAGCGCTTCATGACGCGATTCGGTGCATCCGCCAGTGCGGCACAATTGTGCATGTGCCCTGGGGGCCGAAAGACTGTAGCGCGCTGCGGCTGGACGAGGAGTTCCATCTCAATCGGCCTCGCATCATCGGCAGCCAGTGTTGGGAAGGCTGGGGTAACCCCGATCGAGATTATCCCCTGTGGGATGGCGCGCGCCAACGTGACACAGTGGCCGATTTGTTCCGCAGCGGGCTAATCACCGGCAAAGGGCTGGTCATGCCGATTGTGCCGTTTGATCAAGCGCCCCAGGCGTTGGCGGCCATCTTTAGCCGGCCTGAGACAACGATCAAGGTCGGCGTGACGTTCTAGGGTTCGGTCAGACACTTTTGGCGGCGGCGACGAAGGCGCGCACTTTGGCATGATCTTTGCGGCCGGGCGCGCGTTCGACGCCGCTGGACACGTCCACGCCCCACGGTCGGACGACTCGCACCGCTTCGACTACGTTTTCGGGTGTTAGTCCGCCGGCCAGTAACAGCCGGCATTGGCGCGCCAGCGCGTCTGCCAGCAACTCGTCGGCGCGCATACCGCTGCCGCCGTACAACGTCGGGTGATTGGCGTCTAGCAACAAATCGGGGCGAAGGGGCATGGGTGAGCTGGAAGGTGAAGCGCCAGAGGCGGTGTGTTTCGTGTTGGGCATCGCCGACAAAAATAGATGAGCTTGACCGGCTTCACGCACGGCTTTGTAGGCGCGCCCGTGCAAGGCATACACCTGTTCAACCGGCTCGTCGCCGCTGAGTTGGGCGAGGTCGAGGCCGGCTTCGTCCAGTGTGCGCACCACCTCCGCCGGGGTCAGGTTGACAAACACACCCACTGCAACCAGCGCTGGATACTCTGCGCGCAAGGTTGCTACGATCGGCGCAACCTGCGCCGGAGGAAGGAAGCGCGGGCTTTTCGGATACAGGATAAAGCCCAGCATATCGGCGCCGGCTTCGAGAGCGCAACGCGCATCTTCCAGACAAGTTAGCCCGCAGATTTTCACAATCGTCATATCACGCTCGGATGCTGAAAGTCGCTTGAGTAACAGAGGCTTGTTCCGGTGTCTCAGCGTACAGAGGCGGCCATGCGTGGCACGCCAGCCAGCGCGCGTGTATGCGCCGGAATGTCGCCCGAGGTGATGAGCGATTCACCCACCAGCACGGCGCTTGCGCCATATCCAGCCACTCTGGCCACATCTTGTGGCGTGAAGATGCCGCTCTCCGACACCAACATCGGCAGGGGATCGGCAAGTGCCTTCGGGCCGGCTTTGTCGAACAGCACGCGCGCGCAGTGCTGTGTGGTCTCGATGTCGGTGACAAACGTTCGCAGATCGCGGTTGTTCACACCGATCACCCGCGCGCCGGCACGCAGCGCCCGCTCGACTTCTGCTTCATCATGAACCTCGACCAGCGCCGTTAAGCTCAGTTCCGTTGCCAAGGCGTGCAAATCGCGCAGTTGAGCGTCGTCGAGAGCGGCAACGATGAGCAGCACTGCATCGGCGCCGGCAGCCCGCGCTTCGTATATCTGATATGGGTCGATGATGAAATCTTTGCGCAATACCGGCACGTGTGTTTCGCGCTTGACTGCTGCTAAGTGTTCCAACGTGCCCTTGAAGAATGTTTCGTCGGTCAACACACTGATCGCAGAAGCGCCGTTTGCCTCGTACAGGCGCGCCAGGTCGAGTGGATCGAAAGGTCCTTTGACCAGTTCGCCGCGCGAGGGAGAAGCGCGCTTGATCTCCGCGATGAGCGCCACGTAGTCATCGGCACGCCGCAAGGCAGATGTGAAGTCACGCGGTTGCGGCGTTTGCTCGGCTGCGCGCCGCACGATTGCAAGGGGAGCGGCGCCCCTGCGCTCTGGCAATTCCACCAGCCGCTTGTGTTCCAGAATCCGACCCAGAATGGACTCAGACATGGTGTGATTGTGCGATAGAGTGATCGGGCAATTGAGTCATTGAGTGATTTGGCGATTCAGTGACCTAATGACCGAATGGCTCGATGGTAAGATAGTTTATCAGTATGGCCTGGCGACACATTATCGGCGTTCTCTCCGATACACATGTGCCGCATCGGTTATCGGCTTTGCCGCCCGCTGTTCTCACGTGTCTCCAAGGCTGTACGCTGATTCTGCATGCCGGCGACGTGGAGGACCCGACTATTTTGGAGCCATTGCAGGCCATTGCGCCGTTGTACGCAGTGCGCGGAAACGTACACTGGCAATATAGCACCGGCACGCACGATCATAATTTACCGGCTCAGATCACGGTCTCGCTGGGCGGTCACACGATCTGGATGACGCACGGCCATCTGAACTTTGGCTATACCATGTTGGACAAATTAATCCATCTGGGGTCGCGCCCAAGGCGCACTCAAATCAACCGTGCCATCATCAGACGTTTGGCGCGCACCAAGCCGCGCGGAGCAGATATTGTTGTGTTTGGTCACTCGCATCAGTTATGCGGCGTTTGGCAAGACGGCGCGTTGTTTTACAACCCCGGCGCCGTGTGTGTCGATGTAGAAGCCGGTGGCTTGCCGACGGTTGGACGCATTCTGATCAATGAAGCCGGCCAAATCCATCCAGAGTGGATTGTCGTGCCCTATAGTTAAACCATGAGCTGCGAAATCAGGCCGGTCGCCGGCTACGCTGAATACAAAGCCTGTGAGCAGTTGCAGGCCGAGGCGATGGGGATGAGTGCGCTCGACGTAGTGCCTTATGCCGTATTGCAATCATTCGCCAAAGCAGGCGGCGTCGTGTTGGGCGCTTTTGAGGACGCCCAGATGATCGGCTGTGTGTTCGGGTATGTCGGCCTAGCCGAAGATGGCACGCTATATCATCGCTCTCAACGGCTGGCGGTACTACCTGCCTGGCAAGGACGAGGGGTCGGCGAAGCACTCAAACGGGCGCAAGCTGCGCACGCGCTGGCGCATGGCCTAAAGTTAATGTGCTGGACGTTTGATCCTCTGCGCGCGCGCAATGCGCATCTTAACCTGCACAAGCTTGGGGCAACGTCCCGCACGTACTTGCCCGATGCGTATGCCGCGCCGACCAGCCCCCGCGACGCCGGTATGCCGATCGATCGGCTGTGGGTTGAATGGTGGCTTGATGCCCCCGCGAGCGGCCGACCGACGTCGGAAACCGAGCGTGCGCTCGGTGAGCGTGCGCCGATAGTGCTGCGTAATGTCGGCGGCGCGCCGGCTGGCTTGGATTGCTCGATGCACGCCGATTGGGTGGTGATCCAAATCCCCGACGACATCGATGTCGTGCGCAAACAAGACATGGCACTGGCACAGGCTTGGCGTGATGCCACGCGCCAAGCGTTCATGGCTTACTTTGCGCGCGGCTATCAGGTTGTGGATTTCATCCGTGGCCAGGGGTATATGCTGTCGCTCGTTTGCTGATCATCGAAAACACGCTCAGCCTGGCTTCTGTCTCTTGTTCTATGTGCTGATCTGCTTATGAGTATTGCCATGAAATACCTTGAAATTCGCCGCCACACGATGCGGCAAAAACCGGGCAAGCATCTCACTCAGGCCGGCGTGAGCTTGGCGCGGCAAGTCGGCGCCAGCATGGGGCCGTTCACAAAGGTGATCACCAGCGATGTCGTGCGCGCTTTTGAGACCGCGATTGCGATGGGCTTTGCCGTGGACGAGCAGCTCGCCGATCTCGCCCCGTTGGAAGACGATGGTGTAATCACCGCTCTGGAGGATGCGCCTACATTTGCAGAGGTGGCACAAATTGCCCGTAGCCACAAAGCGGTTGGGCGGTGCGCGCGCGAACTGGCGCGGGTGTGGACATCCATCGCCGAATCGCTACCCGAGGAGGGAGTGGCCCTTGTGATCACTCATGGACTGGTGATTGAACTTGGCGCAGCCGGCTGCTTGCCTGACGCCGACTTCAGCACCTGGGGCGCTGTGTGCGATTATTGCGAAGGCATTCGATTGTCCTTCGATGGCAAGCGCTTTGTCGGCGGCGAGGTGATTCGTCTGAGTCAAACCAAGTCATCCTCCTCTCGCAAGCGCTGATGCCGTTTATTCCGTGCGCTCTACATGCTTAGACTGATCTGTATATGACTGTTGGGCGCTGCCCGCTGATTGCTGATCCCTGCTCATGATCCCGCTCAAACTCGAACTGAAGAACTTCATGGCTTATCGCGACGCTGACCCACTCGATCTGAGTGGTCTGCGCGTCGTATGCCTAACCGGTGAGAACGGAGCCGGCAAGAGCACGTTGCTCGATGCCATCACCTGGGCGTTGTGGGGCAAAGCGCGTGGCAAGACCGAAGATGCCTTGATTAGCCAAGGGGAGAGCGAAATGCGCGTTGCGCTAACCTTCAGCGAGGGCAACGCCGTCTATCGAGTAGTGCGCACGCGCCGGATAGGCCGCATCACCGGAAAGGGTAAAGCTCCTGCCTCAACCGGCACACTCGATCTGCTGGTCGAAAACGAAAACGGTTGGCGCACGCTCAGTGAGCCGCGCCAGAGCGAAACGCAGGCCAAAATCATCCAACTGCTCAATCTAACGTATGACACCTTCATCAACTCGGCTTATCTCAAACAAGGCAAGGCCGATGAATTCACCCTCAAATCGCCGGCCGAGCGCAAAGCGCTCCTGGCCGAGATTCTGAGCCTGGGAGTCTGGCAAGACTACGAAAACGCCGTCAAAGCGCGCCAGCAAGCGCTGGAGCGCACTCAGAGCTTATTGAGCCTGGAGTTGCAAAAAGCCGAAGAGGAGATCGCGCTGTTGCCGCAGTACGAACGCGAGCTGCGACTG
>JANWVJ010000123.1:0-2629 GCA_025056895.1 Thermoflexales bacterium
TCCGCCCTTTGTTGGTTCGAGATGCCCCACTTCCGCAATTGCCTAATCAGTTGTCCGGCGCTCGCCCAACCGGTGGTCAAGCAGATGGGATGCTGACTGAAGATAAGCGCCGATCCACTCCGGTCAAGTCGATTGACCCGCCATCGGCTAAAACGTCCCCTGCGCCGGCAGCCAGAACCGGCATAGAAGCTGGCCAATCATCATCTCAACCGTCCGGTGCGAAGCTGAAGATCAAATCGAACGCTGTCATCATCCGCGCCGAAGACACAAAGCCCGCTCCGCCAAAGGCCGAGAGAAAGAAGCAAACCATACGTGGCACGGTTTTGCCGCCGTTATCTCTACTGGAACGCCCTAAAGAAGTCAAGAATAGTGATGCAAACGTGCAGCGCCAAGCCGATATTATCGAGACTACGTTGGCCCAGTTTGGCTTAGCCGGCCGAGTGGTGGAAATTCGACGCGGCCCTACCGTGACCCAGTTCGGCATCGAGCCCGGCTATCTGGAGCGCCCCGGCCCGAACGGCGAGAAACGCCTCCAGAAAATCCGCGTCAGCCAGATCGCCAGCTTACAGAACGATTTTGCTTTAGCGCTAGAAGCGCCGTCTATTCGCATCGAAGCGCCGATTCCCGGTCGTGGCCTGGTCGGCATCGAAGTTCCGAATACGAAAGGCCCTAGCGTGGTCGATCTGCGCGGCGTAATGGAGAGCGAGGTCTTCCAGAAAGTCGCCCGCTCGTCTCCGCTGGCGATTGCGCTGGGCCGCGATGTGGCCGGCATGCCCATTGCCGCTGACCTGGCGCGCATGCCACACTTGCTCATTGCCGGCACAACCGGTTCTGGCAAGAGCGTGTGCATCAGCGCCCTCACCGCTTGTTTGGCGATGACTAACCGGCCTGAAGACTTGAAGTTTGTCATGATCGACCCGAAGATGGTCGAGCTGAGTCGGTTTGTGGGCTTGCCGCACATCGTCGGCAAGCCAGAGAGCGATCTAGAGCGCATCCCGGCGGTGTTGCGCTGGGTCACCCGCGAAATGGATGCGCGCTACAAGAAGTTTGCCGCCGCCGGCGCACGCAACCTGGCCGATTACAACGCCATGCTCGCACGGCGGAATGAGGAGACCTTGCCGCGCATCGTCGTGTTGATCGATGAGTTGGCCGACTTAATGTTGCAGTCGCCGATCGAGACCGAGAAGACGTTGTGTAGGTTGGCGCAAATGGCGCGCGCCACCGGCATCCATTTGGTCGTTGCCACACAGCGTCCTAGCGTCGATGTCGTCACCGGCCTGATCAAGGCTAACTTTCCGGCCCGTATCGCGTTTGCCGTTGCCTCGTCCACCGACTCGCGGGTGATTCTCGATCAGGTTGGCGCAGAGACACTGCTGGGGCGAGGCGACATGCTGTTCCTCAATCCTGAATCCGGTCATCCTCTGCGGTTGCAAGGCTGCTTGGTCGGCGAAAAGGAAATCAACGATCTGATCAAGTGGTGGAAGCGCCAAATTGAAACTGAGCAGGCCAAAGCTGCCGCAGAAACGTCGGAACAGCCTTCAAGCGAAGAAGGTTCTGGCGCCAATCGCAGGCCGGAGTTGGAAACCCCTTGGGAACTTGAAGTCGCCGAGATGGCACAGGAGCGCGTCTTATCCGCCAAAGGCAACCGTGCCGGCGCCAGCGCGGGCGAGGATGCCGATGAAGATGACCTGATCAAGCGCGCGATCGAGATCATTCAGATGACGGGCAACGCCAGCACCTCTCTTTTGCAACGCAAACTGCGTATTGGCTATCCGCGCGCAGCGCGGTTGATGGAAGAGTTACAAGAGATGGGCTATGTGGGAGCGGCCAGCCGGCAGGCAGGCAAAGGCCGCGAAGTGCGAGCGCACGAATTGCGAGCACCCGACATATCTTCCCCTGACCGTCCCCAGCAGTCAGGCATCACCTCAGACTCGTAACGGTCAGAATCCTTCCAGTTTGCTCAAATCTGCCAATCCGCCGGCCAACGCGACGACCCGCCCCACCAGGGCCAGACGCGACCGGCGCACGATTTCCTCCTCGGCCATTACCAAAACTCGGTCGAAGAAGGTGGTGATCGGCCCGACCAGCCGGCTCAGACAGTTCATCAGTGCGTCGATGTCTTGGGAGGGCGCGGGTGGCAAAGCCTCCAAGGCAGCAGTCAGCTCTTGTGCAGCCGGCTCCGGGTCTTGATAGGCTGAATCTAGCTTGAAGGGCGCCTCTTGGCGGGCGCTCTTGATGATGCGGGCGCAGCGGGCATAGGCAGCCAGCAGTGTGCTCCAATCCTCGCGGCGCGTCCATTCAGATAATTGCGCCACATTCAGCCGCGCTCGCCATGGATCGTCGCCTTGCTCTGCCAGCACGGCATCGATCACATCGTAGCGGAATCCTTCATCGAGGAGTTGCTGGCGTGCGCGTTCAACGATAAAAGCGTGTGCGCTATTCAAAGCGTCGGTGCTCATCGGGACGGGCAACAGCCGGCCGGCTTGCTCCAGCCCGTGTCGTAGGGAGAACGATCGCCGAGCAGCGATTAGATTTTGCACAATGCCGATAGCGGCCCGCCGTAGCGCGAATGGATCGGCACTGCCTCGAGGCGCTAAGCCGACCGCGAACAAGCCGGCAATGCTGTCCA
>JANWVJ010000123.1:2639-9221 GCA_025056895.1 Thermoflexales bacterium
GTCGGCCAGTCCAACGATCAGGCCGGGCAGCGTGGCCGGATGTTTGTCGCCGGCATAGCGCGGCAAGTAGTGCTCGAAGATGGCTTCGGCAATCGCTATATCTTCCGGGGTAGGGTCTGGGTGCTGACGCAAGTAGTACTCGCGGCCCATCACGCCCTGGAGTGCTGTGATCTCCACGACCATGTTGGTTGCCAGATCGGCTTTGCACAAGCGCGCAGCAGCACAGGCGACTTGGATCATTTGAGGTGTGGCTTCTGTGCCCACAACCAGCTTGGTGATCGGCTCGACGAGCGCCTCGATGCGCTTGGCTTTGTCCAACATCGAGCCGAGTTTGGCCTGAAAGGTGATGGTATCCAGGCGTGGCAGAAAAGATTCCAATGGTTTGCGCACGTCTTCGCGGAAGAAGTACGCGGCGTCAGCGAACCGCGCGCGCACAACGTCCTCATTGCCTTTTCGAACTTCGTCTAAGTCCTCTGCCGGCCCGTTGCGCACGGTGATGAAGTAAGGCAATAAGGTCGGCGATTCGCTCTGCGGGCTGTTGTCCGCCTGTAACACGGTGAAGTAACGTTGCTTTTTGCTCATCACCGAGGTCAGGATCGGCGCAGGCAATTCCAGAAACTCAGCGTCAAAGCGGCATACCAGGGCTGTCGGTTGTTCTACGAGATCGGTTACTTCGTTGAGCAGGTCCTCATTCTCTGCCACGCGCCCGCCGACTGTCGCAGCGGCGGCATCGATCTGGCGTTGGATCTCGGCGCGCCGTGCTTCTCGATTGCCGAGGATGTGTTGCTCGGTCAATAGCGCTTCGTAATGATCGGCGTGATCGACGGTAAAGCGTGGCGATCCCATGCCCCGTGCACCGGTGCTCTCAACGTTGCTCCGCACGCCGGCGAACTCGAACGGTATCAACTGATCGCCCAGCAATGCCACGATCCAGTTGATGGGTCGGGAGAAGGATACATTGCTGGCATTCCAGCGCATGGTCTTCTCAAAGGTGATCTTGCCCAGCGCCGCCGGCAGCGCGCGCGACAGCACGGCGATAGTCGCTTGGCCGGCCTCTTGCTTGCGCGCATACACGTAACTGGACTTGCCTTCCTCTTTTACAATCAAGTCGGCAGGAGAGATGCCGAAGCGATTGGCGAAGCCGATCGCAGCCTGAGTGGGTTTTCCGTCTGGATCGAAGGCAGCTTTGGCTGCCGGCCCGCGCACCAGCTCGTCCAGCGGGCGCTGAGACGGGGATACGTTGCGCACGATAATGGCCGTGCGGCGCGGTGTGGCGAAGGTGATGGCTTCGCCGTGATCGACGCGCGCCTCGGCCAGTGCAGCGAGAGTGTAGTCGTGCAGTTGCTGCGCACAGGCGGCCACGTTGTCAGCCGGCAGCTCCTCTGTCCCCAGCTCGATCAACAGCGAGGCCGGCCTATCGAGCGTCGGCGTAGGAACGTCCGATAGAGCGGGGGTGGGGGAGGTGCTTTCTGCCTTGGGCAACCACGGAAAGCCGGCTTGTTCACGCTGCGCGACGTAGGCTTTGGCGACTTGTTCGGCCATCGCGCGCATGCGGCCCACGTAACGCTGGCGCTCGGTGACGCCGATTGCGCCGCGCGTGTCCATCAAGTTGAATACGTTGGAGCATTGCAGAACATAGTCATGCGCCGGCAGAACCAAGCCATGCTCAATCGCGCGCTTGCCTTCGCGCTCGTATAGTTCAAACAGGGTGTGCAGCGCTTGCACGTCGGCATGATTGAAGGCATATTCGCTGCGTTCGATCTCGTCCTGAAGCCGCACGTCTCCGTAAGTGCGCGTGTTGTCCCACTTCAGATCAAATACGCGCCGCGCTCCTTGCAGGGCCATGGCGATGCGCTCCAAGCCGTATGTAATCTCCAAACACACGGGATCGAGCGTGATGCCGCCTACTTGTTGGAAGTAGGTGTATTGGGTGATTTCGAGGCCGTCCAACCAGACTTCCCAGCCCAGTCCCCATGCGCCGATGGTGGGCTGCGCCCAGTTGTCTTCGACAAACCGCACGTCGTGCCGGCGGCGATCAATGCCGAGTGCGTCTAGGCTTTCCAGATAAATCTCCTGCGAACGTTCTGGCGATGGTTTGAGGATGACCTGATACTGGGTGTGTGTGTATAGGCGGTTGGGGTTTTCGCCGAAGCGTCCGTCATCGGGCCGTGCGGACGGTTCGACATAGGCGACATTCCATGGCTCTGGGCCGAGCACCCGCAAGAAAGTGGCCGGGTTCATCGTGCCGGCGCCGACCACCTGGTTGTGCGGTTGCCAGATCAGGCAGCCCCTGGCGGCCCAGAATGTGTGCAGTTTCAGGATGATGTCTTGGAAATTCAGCATTGCTTGTGCGATTCTGTCCGATTGTGATGTGGGCAATGGTAGTCGAAATGGATGTGCGATGCAAACCTCTCATGCACGAGGCTGGCTCAATCTAAATTTCGGCTCACAGAGGGATTGCCAGATCGCACTTTCTGACAGGTAGATTCGATAGCTTGTTGTAGGCAATTCCGCTTGCCATGCGCAAGAATCATCTAGCCCTGACTCTTGGACTTTGAACTGTCAGAATTCCGACCCACCTTACAAGGCACATGCCAGCAGAGGAATTTCCATCTCTTCCCGTGTCAGGCCGCCGTGATGCCCGAAGAACGTTTGTTCGAAGCGTCCGCGCTCGTACCAGTACACAGATTCGCCTTTGAACGGCAGAATCACCAAGTTCCCAACGCGCTCCAGGAATCGGTCGGAAATCGGCGGCGGCCCGAACAAGCCTTGCTCGATCAGAAAGCGTGTCTGGAAAACGAGCGCCCGACCGGCCAGATGTTCGCTCAGCGTCCGCTCAACACGTTCAAGCTTGTCCGGGCGGATGTGCAGAAAGAGGTCGCGCGGTGAGCCGGCCGGCGCTAACGGTTGGCCGGCCCAGTCGGTTTGTAGGTGTCGGCGGAGGGTGCGCAAGTTCTCATCCCGATTGAGGTATAGCGTGGTGGCGGGGTTGGTTTCTACCAGCCCATGATCGGCAGTGACCAGTAGCAATACTCGACCATGTTGGGCCAGCCGATTCAACAGATGCTCTTCGAGTACCCTCAGCAAGACGTCGATCTCTGCTTCGATCTCTTCTGATGTTGGGCCATACTCGTGACCAATCGCGTCAACTTGGCTCAGATACAGCACATAGTAAGACCGCCGCTGTTGGGCAGCCAGCAGCTTACTCAGTTGTACACACCCTTCGACCGTGGTTTTTGTCGCTACAATCCGCGCGCCCTGCACCAGATGGCGTGAGGGCGCGCTGTGCGCAAACTGGTTGCTTTGCAACACAAACGAATCGACATCTAGTGCGATCAACTGTTGGTAAAGCACGTGCGTCGGAAAAACGAAGCCCGGCGAGACGCCGGCCTGTGCGAGCGTATCGCGTCCTCTCTCTCCTGCCAAAGAGAATGTCAGGGGCGCGATCATGGCGTTGAGGGTTGGGGCATGTTGATACCACTCATATACCCCGCTGTGGGCTGGGGGCAGGCCGGTGTGCAAGGTGGTGAGATGGGCCGCTGTGGTAGAAGGGAACATCGACGTGAGCTTTGATACAACGCCGTGCCGGACGAAGTGCTGCAAAAAAGGATAGCGCTCCGCACGCGGCTCGTAAAAGCGCCAACCAAATCCATCTATCAGGAGCAGCACCACGGCGTCGCACGCGCTTGACCCGCTCGGTAAGGCATCCGACGGCAAAGCCCAGTTGGTTTCACCGCCGAACCAGCGCACTATGCTGTGCGGCAAGCGCCAGAAGTTGTACGTCTCGTAGAGTGGCCGGATAAACGGCGGCTTGAAGTGCGCGGCAGCAACTGCTTCGAGTGAGGCCTGGTTGATCATCTCTATCTGGCTGGGTCGACGTTAGCCAGTCAGTTTCCGGTGTACCAGGCGATGGGGCATGTCGGCAGCGATGCTCAGTCGTTTGCGCCGATCGGCTTCGTAATCGCTGACCGAGCCGACAAACCAACTCACTGTCCCATCGTCTTCGAACGCCAACGTGTGCGTGCAGACGCGATCGAGGAACCAGCGGTCGTGGCTCACAATCAGCGCACAGCCGGCGAACTCGTCCAGCGCCTCTTCCAGGGCGCGTAATGTGTTCACATCTAGATCATTGGTCGGCTCGTCGAGCAGCAGCACGTTAGCCCCTTGGCGCAGCATTTTGGCCAGATGCACGCGGTTGCGTTCACCGCCGGAGAGCGATTTCACTTTCTTTTGCTGGTCTGCGCCGATGAAGTTGAAGGCAGCCACGTATGCGCGCGAGTTCATCTTGCGTTGGCCCAGTGTGATGATTTCTTCGCCGCCGCTGATTTCTTCCCACACGCTTGCTTCGCCGTTCAGCGTGTCACGATTTTGATCCACGTAGCCCAACTTGACAGTTTGGCCGATCGTGATAGTCCCGGCATCGGGTTTCTCTGCGCCGGTGATCAGCTTGAGCAGGGTAGTCTTGCCGGCCCCATTTGGCCCGATGATGCCGACCATGGCGCCCGGAGGAACGCTGAAACTGAGGTGTTCGTACAAAACCCGGTCGCCGAACGACTTGGCAACATCTTTGAACTCGATGACCACATCACCCAGCCGTGGACCGGGCGGGATATAAATCTGCATTTCTTCGCGCCGGCGCTCCGTTTCCTGACTGAGCAAATTTTCATAAGCCGCGACTCGCGCTTTGCCCTTGGCCTGTCGTGCACGAGGCGACATGCGAATCCACTCTAACTCGCGCTCTAGCGTGCGGATGCGTTTCTCGTCAGCTTTCTCCTCAACACGCAGTCGCTCTTGTTTTTGTGCCAGCCAAGAGGAGTAATTGCCGCGCCATGGAATGCCGAAGCCGCGATCTAGTTCCAAAATCCACTCGGCTACATTGTCAAGAAAGTAACGGTCGTGCGTAACGGCGATGACTGTGCCTTTGTATTGCTGCAAATGGCGCTCCAGCCAGGCCACTGACTCCGCATCGAGATGGTTGGTCGGCTCATCGAGTAGGAGGATGTCCGGCTCGGTCAGCAGCAGCCGGCACAGCGCCACGCGGCGGCGCTCGCCGCCGGATAGCACGTGCACCGGTGTCTCACCGGGCGGGCAACGCAGCGCATCCATTGCCTGCTCCAGTCGGCTGTCCAGTGTCCAGGCGTCGTGCTTGTCGAGTTCTTCCTGCAAACGGCCCTGTTCTTCGATCAGCTTGTCGTAGTCGGCATCAGGATCGCTAAACCGGTTGCTGATCTCCTCGAACTTTTTCAGCATGTCCACAATCGGTTGTACCGCTTCCTCGACGACCTGGCGCACCGTTTTGTTGGGATCGAGCTGAGGTTCTTGCTCGAGCAACCCGCGCGTGTACCCTTTGGAGAGCATAGTCTGACCGATGTAGTCTTCATCCAGGCCGGCCATGATCCGCAACAACGTGCTCTTGCCCGCGCCGTTCAATCCCAGCACCCCGATCTTGGCACCGTAGAAGAAGCCGAGTGAGATATCGCGCAGCACTTGTTTGTTAGGTGGATAGATTTTGCCCACTCCCACCATTGAGTAAATGACTTGTTGTGTTTCAGGCATGTCAGAATCGCATTCCAGACAGAAGATACAGATGAGCGGTGAAATCTGATGGATCAAATGATCGAGCGGAGATTATATCGGGCGAAGGAAGGTGCATTGGCCGTTTGAGTGAGCAGTGCTGATGGGCCGACATTCCTGGTGAGCTGAATATCTGAGCGTTGTGGGTGTGATCAAGAAAGCAGCGCACGTCTATAGTTAACGTGCGCTGCTTCCTATCTGGATTACGTCCTGGCTTTGAACCGGCGGTGGGTCACGATCCAACCCCCGGCCTGTTGCTTCAGACTTGAATGCTTTCTCTACGGTCGTCGCACGATGGGCGCGTAGGCGCGCCAGGGGGTGATCGGCACGCCGGCTGCGTTGCGGCTGATTTCCACCCCGTCCGCCAGGATCACCACCCCGTTGTTCAGCACATACCCGCCCGGCAACGGCCCACTCGCCGCCCGCACCGTCACCGTCAGCACTGCCGTCTCGTTCGCTGGCACCACCACGTTCTCCCACACCAGCGTCTGCCCGCTCTGCACATACCCAGGCGTCGCGCTCTCCAGCGTCGCGCTCACCGCCAGCGTGTCCGTCACCGTCACGCTCACGTTACTCTCGCTCGGATTGCTCACTACGATCGTGTAGCTCACCAGCTCGCCCATCCGCGCCGCGCTCACCCCGGCCTGCTTGGCCGTCGCCAGCACGTCCACCCGCGCCCTCGGCGCCGAACCACCGCACGGCACGTTCACACACGTCCCGCCGGGCCGTTCGCCGGGCAACTCGTCCGCCGTCCACACGAAGCTGTTCACCACGTCCTGCCCGGCCACCGTCACCGTGCCGGTGAACACCACCTGCATCACCTGCCCGCTACCCAGCGTCGCGCACACCCCCAACACCTGACCGGCGTTCTCGCCCGCGCTGCACCCCAACGGCTGCACCACCTCGATCCCGCCGAACACAAAACCCGCCGGCAGCGTGTCCGTGATCCGCACGTTCGTCAGCGCGCTCCCCGTAGCGTTTGTCACCACCACCGTGTAGCGCACCACG
>JANWVJ010000124.1 GCA_025056895.1 Thermoflexales bacterium
CGTGCTTGACGCTGTAATAGCCGGCTGCGCGCAGCGCGGAAAGCAGAGTTTGATTCGGCGCAACAGCCAAGTCTCGATCTACACCGTTAATCCTGACATGAACGATCATGAATCACTCCTTCCGGTTTGGCCCGGCTCGCGCGGTGGATTGCTCAGATATGATAACTCGCCGGCGCGAGCAAATCTTTCTTCAGCGATTGCACTTCAATCCTCGGCAAGCTCGACATCAGGCCAGGCATTGTCATCTCCTGAAATTGCCTCGGCCCCGGTTGGCTGCACCGATTCATCGATGATTCGTTCTGCGCGCGCTTTAGCCTCTCGTGAACCGAATGTGAACAGCGGCTTGACGACGGCGCGCGCAAAGATCAAATAGCCCGTATGCGCCACCATGCGGTCGCGTGGGCGCAAGCGCTCTGGTACGGGCTTGTAGGCGCGCAGCAACAGCTCTTCGACTTCGATCAGACCAAAAGCATGTTGCGCCAGGCCGGCCAATAGGCTCTGCACCTGATTGGTGGTCGGAACCAAGGCGCCGAAAAAGCCGCCGTCTTTCACTACGGCGCGCGCTTGGGCTAGGCACGTCCACGGTTGAGGGACATCGATGAAAACAGCATCAACCGGCTCATCTACCAAGAAGCCTTGGGTCGCGTCGGCATGGATGAAGGTGACATATCGGTCAAGGGCCACTTTCTGCATGTTGCGGCGCGCCAGAGCAATGAAGTCGGCGCGAATGTCTTGGCTGTACACATGGCCGGTGGGCGCGACGGCCGTGGCCAACGCCAACGTCAAGCCGCCGCTGCCGCAGCCGGATTCGAGGACGCGCTTGCCCGGCTTGACATCCAGCCGCATCAGGATGTAGGCGCTATCTTTGGGAAAGATCACTTGCGATTGACGTTTGATGTGGCGGATCAGATCAGCCGTGCTAGGTCGGACAAACAAATAGGCATGTCCCTTTGAAGATCGAATCAGGCAGCCCCAACTCTGGCCGATCACGTGATCGTAGTGGAGAATGCCGTGATGAGTCTCGAACTTTTTGCCGGTCTGCACGGCGATCAGGTGCTCCTTACCGGCCTCGTCCACTGCCAAGGCCAGATCGCCGTCGTAGATGACCTGCGCCGGCCGCTGCGCTTCGGTCTCGTTGATGTGTGGGTCACTCATCACTCACCGCTCGTCACTCACCCTTCTGCACTCGCCTTCATCACCGTGTTTAAGTCCTTATCGCCGCGCCCACTGAGATTGACCAGCAGAATCGTATCGCGCGCCATATCCGGCGCACGCTTGATCGCCTCTGCCAGTGCATGGGATGATTCAAGAGCGGGAATGATGCCCTCTAGCCGGCACAAGGTATGAAAGGCTTCTAGGGCGGCTTTGTCTGTGGCGGCAGTGTACGTCACTCGTTGCAGATCGCGGAGATAGACGTGCTCCGGCCCCACGCCGGCGTAGTCCAGGCCGGCTGAAATCGAATGCGTTTCGGCAATCTGGCCGTCTTCGTTTTGCAGCACCATCGTGCGCATGCCCTGAAACACCCCTACACGGGAATAGATGCTCGGAGATGCCGACGTGTCGATTGCGCCGGCGGTCAATCGCGCACTGTCGTTTGCCAAGCGAGCGGCGTGTTGGCCGGTGTGCAGGCCAAATCCGCCTGCTTCGACGCCGACCAGCTCAACCGGATCATCGAGGAACGCATAGAAGATACCGATGGCATTGCTGCCGCCGCCGACACAGGCAATCACTTGATCGGGCAGCCGGCCGGCCTGAGATAACATTTGCGCGCGCGCTTCGCGTCCGATCACCGATTGAAAGTCACGGCAGATCAGCGGATATGGATGCGGACCGAGCGCACTCCCGATGATGTAGTACGTGTCACGCACATTCGTCACCCAGTCACGGATGGCTTCGTTGACGGCGTCTTTCAAAGTCTTCGTGCCACTTTCAACGCCGCGCACTTCTGCGCCCAACAAACGCATGCGATCGACGTTTGGTTGTTGGCGGGCCATGTCGATCGTCCCCATGTACACCACGCACTGCAAACCGAGCAAGGCGCACGCCGTAGCGGTGGCAACACCGTGCTGGCCGGCGCCGGTTTCTGCGATGACACGGCGTTTGCCCATACGCTTGGCGAGCAGCGCCTGACCCAAGGCGTTGTTGATCTTGTGCGCGCCGGTGTGGGCCAAATCTTCGCGTTTTAGGTAAATCTGTGCGCCGCCGAGATGTTCACTCAGCCGGCGGGCGTGTGTCAGGGGCGTAGGCCGGCCTACGTAAGTGGTCAACAAGTGCTCGAACTCGGCGCGAAACGAAGCGTCGTCGCGCAGCTCTTCATACGCTTCGATCAGATCATCCAGCGCCGGCATCAGCGTCTCAGGCACGTAACGCCCGCCGTAAGGGCCGTACTTACCGTTGGGGTCGGGTAGATACTCGGTCATAGCTTAGGGCAAGTATTGTAAGCGCTGATGACCTTGTGCCGATCTGCGCCCATATAATCTTGCGTATGAGCGCCTCCCTGTTCGAGCATCTGCCGGCTGATGACTTAGCCGGCTTTGCGCCGGCGGCTCGGCTCGACGAGCTGCGGCGCGGCAAAATGAAGCGTGTTGAGATCAACGGCGCGCCTGTGCTCCTGGCCGTGCTGGACAATCCCGATCACATCGCCGGTATCGAAGTGGTCGCTTTCACAGCGTTGTGCCCCCATGCGCTCGGCGATTTGTCTTACGGCGCGCTGGACAACGGCGAGGTGGATTGCCCAGATCATGGATATCGCTTTGATGTGCGTAGCGGCGCGTGCGTCTTTCCCAAATTAGGCCCATCTCTGCGCACCTATCCCGTGCGTGTGCTCGCAGACGGCACCGTGCTGGTCAAAGTGGAACGCCCTAAGTGGATGTCGCCGATCGAATAAGCCGGCAAACGGCGAGGCAAGCGCGATGAAGATTAAATTGGCTTACGGCAAGAACGGTTTGTGGATCGATGTCCCGGCCGAATGGAATCCAACGGTGATCGAGCCGATGTATGTTCCCGGCTTGGCCGATCCAGTGCAGGCGATTCGTGAAGCGATGCGCCCTCTGCACCACATCGACTCTCTGCACAATCGGCGGATCGGTATCATCTTCAGCGACATCACCCGCCCTACGCCGAACCACATCATCTTGCCGGCTGTGCTGGCCGAGCTGGCCGAACTGGGCGTTCGGCGCGAGCAGATTACCCTGTTCAACGCGCTGGGCACGCACCGTCCAAATACCGACGCCGAATTGTGTGCGATGCTCGGCGAAGAGATCGTGAGGGAGTACCCAATTATTCAGAACAACGCCTTCGACCCATCCACACAAGTCTGCCTGGGTGTGAGCCGGTGGGGACATGAGATTTGGATCAATCGTGCGCTGGTTGAATGCGACCTAAAAATCCTGACCGGATTCATCGAGCCGCACTTCTTTGCCGGATTCTCCGGCGGGGGCAAAGCAATTATGCCCGGCATGGCCGGCCTGAAGACAGTGCTGGGCAATCACGATGCCGGCATGATCGGCCACCCTAAGGCCACTTGGGGCGTGACGCACGGCAATCCGATTTGGGAAGAAGCCCGTGAAGCGGCGCTGAAAACATGTGAGACCTCGGCAAACGCATGCCTGTTTCTGCTGAACGTCAGCCTGAACAAGGACAAGCAAATCACCGGCGTGTTCGCCGGCAACTTGGACGAAGCACACGCGCGCGGATGCGCTTTTGTGCGCCAGACGGCCATGCGCCCTGCGCCGCATCTGTTCGACATCGTCGTGACCACCAACTCCGGCTACCCCCTCGATCTGAACCTGTATCAAACAGTGAAAGGTATGAGCGCCGCCGCACAAATCGTCAAGCCAGGCGGCGCCATTATCGCCGTTGCCGAATGCTGGGATGGAATCCCCGACCACGGTCTATACGGCCGGCTGCTGCGCGAAAGTTCTAGCCCGCAAGAACTGTTGGAGCGCATTCTCTCGTTTCCCCAGCCGGTGCAAGACCAGTGGGAAGCGCATATCCAGGCGTTGGTGCAGCTCAAGGCCGACGTGTACCTGCGCAGCGACGGCCTGAGCGACGATCAAATCCGAGCCGCTTTACTGAAGCCCTGTTCGCGTATAGAGGACACGTTGATTGAACTCCGCAAGCGCTATGGCACCAACGCAACGCTCTGCATTCTTCCAGAAGGCCCGCAAACCGTTGCCTACGTCTCCAAAGATTGAAACCACGCTGCCGGCGATTGCTCTTTTTATCCCTTCTTGCGGCTCTATTCCGCCGATTCGCTCATCTCTTATCTTCAACTTATCAAACTCTTAACGCCGGCGTCATGCGTTTGACGCGGCGCTGCGTAATAGGAGGTGTGCACAGAGTGCATAGACAACTTGAGTAATCTGACGAGATGGAGTGAAAGAGATGAGAAGAGTGAACCGAAGAACTGCTCTACAAGCCATGGCTGCCGGCGCGCTCATGCTAAGCGCAATGGCTAGTCCCTCCTTGGCCTCTGCCCAGCCGGCCAAGAACATTGTCCAGATCGCCTCGGAGACGCCTGGATTCAGCACACTGGTTGCTGCAATCCAAGCTGCCGGCTTGGTCGATGCCTTGAGCGCGCCGGGCCGACTGACTGTGTTTGCTCCCACCGATAACGCCTTCGCCAAACTGCCCCCCGGCACAATCGAAAACTTGCTGAAGCCGGAAAACAAGCAGGCCTTGACCGACATCTTGACCTATCACGTGGTGCGCGGCAAGCTGGAATCCAAGACCGTCGTAAACCTCAAGACCGCCCGCACACTGAACGGTGCTTCCATCAGCATCAAGGTAGAGGATGGCAAGGTGTTCATTAACAACGCCCAAGTGACCGTAGTGGATGTGATGGCCAGCAATGGCGTCATCCACGTGATTGATACCGTTCTGATCCCGCCGGCCAAACCGAAGAACATCATCGACACCGCTGTTGGAGCGGGTAACTTCAAGACATTGGTGGCCGCCATCCAAGCCGCTGGTTTGACCGAGACCCTAAAGAAAGGCAACTACGCCGTATTCGCGCCTACCGACGAAGCTTTCGCCAAGCTGCCTGCCGGCACAGTTGAGAATCTGCTCAAACCGGAGAACAAGCAGACTCTGACAAACATCTTGCTGTATCACGTCGTCCAGGGCCGTTTGAGCGCAAAGACCTTGGGGCGGCACAATACTGTGCGCACTTTGTCCGGTGGACGCGTGTGGATCCGCCCCAGCGAGGCGGGATTGAAGGTCGATGGTGCGAATGTAATCGCAGCCGATGTAGCTGCCACCAATGGCGTCATCCATGCGATTGACACCGTGCTCATCCCACCCAAGGATATCGTGACAACGGCAATCGAAGCGGGGAATTTCACCACTCTGGTTGCTGCTCTACAGGCAGCCGGTCTGGCTGAGACGCTGAAGCATGGTCGTTTCACCGTCTTCGCACCGACTGACCAGGCCTTTGCCAAATTACCTGCCGGCACCGTTGAGAATCTGCTTAAGCCAGAGAATCGGGCCCAGCTTCGCAGCATTTTGCTCTATCATGTCGTGCGCGGCAGCCTTGACTCTGGCGCAGTGCTCAAGCACGGAGACTTGCACACACTCCAGGGTGGTCGGCTCACTGTTACCGTTAGCAACACCGTCAAGATCAATCAGGCGCAAGTCATCCTGGCCGATGTGATCGCCAGCAACGGCGTCATTCACGTCATCGACGCCGTTCTGTTGCCCCCCGGGCGTTAGGCCGAGCCTTCAATCAGGTCAATCAACACGAACAGCGGGGTGCTAACGCACCCCGCTTCGCATTGGTAAGTCAGGCAGTTGACGAAGGCGCTGCAAATCATTTCAACAGCATGACCAAAAAGACACCATCGGCGCCTAGCCCCGACAGGGACCATACCCTGCGTTGTGGAGGAACGCCTACTGATAAATGCACGGTTGCAATGAGTGATCCCTCGCCTCCTGTTAAAGGTTGAGGACGAGAACTGAGCAGTGCTCGAACACGATGGATTCAGTATAGGCATTCCCTCCGTTGCGGGTTGATCCAGTTTGTGGTTGAATGGGCAGGTGAGGGAAACTGGCAAGCGCGCCCGATGACGACTTCAGACACACAGGCAGAGGATGCCCGACTCTTACGTCTGGTTGCACTGCACAGCCGTGACGCATTCGAGATGCTCTATGATCGCTACGCCGGCCAGGTATATGGCATTGCACAACGCATCTTGGAAGATCGCTCTGCCAGCGAAGAGGTGACTCAAGAAACTTTTTTGCGCCTATGGCGTCGGGCCGAACAGTTCGATGCAGCGCGCGGAAATGTGCGCAGTTGGCTGTTGACAATGGCTCATCGGCTGGCAATTGATGCGCTGCGCCGGAGGCGGGTCAGACGTGCGCTCGGACTTGACCGTCATTCGGAACAGCAAGCGGCTGAAGCATCTGAAGCCGACTTGCAACCCGGCTGGGACATCCGCGATGAGGACGCAGACGTACACGAAGAGGCGGCATTGAATATATCTCGCCAGCGTGTGCGTCAGGCAATCGCCGGGTTGTCCGAGCCGCATCGACGGGTGATTGAACTCGCCTTCTTCTCTGGCCTCACACACCGCGAAATTGCCGAGCGACTGGGCGAACCGCTGGGGACAGTCCATAGCCGCGCGCGGCAAGCCTTGCTCATGCTTAGACAAAAGTTGCCCGAACTGGGGCCTGAACCTGGACTGAACGAGGCATGACACAAGAAGAGAAAATTGCCCTCTATGCCCTGGGCGCCTTGGAAGCAGACGAGGCCGAGGCGCTGCGCCGCGAACTGGCCGATTCGCCAGAACTCCAGGAGTTGTTGGCGCGCGACCGAGTTGTGGCTACCTTGATCCTGGCTTCGGTGGAACCAGTGCAACCATCGCCCGACCTCAAGCAGCGGCTGATGGAGCAGATAAACGACTCCTGGGCTGCCGAGTCAGTGATTGATTCATCAGCGAGCGAGCCGGCAATGAGCACCGGGTCAGCCGGCGCCGCTGTGCTCAGCCCACGACGGATTTTGCGCAAAGCGCGCACCGAGGGCTTCACCCCTAGCTTTACCCGCTTGCGTGACGAGCGTCCTCGACGCACCTGGCCGGTTTGGGTGTTGAGCGGTTTATCGATGGCAGCCACTGTCGTTGCCCTGGCCGTCGCGATCGTGCTGGCCATTCGACTGGGGCAATCGGAGACCGAAGCCAGCGCCCTGCGCCAACAGGTTGCTCAACTACACATCGAGGCCGGTGCCATCCAGAAAAGCCGGGATGAAGCAACGGCTCGCATTCTGCAACTCGAGCGTGATCTGACCCAGCTCCGCAGCACGCTGGCCCAAGCCCAACAGGCGCTCGACCGATCTCGCGCAGAGTCACAGCAGCTAGGCGAGGATATAGCTGCGCTGCGCGCTGTTGTTGCCGAAAAGGAAGCGGCACTGACACAAGCCCAAACCGAGTTGTCGGTGCTCCTGCAACCGAATGTGCGTGTGGCCGTCTTGCCGGGCGTAGCAGGAACATTTAGAAACGCCACCGTGACAGTATTCTATGCACCCCAATCGACTACGGCGTATTTGTCCGTGACCAATCTGCCCTCTCTGCCGCCTGATCAAACCTATCAAGTGTGGCTGATTAACCGCAACCAGCGTTTGCCTTCGACTGTGTTTAACACCGATGCGTCAGGCACCAGCCGGCTGATCGTGCAGAGCGCTCAACCATTCTCGGCCTTCCAAAACATCGGCGTTACGGTCGAACCGGCCGGCGGCAGTCAAACGCCTAATCCGGCCGGCCCGATTGTGTTGGGTCGGCTATAACCCCGAACCGCATTCAGGCCGGCGCGACAAGATCACGCACCAGTTGCTGTGCTGCCTGAAGTGCATCACGCGCCTCTTCAAACGAAGACGCGTGACTCCATCGATCTTCTAAATCGGCGATGCGTTCCTGGACATCTGCCCAGCGGTTGGACGGATCGGCTGCACGGGCGCTCAACTCGCGCGCACGATGCTCAAGTTGCTTCAACTCGGTGTGCAGACCGCGCAGCGTCGTCAGATCAGCTTCCAGCGCACCCACTGCCTGGGTCAAAGGCGCCAGAATCGCTTCCGCATCAGCGCGAATCCGCTCTAATTCGGCCAGGGCGGTGTCAGGATCGAGCTTGGTTTGTGGTTGGACAAGCAGAGCCAGACGCTCGGCGACGGCAGCCAGTTGCCGCCGGCAGGCCGTGAGACGGAGGGGCATCCATATGCCGGCGCCATAGACGCTGCCCTCTTGCTGCAAGACGACTGCTCGATCAACCAGCGCATTGGATTGGGCGAGAATTGACTCGATAGCGGTTTGTCCGGCTAGCCACGCGGCCTGGCATCGGCGCATTCTGGCGATGCGTTCTTGGGCTTCAGCGCGGATGGCATGCCCATCAGCCAGGCGTGTTTGCATGGCGCGCAAGTCATGCTCATTCACGTGCTCGGAAGTTGTCAGCCAGGCTTGAATCCGCTCCAAGATGGACAACGCATCAGAGCGGAAGTCCAGCGAGGGATAGCCGGCCAACGAGTCCAAAACGTTGGCGCTATGCTCAAGCCGCGCCGATAGGCGGGCCAACTCGTCGCGCGTCTGCGCAACTTGCCGGCGATAGGTATCAAGCGCAGAAGCCAGCTCATCGCGCAACCGTGTCGCTCGTGAGATCACATCCGGCCAGTACGGTGTTTGCGCTTGAAGCGACTGCTTCAGTTCCTGATAGCTTGCCGTGAATCGATCACGCAGAGATGTCAACGCATCGGCGTAAGGCGCAATGGATTCGAGCGCTTGGATTTGGGGCAACCACTCCGCATCGTCCAGCAAGGCGCGGGCGCGCTGTTCATCGTCTCGGACGCGCGCGTCGATCTGCTGGGCGCCGGCGCATAGGGCATTCAGTTCATCTTGACGTTGTTTGACTGCCATCACATTGTTTAAGGTGTCCGTGAAGCCGCTCTCCGTGATGAGAGTCAAATCGGTCGCCAACGTGCGCCACACACGCTTCAACTCGGCGCCGGCCGTCTGCAACGCTTCGGGGGTTACTCCCACCCAATAGCTCGGGTGACAGGTGCTCAGCGTCGCCGCTGCCTGTTCTGCTGCTGCCACCCCAGCAGTAACCGTGTT
>JANWVJ010000125.1 GCA_025056895.1 Thermoflexales bacterium
GCAATCAAAATGCGAATGGTCACGGCAAATCGTCCTCTGCTTTCCCACACGCAACAGCCGCACAGCCTTTTTGAAGGCCACATATCGCGTCCTGTTCGATCGGCCCAAGACTGGAAGGCGATTGCACAACCTATGGGATGCCGATCAGGGCGCGGCAAGCGGCCGGCTTGTGGCCGGAAGCTGAGTTGGGAATGCGAGCATGGTTCTGGCGAATGACTCGTGCAACCATGCTTGGACAGCGTACAACGGACAGGATTATAGCATTCCGAGACTCATCTTGCCGAGACCTGTCTCGCCGTTGCTGCGATGCATCTTCCCTATTCGGCAAGAGCATCTATCGACATATTCGGCCGCGCTACGGCCGATGAGCAGTCGATCAAGCTGCGCTATCATGCCGCCATGGCAGCCTCTCATGACCGTGTCGAGTGACAGGCCGGAAACTGCACGAGGAGTAGATGAACGGAGCGGCCGTTTTGTCGACTGTCCGGCGCGCACAGATCAAGGCTCAGGCAGCGCTTGAACACACTTTGCAGATAGGAATTTGGGAGCGGAATACACATGTCAGACCTCATCCTGGCACATGATCTCGGAACAACAGGGAACAAAGCTACGTTAATCGACACAACTGGCAAACCGGTCGCAAGTGTGTTTGAAGGCTATGGCACAGCCTATCCCCGACCAAACTGGGCGGAACAAGAAGCCGGTGACTGGCAGCGAGCGCTGATTCACAGCACGCGCCGTCTACTGGCCCAAGCCGGCATCGATCCACAGCGGGTCGCCGTAGTGAGCTTCAGCGGTCACATGCAAGGAGCGCTGTTGCTCGATGAAGAAGGCCGGCCGATCCGCCCTGCCGTGATCTGGGCAGATCAGCGCGCAACCGATCAGGCCGCATGGATTGCCGAGGCTGCCGGCGCCAATCATGTTTATCGTCTAACCGGCCATCGCGTGAGCGCGGCGTACACCGCTGCCAAAGTGCTCTGGATCAAGCAGCACCAACCGGAAGTGTGGCATCGCACGCGCTGGGTGTTACAGACCAAGGACTACGCGGCCTGGTTGCTGACCGGTGTGGTTGCCACCGATTATTCCGATGCATCGGGCACGCAGTTGTTTGATCTAGACCACCGCCGCTGGTCGTCCGACTTGCTCAATGCTCTTGGCTTGCGCGCTGATATCTTTCCGCCGGCCCATCCTTCAACCACCCTTATCGGCCGGGTTACGCCACAAGCAGCCGAACTCACCGGCCTGGCGGCTGGCACACCGGTTGTCATAGGCGGGGGAGATGGAGCCTGCGCAACTGTTGGATCGGGCGCAGTGCAAGAAGGCGATGCCTACACCTACATCGGGTCTTCGTCCTGGATGGCCTTCAGCGCCCGTAAGCCGCTGCTTGATCCGGCTCAGCGCATCGTCACATTCGCGCATCTGGACGCCCAGTTGTGCTTTTCGTTGGGCAACATGCAAGCGGCCGGCGGCGCGTTCGATTGGCTGGACCGCTTGTTCAATTGTCAGCCGGACGCGGGACCGGGTTACGGCGAGCTGGATGCCATGGCAGCCTCTGTGCCTCCAGGTGCCGGCGGGGTGTTGTGTCTACCGTATCTATTGGGCGAGCGCAGCCCACACTGGAACCCCCACGCCCGAGCAGCCTTCATCGGCTTGTCGATGGCACACGGCCGCGCGGAAATGGCGCGTGCAGTGCTAGAGGGCGTGGCATTCAATCTGCGCTGGATTTTGGATGTGTTGCGCGAACAGGGGGCGCATATTCAACGCATGTGTGTGATCGGCGGCGGCGCCAAAAGCGCAGTGTGGCGACAGATTCTGGCCGATATATACGGCATGCCTTTGCTGCGCCCTCACTTGGATGCCACGGCGACTGCGCTAGGCGCAGCGATTGCCGGCGGCATCGGCGTAGGGCTGTTCAAGGATTTCAGCATCGTGCGCCAGATCATTCCATTGGTAGAAGCGGAGAAACCCGCTCCCGAAAACGCGTATCGCTACGCTGCCTTGTATCCACTCTTCCAGCGCTCCTACGCAGCGCTCAAACCTGTTTTCGATCACCTGGTTGCGTCGATTCAATCGACCTCTGAGTGAGAAGCGCGCCTTGCACCGGCATTGTGAAATTGTCGTGCCGTGTCTTGCGCAAATCAATTACTGCCGGCGTGCGTCAAGGGCACGTCGGACTGAGCTTCTCGCTCGATCAGCAATCCACTGCGCGCGATCTCCTCTGCCACGGCCTCTGCCTCGTGCGCGCGGATGATGGCACAAGTCGGATTGAGCCGTTCGACGGTTGCACGTTTGACGCGCGGCAACAGCAGCAGCGTATCCAGCGTTGCCGCATCTTTGACACGCAGCAACACAGCATCCTCTAATCGAGCCTGAGCGCCATATTCCTCCCATTGCCGAATGGCGCGCAGTAGACTGGCCGGCGGGGGCGTGTCGCTGTTCTGCTGCAAAAACTCAATCATGCGCGGCGTCGCAATGCCTTGCCGGCGGCCGCGCGCCAACGAGTTAGGTGTCAGGCGAAAGAGATGCCGGCCATTCCGGAAACCAAGCGGATCGGCGATGCGCGCCAGTTGAAACCGTTGCAGGCGCGCGGCAACACCAATCGACACTTCGCCGTCCACTTCAACCCGTATGCCGCGCAACTCTACGGGCAGCATAAACGGCAGTGGTTCACCCAGCAAGATGTGCCTGCCAAACTCGGTGATGTGTACCTGCTCGTCCTCAATTTGAAGAACGCCTAACCAGCGCAAAGGGCTGCGCAACACAAACGCAATCAGCGCACCTTCTATCCGATCCCAGTGTTCGAAGCCATGCAAAAACTGGCCGCTCAGGGCGTCTCGAATATGCCACGTGTCATAGCGCCCGTCGGGGCGCGCAAAATCAGGCGTGTTGGCATGCACATCTGCTACAAACTCCGCAACGCGGAAAGAACGCCCTGCTGTGCGCTTCGCCCAGCCAGATAGCAAGGCCAGAACGGCAGCGCGCTCAGCAAGCGGGTGGTTGTCCCAGGCGTGTTCCATGTCGAACATCAGCCCCTCGACTTGGCGGAGGTCGTTCCAGCCATCGTCTTCACGCCAGGCATCGAACAGAGCGCGCAATTGAGCGGCAGCAGGCTGTTGAAGCCAGTCGAGCACCGGTTGCGGCGCAAGGCGCAGCGCCGGCTGTCGAGCGCGCAGCCAACCCATGCGTTCAATCAATCGTTCCAGAAAAGCAACGCGCCGTTCCTCTTGACGGTCATCGGCCTCGACGCCCAACAACAATGGCCGCACGGCCGCCGCGTTACGCACCCGCCATCGACCATCCACTTGCAGGCGCGTTTCGCTGTTCTGGATGTGGCTGAGCAGGGTGGTGATGTCTTCGAGGGTGAATTCGCCTGCGCCTAGGGCGGAGAGAGCAGTTGAACTGCGCTCGGTTGGCGGCGGTTGGACAAAGCCAGTCTTGTTTTGCGGCTGCCAATCTGCAACCTGCATTAAGACCGCCAGGAGATCGGCCGGCAGATAAAACACATCAACGGGGTTGCTCAGACTGCGGTCGAACCCTCTGAAGATAAAGCCGCGATACCACAACGTCTCGGTCACATTGGCCGGCGCCAGCCAGGGACGTTCACGCTCAAGGCGGCCCGGCCCCATTGGTCGCAATGCGCCGAAACGACGCTCGAACGCCGCGACCGGCATACGGCCGTTTGTTTGGATGAGCGCGCCGAGCGCCGCTTTGGCTTCCGGCGCCAACGTACAAACGGCCTGCTGCATTGCCTCGTGCATCAGCATGTGATCGGCCAGTGCTTCGGCCATCTCGCGCGTTGATGCTGCCTCTAGCGCAACATCCCACGCATCGGCGATTGCCGACAGCTTGGGCAATGGCTCATCAAGCAGACAGCTTTTGAGCAGTCGCATGGACGAGGTGCTCCCTCGCTCGGCGGCGCGACATCAAACAGTTCACAACTTCAACGCACTCATGGTGCTGCGCACCAGCGCAGCACTCTTGTTCAACATCTCTTGCTCTTCGGGGAACAGCGTGATCTGAATGATTTCCTCGATACCCTGCCGGCCCAGTTTGACCGGCACGCCAAAGAACATGTCGTGCAGGCCGTATTCGCCTTCGAGATATGCGGCGCAGGGCAAAATGAGCTTGCGGTCGAGCAGAATCGCTTCGACCATTTCAGCGACTGCTGCGCCGGGCGCGTAATAAGCGCTGCCGGTCTTCAGCAAGTTGACGATCTCACCTCCACCCTGCCGGGTGCGTTGCACGATCGCCTCGACGCGTTCCTTGGGCATTAGTTCGCTGATCGGAATGCCGGCCACGGTCGAATAACGCACCAGCGGCACCATTTCATCGCCATGCCCACCGAGCACAAAAGCATGCGTGTTGTGCACGCTCACATTTAACTCTTGGGCGATGAACGTCCTCATGCGCGCGGAGTCAAGCACACCGGCTTGGCCGATCACGCGCTGTTTGGGGAAGCCGGATAGCTTGTACGCCAGATAGGCCATTGTGTCCAGAGGATTGGTGACCACAATCAAAATGCTATCGGGCGCCACGCGAATGATGTTGTTTACTACGTCGGTGATGATGGCTTGATTTTTGCCCACCAAGTCCTCGCGGGTCATGCCCGGCTTGCGCGGCAGGCCGGCGGTGATCACCACAATATCTGCGCCAGCGATATCAGCATATTCGGTCGTGCCGGTGATGCGTGTGTCGTAGCCCAGAACGGGGCCAGCTTGCATCAAATCCAACGCTTTTCCTTTAGGCATTGTTTCGGTGGCAGGAATATCGAGCAGGACAATATCCCCCAGCTCGCGTTCGGCCAACCAGTGCGCGGTTGTTGCCCCGACAAATCCTGCTCCGATGATTGCTATCTTGTTCCTCATGATTCCTCCAAATCCAGGTTTGCACAATGGAAATCTCATTCCCTGACCGGCAGAGTCACCTAATCATATCCCACCACTCTCTCGCTCTCCCGCTCTCATGCTTCCCCGCTCCCGTGCTCTCTTTTCTCTAGCTATACTCTCGCGCGCATGGCAAAACGCATCGTGTTCCTGTACGGAGATACCGGCGGCGGACATCGCAGCACAGCCCAGGCAGTCGAGCAAGCGCTGGAGCTTAGCCGGCCAAATTGCTACCAAATGGCATTGGTCAACGGCACGCTGTGGCTTCCATTCCCTTTCAATCAAAGCGAGAAGAGTTATCCGGTTGTGGTGAATCGAGCGCGCTTTCTACATGCTTTGGTATTTCATGGCTTGAATCGTCGGTTAATGGTGCACCTGATGCGCACCTGGTTGATCTCACTGGGTTGGCGCAAAGCCATCGACATGGTGCAACGGTATCCCGCCGATGTGTATGTGTCATGCCATCCTCTGTTCAGTCAACTGTTGCCACCGTTGATGCGGCGCCTGAAATCGCCGGCTAAAGTGGTTCACATCGTCACCGACCTGGCGTCTGGGCCTGCCGCCCACTTTGCTGCTGACTTGGATGCGTGCTTGGTGCCGACTCCACAGGCACATCGGCAGGCATTGCACTATGGCGTGCCTGCCGATCGAATCGCACTCACCGGACAGCCGGTATGGCCAAACTCGCGCCATCGGATGGCCAAGGGGATAGCTGTTCGTGCAGCGCTGGGACTGCGCCTGGATCAACCGGTGGCACTACTCATTGGTGGAGCAGACGGGATGGGGACGCTTAGCCCAACCGCGCGCGCGATTGTCCACAGCGACTTACCTGTGCAACTGATTGTCGTGTGCGGGCGCAATGAGAAATTGCGCAGCGAACTCGAAGCATGGCGTGCGAATACGCCGTCGCGTGCAGACGGGTTGCGCACGCAGGGATTCGTGGACAACATCCCAGAGTTGATGGGTGCGTCGGATATTCTGATCTCAAAAGCCGGCACGCTCACCCTGTGCGAGGGGCTGTTGGCGGGCTTGCCGATCCTGATCTACGACGCGATCCCTGGCCAGGAAGATGGCAATGTGGAATACGTGACCCAAGGCGGGGCCGGCGTATTTTGTCCCTCTCCACGTGCGGTAGTTGATCAGTTGTGTGCCTGGTTGGCCGAACCAGCCGAGTTAGAGCGCCGGCGTGAAGCTGCGCTGCGCTTGGCCCAGCCCGACGCTGCTCTAAAGGCAGCGCAGGTTATCGCGCGCTTGGCCGAGGGCGAGGCTATCGATTAGATCAGCGTGCTGAGCGGAATGACGTTGCCTGCTTGGGCAGCGCCGTTCAGTCGGCCGGCAAAGGGCTCATTCATGCTGCCACGACGATAGCCGAGCAGGTCCAGGGCGACGTATGCAAATCCGGCCTCGCGCTGAATGCGCGCTGCAACATCGGCGGCGCACTCCAGCACACGCAACATGTCCGCCGGCTCGACTTCGATTCGGGCGACCTCACCGTGGTGTCGCACGCGAAACTGTCGGAAACCCAGCTCCCACAGCACCTCTTCGGCGGCTTCCACCTGAGCGAGTTTCTCTGGCGTGATCTGGGTGCCATAAGGAAAACGGGACCCCAGACAAGCGAAGGCCGGCTTGTCCCATATCGGCAGGTGCAGGTGACGGGCTAAGGCGCGAATCTCGGCTTTGCCCAAGCCGGCTTCTTTCAAAGGCGCACGCACTTTGTGTTCCCGTGCGGCTTGCGCGCCCGGACGATGATCTGTCACGTCGTCGGCATTCTCTCCATAGGCGATCCAACGAAAGCCAAGCTCGGCTGCTAATCGCTCCAAATGGGTGAACAGCTCACTCTTGCAGTAATAACAGCGATTGGTTGGATTGGCTGCATAGCGCGGGTCGTTCACCTCTTGGGTATGAATAACGCGATGTCGAATGCCGGCTTGTTGTGCCAAATGCACTGCTTCACGCAGCTCACGGCGGGGCAACGATGGAGAATCCGCTGTGACGGCCAGAGCTCGATCACCGAGTGTATCTGCTGCAGCCTTTGCCAGCAACACGCTGTCCACGCCGCCGGACATGGCAACGATCACACTCCCCATGTCTTGCAGAATGGCGCACAACTGCGCGTACTTTGCTTGTAGTGCTTCGCTCAACTCAGTCATCGGTTTGCCCTTCTTTCTTCCTCAAGAGGTTATCCCAACCTCATCTTACGAATTGGATGCACCTTCGACAGCGCACTTGTAGTGCTCCAACCTTTTCACAGCGTTGCGATGATCCATCTCGATGGCAATCACATCGATCTGCCAGTGCCTGTCGAACAGCTCATGAGCCTGTAGATAGGCCTGGGCTGTTTCAATGAGCTTGGCGCGCTTGCGGGCAGTGAGGGATTCTTCGGGAGTCCCAAATTGATCACTGCGCCGGACGCGCACCTCGACAAAGATCAGCACATCCGCGCATTCGGCTACGATGTCGAGCTCTCCATGGCCGGCGCGCCAGTTGCGATCGCGCACAGTATAGCCGCGCTCTGCCAAGTAGCGCGCGGCAATCGCCTCGCCCCAGGCACCTACTTGGGTGCGCTCAGGCTTCTTCTTCGGGCGGTTGCACATTTTCACGGCCGGCGATAGTCGCAGCAAACCAGGCAACGAAAAAGCCGACCAAGCCCAGCAGAATCACAACACCAAATGTAATTTGCGCATTGGTAGTTGCTGCGGCAATCACCGAAGCCAGAACTTGGCCAACCACTGCGCCGGCACCGATCCACAAGCCGATGGCTGCGCCGGCCACTTTGCCCAGACGCGGGTCAGTCAACGACTTGGCAACGCGCCGGCCGCCCAAGATACCAACACCACCAGCAGCAATCAGATTACCCCAGCCGGCCAGCAAGGTGGCGCCCACCGCAGTAGCAATTGTCGAAATCACGAAGTACTGAAGATGCGTTTTATTCATAACTGCTTGCCCCGCTAATCGATCCCTGAGACCAAGCGCTCGATATATCGCTCATCTCTGCGCCAGTGTTCACGCACTTTCACCCACAGCTCCAGATACACTTTGTGACCTAACTCGCGCTCGATCTCCCGTCGCGCCTCACTGCCGATACGTTTTAACATTTGGCCGTTCTTGCCGATCAAGATGCCTTTGTGCGACTCGCGTTCAACATGGATGGTCGCCGCGATATACAGCACCTGGTTCGGCCTCAGCACATATTCCTCGACAGTGACGGCAACAGCGTGGGGCACTTCCTCTTCTAAGAAGCGCAGCGCCTGTTCCCGCACCAACTCTGCTGCCAGTGCGCGCTCCGGCTGATCGGTATATTGATCGGGTGGGAAGTACTGCGGCCCCACAGGCAGCACGGCTATCAATCGCTCAAGCAACAGATTCATGTTCTCTTGCTTGATGACCACACCCGAAGTGAAGAGGGTATGGTCGTCGTCACCGAACAGTTCTTGAAATTGGCGCACATTGTCTGGGCCGTCTGTGGCATCGAGCAAGTCCGCTTTATTGAGCGCCATAAACTTCGGCACACGTAAGGGTCGAATGCGTTCGGCGACGCGCCGATCCTCTTCTGTTGGCGGCCGGCTGACATCCACCACGAACAGAATCGCATCGCAGTCATTCAGCGCATGTTCAACTTCGCGCATCATGTAGGCATTCAACGCCTGCTTAGGCACATGGATGCCCGGCGTATCCACAAACAACACTTGCGCGTCGGGGCGGGTCAGGATACCGAGAATGCGTCGGCGCGTCGTTTGTGGCTTGGGCGACGTGATGGCCACCTTGCGTCCGATCAACGCATTGACCAGCGTGGATTTACCCACGTTCGGTTTGCCGACGACAGCCACGTACCCCGAACGGTAATTCTCAAGCAGATTGCTCGGTTCGACCGAAAGAGGGTCGGGAGCAGTGGACATATCGGTGTCCTCCGACGCATTGTCCTCTGCTTCGGGTGTGCGCGGTTCCTCGTCAATCGGTTCACGAGGCGGTGTGAGAGGGTGTTTTGCTGTCATGGAATGTCTTTGAGAGTACATCCGCTTTTTGGAGCGGAATCAACACACTTCGTCGCGGCAATAATCCTT
>JANWVJ010000126.1 GCA_025056895.1 Thermoflexales bacterium
TCGTTAAGGAGTTTGTGCACACCGTTGTATATCGAGGGTGCGCTGGCTTCATCCACAACGCACAGATCAACGCCGCAGCCGGGAAGAACGGCCTCGATCTGTTGCTTGAGGCGGTTCGCGACCGCCTGCGTGCCGTTTGAGTGCAGCAGCGTGATCCGCTGCTTTCCCAACAGCCGCGCTGCCACGTAGTTCGGCAGCGGGTTGCCGCCCACCAGCAGAATCAGATGATCGACTTGAAATCGCTCCAGCCGGCGCAGCGCCTCGTTGTCAATCGTGTGGGTCAATTCACCACCTCCTTGTGTATTCGTTTCGGCTTAGACCAGCGCGCTATGAGAGGCGTCAAATGGATCGTAGGCGGCGCGGCGAACGCACGCTTCACCGGCGATGACGAACGTTTTCATCGTACACGGTGAAGCCTAAGCGCCCAGCCGGCCTACCATCCTCACCAAAGTCGCTCCTTCAGAGAGCCGAAATGATCACACAGGAACCGCGCATCCACTTTGTCTTCTGCCGACAGTCCCCAGGCATTGCGGCACTCCTGACGAATCACGTTCAAGTGCGAGTTGATTGTGTGAACGCTGACGTGCAAACGCTGAGCTGCCTCGCGGACTGTCATGGCGCCGTCGGCAAATACTCGCAGCACATCGCGCTGGCGCTGCGTCAGCCGGCCCAAAACCTCACGGCAACGTTCCTCATCCTGCGCCGACAGCCACTGCCGGCCGGCGGACAAAATCTGATCGGGCGATTGAAAAGCCGCTTGTTGCAGACCCGGAATCCACAAACCGAGCGGCAACACCGGCACAGGCACCAGATACACGGTTTCACCGTTCGGCGCGACATCGGGCGTGACGTGCAAGATGCGCCCCTCGCCGGCGGCGTCACGCAACGCCGGCGGAGTGTACAAGTGCCAACACCGATCCTGCGGCGTGAGCAACAGCGCCGCCACGGACAACGCTTGCAGCGCAATCAAACGCGGCCCGCCGGTAACGCACATCTCAATGCGATACCCTTCTGCGCGCAGCGTGGCAATCAGGCGATGCAAGGTCATCCAAATTGCCTCCGGCGCATCCGGCTCATCCACCGAATCAATCGGCCGGCCGCGCACTGCTGTCTGGGCGCTATGACCGGGCAGCACAGCATGGATGGGCACCGAGTCAAGGCGAAGCGAGCGCCGGCCATATGTGACGCGGAAATCCGCGTGCAACACATCCAAAGCGCGTTGGATGCGCGGGTCGCGCGTGGACAGATGCACAACGCATACCCGTTCTACAGGCGACCCAATATTCAAAAGAGCATCCAACGCGAACGTCACAACCTGCGGCTTCCCGCCCATCGTGGCAATCAAGGCAGCGGGTGGAACGTTCGATTTTCGGATCAAGCGAGAGACACACTCCTCCCGAAAATTATGCCTGAATTTTATCCAACTCTTGTTCAAAGGCAACCCCATAACTATGCATAGAATGTGTTATAGTCCAAAGCACTACGGTTTTATGAACTCGTTCCCGGCCATTCTGGTGGGTGGTCCCCCCCACTCCGGTAAAAGCACCTTGTCATATTGCCTAAGCCAAGCATTGCGGAAGCTAAACATTTCGCACTATCTACTACGCGCCGCGCCGGATGGCGAAGGTGATTGGACCCATGAACTGCAAAACACTTCGGTGCAGCCCGTGCGTTTCAAGGGCGACTGGTCTGAACACTGGGTGAATGTGACGGCGCGCGATGTGGCCCAACGCACATTGCCGTTGCTGGTGGATGTGGGCGGCAAGCCAACGCCGGCGCAAGAGGTGATCTTCGATCAATGTACACACGCGATCGTGATCGCTGCCCAAGAAACAGATCGCGCCCACTGGGTCAAGCTGGTGCAAGCGCACAATCTGTTGCTGATCGCCAACCTGCACTCAACGCTGGAACCGATTGTGAGCGGTATAGAGGAGAACACCGCCGGCCCGCTGATCGGTCCGATCAACGGCCTGCATCGCCAGGCGCCGGCCCCAGGGGGCTTGTTTAACGCCCTGGTCGAACGGGTCGTTCAGTTGTTTGAACCGTTTTCTGAAGACAAAGGGGTGCGCATCCATCTGGCCCGCGCGCCGTTCCAGATTGATAAGCCGGCGACCACTTACCTGGTTCACTTTCGAGAACTGCACCGCACGCTGCACCCCGCTGATCCGTCCGGACACTTCAAGCTCGATGACGACATCCAGCCTGCACTAGAGCTGATCCCAAGCGACAAGCCGATCGCGTTATACGGGCGCGCACCCATTCGCTTGGTTGCAGCCATCGCCGCACAGCGCAATGTGCGTTGGCAATTTGACGTGCGACTAGGATGGGTTGAGACGCCTCACGTCAGCATGTGCGAGCCGAACGACCTGTCGTGGCAGGCGCATCCGCTGTTAACGATGGAACTCGTTGAAAACAGTGACGACACAACGAGGCTCATCGTGCGCGGGAAAGAGCCGTACTTGGACTACGAAGCGCTACGTGATCTGCGCGCGCCGCACATTCCTCGGCACAAGCGGGTGGTGTTGGGCGGACCGGAAGGGGGAAAAGTGCCGCAGTGGCTGATGGCCGGCCTGGCTGCCGCCTACCGCCATTGCGCCCACGTCGAAGCATGGCAACCCCAGACGGCATGATGCCGAGCGAGAGTGTGCTTCAAAGAGTGAGGCTTGCCAAGCAAACACGTTAAACTGTGCTATAGTCTTTGCTCGTAGTTCCTTCGTAGGCGCACAAAGCAGTTTCCCAGGACAAGACGCACAAACTGCGCTGCGCCGGCAGCAAGCAACCACAAAAAAGGAGCAAAGACACCGTGCAAGCTTTCGAATACGTGGCGGCTACCAGTGTGACCCAAGCGGTCTCGCTTTTGAAGGAGCGAGGTGAACAGGCGCGCGTGCTGTCAGGCGGCACTGATCTCCTGGTGCAACTGAAAGAGGGACGGCGATACGCATCGCTCCTCATCGACATCAAGCCGATCCCAGAAGTGAACGAACTGAGTTACAGCCCAGAGACCGGCCTGCGCATTGGCGCTGCCGTGCCCTGCTTCCACTTGAGCAATCAAGCAGCCATCCGACAGGCATACCCCGGGCTGATCGACGCCGTAGCACTGATCGGCGGCGTACAGATTCAAGGCCGCGCGACGCTGGGCGGCAACCTGAGCAATGCCTCACCAGCAGCCGATTCGATTCCCGCCCTGATCGTGCATCACGCCGTGTGCGACATCGCCGGGCCGGCCGGCCGACGTGAGCTTGCCGTCGAACGTTTTTGCACCGCGCCGGGCAAAAACGCGCTCGATGTCGGTGAGTTCCTGGTGGCTATCCGTGTTCCTCCTCCGCCGGCTCATTTCGGTGCAGCCTACTTGCGCTTCATCCCGCGTAACGAGATGGACATCGCCGTAGTAGGCGCTGCCGCTTCGGTGACTCTGAACAAGCAGGGCGATATCATCCTGTCTGGACGCATCGCCCTGGGCGCGGTTGCGCCGACGCCGCTGCTGGCCGAGGAAGCCGGCGCGGCGCTGGCCGGTCGTCCTGCCGACGCAGAGATGATCGAGCAGGTTGCGCGCATCGCCCAACACGCTGCTCGACCGATCACCGATATGCGCGGCACGGCCGCCCAACGCAAGCACTTGGCCTACGTGCTAACACGGCGGGTGCTCGAACACGCCATCGAACGCGCGCGCACCACGACTTAACCTGCGCCATAGAGCGTCGCTCGCACATTATTTCTCACCGCTGTATGAAACACTTTATCGTTGAAATCACGTATACCGTGCCGTTGGAGCAGATGACCGAACTCACGCCGCTGCATCGCGCCTTCCTGCGCGAGGGCTACGATCGCGGCTGGTTGCTGATGTCCGGCCCGCAAGTTCCGCGCGTCGGCGGCATCATCGTGGCCCGCGCCCCCTCGCTCGAGGCGCTCCAAGACCTGTTCGCCAACGACCCTTACGTGACCCATCAGGTCGCCTCCTATCGATACGTCGAGTTCGATCCGTTGTTCCGCCAATCTTTTCTGGAAGACTGGGTGACAAAGCAGCCATGAGCAAAACACTTGTACAAGCCCGTATCAACGGCGAAGAAGTTGCCTTCGTTTGTGAACCGAATCAAACTCTGCTGGAAGTGCTGCGCAACACACTGGGCCTGACCGGCACAAAAGAAGGATGCAGCAACGGGAATTGCGGCGCGTGCAACGTGATCTTGGATGGGGTGCTGGTGAATTCGTGCCTGGTTCTGGCAGTGGAAGTAGCCGGCAAATCGGTGACCACGGTTGAAGGCATCGCCGGCCCGAACGGGCTGCATCCCATCCAACAAAAGTTCCTGGAACATGCTGCGTTGCAATGCGGCATCTGCACGCCCGGCTTCATCGTGGCGGCCAAAGCCTTGCTGGATCACAACCCGCATCCGACCGAGGAAGAGGCGCGGCGCTGGCTGGCCGGCAACCTATGCCGCTGCACCGGCTATGACAAAATCGTCCGCGCTGTGCTCGCCGCCGCCGAGGTCTTGCAGGCTGCCCCGGCCACCTAACCCATAATCTGTAATACGCAATGCGCGAGGTACTCCATGTCCGGTGAAAATCAATCTGTAGAGCAACCCACTTATCGCGTAGTCGGCACGCGCCCGATCCGGCCGGACGGCGTGGACAAGGTGACCGGCCGGGCCATCTTCGGCGCAGACGTGCGCCTCAGCGGGATGTTGTACGGGCGTGTATTGCGCAGCCCACACGCCCATGCGCGCATCAAGTCCATCGACACCAGCGCCGCCGAAGCGCTGCCCGGCGTGAAAGCGGTCATCACCGGCCGGGACTTCCCCGACCCCCAGAACAAAGTGGCTGCGTCGGGCGAGGGCACAGTCAACTTACGCTCGCTCGCCCACAACTGCATCGCGCGCGACAAAGTGTTGTATTTCGGCCATGCCGTCGCAGCGGTAGCCGCGACAACACCCAACCTCGCCGAAGAGGCGCTCAAGTTGATCAGGGTCGAATATGAGCCGTTGCCCGTCGTGCTGGACGTATTAGAGGCCATGCGCCCCGACGCTCCTCTACTGCACGAAGATCTGCGCACCAACGAGATGGGTCAGCGCAGCGAGAGACCATCCAACGTCGCCAATCACACGCGTCATGAGCGCGGCGACGTGGAGAAAGCATTTGCCGAGGCTGCCGTAGTCGTGGAGCGGGAATTCCGCACCAGCATGGTGCATCAAGGGTATATCGAGCCGCAAAACGGCACGGTGCTGTGGAACGCCGATGGTCAGATCAGCGTGTGGTGCAGCACGCAAGCGCCATTCGATGAACGCAGCCAGATCGCCGAAATCCTCGACGTGCCTGTGTCCAAGATCAAATTAACGCCGGCCGAGATCGGCGGCGGCTTCGGCGGCAAACTCAGCGTGTACTTGGAACCGTTGGCGGCGATGCTCTCAAAGAAAGCCGGCCACAAACCGGTGCAAATGGTGATGAACCGCGCCGAGGTGCTGGCCGCTACCGGCCCGACCTCCGGCTCGTGCATCCGCGTGAAGATGGGCGCCGATCGCAACGGCTGCATCGTGGCTGCCCAGGCCTGGATGGCCTACGAGGCCGGCGCTTTCCCGGGTTCACCGGTAGATGCGGGCGCAGGCGTGATCTTCGCCCCGTATCGCATCCCCAACGTGCGCATCGACGCCTACGATGTGGTTGTGAACAAGCCGCGCGCCGGCGCCTATCGCGCCCCCGGCGGCACGAACGCCGCGTTCGCTTCTGAAAGCGTGATCGACGAGCTGGCCGAACAGCTCGGCATCGATCCGTTGGAGTTTCGTATCCTAAACGGCGCCAAAGAAGGTGATCGCCGCGCCGATGGGCCGGTATACCGGCGGATTGGTTTCATCGAGGCGGCCCAAGCTGCCCAAGCGCATCCCCATTACAGCGCCCCGTTGGCTCCCTCGCGATTAGACCCGACAGGCAAGAATCCGGCCATCAAACGCGGGCGCGGGGTCGCCGCCGGCTTCTGGTTCAACTGGGGCGGTAAATCCAGCGCCTGGGCCAGCCTCAACCCCGATGGCACGGTCAGCCTGATCGAAGGCTCGCCCGACATCGGCGGCTCGCGCGCTTCGATTGCGATGCAACTGGCCGAAAGTTTGGGTGTGCGGTTTGAAGATGTCAAGCCGGCTGTGGTGGATACCGACTCAGTCGGCTACAACGACGCTACCGGCGGCAGCCGCGTGACGTTTGGCACCGGTTGGGTGGCTTACCGCCTGGGCCAAAAACTCAAACAGCAGCTCAAAGAGCGGGCGGCGCTGCTGTGGGATGTCTCACCTGAGCAGGTGCAAGTCGAAGCCGGCATGTTCTCCTGCAACGGCCACCGTATCACAATCCAGGAACTGGCAGCTAAAATGCACGAGACGGGCGGCCCGATTGTGGCCGGCGACACATTTGAGTCGGAGGAATACGGGCCTGGATTTGGCGTACACATCGTGGATTTGGAGGTGGATACCGAAACCGGCAAAGTGCAAATCTTGCGTTACACCGCTGCTCAAGATGTCGGCAGAGCGATCCATCCTTCATACGTTGAGGGGCAGCTTCAAGGCGGTGTGGCGCAAGGTATCGGTTGGGCGCTAAATGAAGAATATGTGTACGACGCCGACGGCCATCTGCTCAACGCCAGCTTTCTCGACTATCGCATCCCAACCGCGCTCGACCTGCCGATGATCGATACGGTGCTGGTTGAGGTGCCGAACCCCGGCCATCCCTACGGCGTGCGTGGCGTGGGCGAGACGCCGATTGTGCCGCCCGCCGGCGCAGTGGCCAACGCCATCTACCATGCCACCGGCGTGCGCATGACTACCCTGCCTATGTCTCCTGCGCGCATCTTGGAGGCGCTGGGGAAAGTGTAGGACGTATTGCGTATGGCAAGGGTGTGGATTCCGGCTTTGTTGCGCGGAATGACCGGCGGGCAAAGCGAGATCGAAGTGGCGGGTCAAACAGTCGGCGAATTGATCGATCAACTGGAGGTGCGCTACCCCGGCATCCGCGAGCGATTGATGGACGGCGACCGGCTGCGCCCGAACATTGCCGTGATCATTGATGGGGTGCGCAGCCGGCAGGGCCTGCGCCAACCGGTGAACGACACGAACGAGGTACACTTCGTGCCGGCCATCAGCGGCGGATGCAGTGAGGCACATGAACGGTCAAGATAACGTAGCACGCGAAGGCGCCGCCTCGGCCGACGGCCCTGCCGCTTCAGCGCATCCCCAAGCGCCTGCCCAAAACGAGGCAGGCGCTTCACCATCGCCCGTCCGCTCGGCAGTCTCTTTGGCGCTTGCCGTGCTGATCAGCGTCGGCGTGTTTTGGCTGACCTCGCGCTATCGCGACGATATTCAGTCGCTGGGCAACGCCGGGTTGATCGGCTTGTTTGCGCTGAGCGTAATCGGTAACGCGACGGTGGTCATTCCGGCGCCGGTGTTCGTGTTCGCTTGCGCTGCCGGCACCCTGTACAACGGTGTCGCCGTAGGCATTGTGGCCGGCCTAGGCGCAGCGCTGGGCGAGTTAACCGGTTATTTGGCCGGTTACGGGGGAGCAGCAGTTGTGCCGCAGGGAGAGTTATATGACCGGGTGCGCGCCTTCATGCGCCGACGCGGTATGCTGGCAATATTTCTGTTGGCCGCCCTACCCAACCCCATTTTTGATGTCGGCGGGATTTTGGCAGGTGTATTGCGTCTGCCGGCCTGGCAATTTGTGCTCAGCGCATGGGCCGGCAAAGCCGTGCGGCTGGGCACACTAGCCTGGGTGTGTCTGGCCGGCGCGCCATGGTTGCGCCAACTGTTCGGGCTGCCCTAATCAGTCATCACGCAATATGACTGACACCTATTTCTTATTTACTGTCAGAAATGTAAAAACGCATCAAGAAGTCTATACTCAATTACAGCTTAAAACTATTTCATCGACTATCTCTTTAAGTTGGTGTGTAACAGCCACTTTGCGGTTGACAGGAAAAGACAGATGGATTAGTGCCCAACAGCACCGAGCTCAGCCGCCGTGCGAAGCGAGCGGAGCGGCGTTAGGTGCAAGCACGTCTTGGGCGGCAGGCCCTTATGACACTAGAGTTTCTCGGTAATAATTGACCAATTGTCTTTATATGGCTGTAAATCAGATTTCGTTACAGCGCAATGCATAGAGTCGAATTTTTTTGGCCTAACGCCACCGTGACGGTTGAGCCAACGAGCGTGATTGGCAATAACTATTTCTTGGACTTTTGTCCATTCAAGCACAAAGAACTCATCTGTGCTATATCTTTCACCAGCAACAACAAATACGCATATAAGGTTTGGGATGTTTTGACGTTTACGCTCTCCAATTACTTGTTTCCTGCCGTCAAAGCTGATTTCAGCAAATCTGTCAACTAAAAACTGCCAAGAGCCTCTTCTGACGGTTTTTACTTGGATCGGACACGATAATCCTTTGCGGTCAGTGGCAATAATATCGAAATCAGGAACGTTCCCAGAAAATGTTGCTACTATCAGCCCACGTCGGGCGAGTTCGCAAGCAACGAGGTATTCTCCTATTTGCTTTGTAAGCATATTACCGCGGCCAGTCGCCATGTTTATGAACTCCTTAATCGTAGGAAGCCGCCCAACGGTATGCGTTTCAGCCGCCCGCGTAGCGGAGCGAAGCGAAGCGGAGCGGGTCGGCTGGAAACGCTTGTTGGGCGGCGTGGTATCTTTGCATCACCACTCGATATTTTCTCGAAGCCAAGAAGAATACTCAAATTCGCCTGTGAGTTGCAGAACTCTTCCACCTTTGATGGCACTTTCGGCGAGAACCCCATAATAACCAAACCTACCAGTTAGCGTTTGTGGCTCTTGGTCAAATTTAATTTGGGGCTTGTTGGGATAACG
>JANWVJ010000127.1 GCA_025056895.1 Thermoflexales bacterium
TGTTGCCCGCTTCGATGCTGTTGGCCGGCATTCTCTTGGTGTTTCAGCCGGCTGCTTTGTCCCCCTCCTCCGATGCGTTATCCGCTGCCCACTCGTCATCAACGCCCACCTCAACGCCGCGCCCAACACGCACTCCCCGTCCGACTCCTTCACCTACGCCGGCCCGTATCTCCGCCGGCATCGAAGTGAACGTCGCCGTGTCGCCCACGCCGTTCAGTCCGCGTATGCTGGGCAGCAATTTGCCGGCCTGGCTCAAGCGAGAAGTGTTTGAAAATGAGACTTTCCGGCGTCGTGTGGCCGCATCTGGGATTCGTTTGCTGCGTATCCCCGGCGGCGCATGGGCCGACGAATATGGCTGGCTGAGCTGCGAGACAGGCCAGGATCAGCCCGGTGCGTTTCCATGTCGCTTCCCATGGGCATCGCGGCCGAGTGATTTCATCAATTTCTTCAAAGCCGTTGCTGCGCTTGGCAATCCGATCGAGCCGATGTACATCGTCAACGTCAACTATACGGCTCAAGAGGCGGCAGCGCTGGTGGCCTTCCACAACAGCTACGTCACCGACACCACCCCGATCGGAGTCGATATTCGTGGCACGAACTGGTACACCGCCGGCCGTTGGGCGCAACTGCGCGCTGCCGCCGGCAACTTGCAGCCTCTGCGCATCAACTTGTGGGAGATCGGTAACGAGCTGTACGGCGGCAAGCCGGCGGTCAAGGGCTGCCCTAAAAGCGGCTGGGAAAACACCTGGACGTGCGATCCTGTTGAGTACATCGAGGGCAATGCCCAACACGACGGCTTTATCAAAATGCGCGCGGCGATGCAAGCAGTTGATCCGTCTATCTCGGTCGGCGCAGTCGGCCATGAGTCGTCACTAGGCGGATGGGGGCGCGGTGTATTAACGCGCGGCGGATCGGTGATGGATTACTACGTGATCCACACGTACCCGCAATACTACAACTACGGCAACCCGCGTCGTGAGGTTGAGCACATTGTCTCTATCCCGCAGTACCTGTGGCCCAAAATTAAGCGAGAGGCCGATCTCGCTTTTGACCAATACGCCGCCGGCCGTGATATCCCCATCGCGCTCAACGAATTTAACATCGTGCCGGAGTGGGGCAAGACCGACTATCGCAATTACTTGAACAAACATGTCAATGCCCTGTTCATGGCCGATTCGATCGGCATGATGATTGTGAACGGCTATGACATGGCTGCGCAGTGGGACGTGATGAACGGCCCTAGCCCGGAGATGGGTGGCGGCGTGAATGAGTTCGGTCTGATGCGCGCCTATGACTACGACCGAAATATGACCCGCCAGCCGAAGTACTATGCCTTTCCGATCTGGGCGCGCTTTGGGTTAACGACCGTGCCCGTCACATCCTCTGTTGACCCGGCCAAAGAAATGAGCGTCTATGCCGGCCGACCGGCGCCCGGCATCGTCTCCATTTTGCTCATCAACAAGAGCGACCGGCCCGCCGATGCGCAGATCACCCTGGCCGGCGCGCGGCAAATCCTAGGCGGCACTCTTGACACAGTCACGGCTGATTCCCCCGATGCGGTGATCTCGGCCTTCAACGGTGTGACCAACCCCAAAGATGATCTGTCCGATGCTCCGCCGGTGACACTAAACGGCGCGCCGGGCAATCGATTCAACCACACCGTCCCGCCGTATTCGATCGCCTTGTTGCGTCTGAGAATCCGCTGACGCACGATCCGCCTATGTTGCATTCCATGCGCCCTACGGTGTGGGTTCTGGGCGATCAGCTCTCGCCGCGCTGGCCGGCCTGGTTGGCCGAACATGGACTTGGGCCAGACAACGCCCGCCTGCTCTGCATCGAGAGCGAACGCAAACTGCGCGCGCGACCGTGGCACCGCCACAAACTCATCCTCGTGTTGAGCGCCATGCGGCACTTCGTCGAGGAGATGCGCCGGCGCGGGTTTGATGTGGAGTACCGACGCGCTCCCACTTTTCTCGCCGGCCTCCGCGCCCACCTGCGGCAGCACTCTGTCGATCGTCTGATCGTCATGCGCCCGAACACGTGGCAAGGCGCCCAATTCACAAGCCGGCTAGAACAGACGCTTGGCCTGCCGGTTGAGGTGTGGCCGAACCGCTTCTTTTTGGCCGGTCCATCCGATCTGGGCACAGCGCGCTCGCCGTTGATGGAGACCTTCTATCGCAAGATGCGCCGGCGCACCGGCTTTCTGATGGACGGCCCCCAGCCGGTCGGCAGTCGTTGGAACTGGGATGCCGAAAACCGCCGACCGCCGCGTAAAGATTGGCAACCCGCCGATCTGCCGGCCATCGCCGCTTTTCCGCCCGATGAGATCACCCGCCAAGTGATCGAAGAAGTAGCGCGCATCGACACAGCCTGGGGTCGGTTGGATGGCTTTGCCCTGCCGGTCACCCGCGCCGACGCGCTGGCCTTCTATGAGGATTTTCTTGTCCATCGCTTGCCTGCTTTCGGCCCCTATCAGGACGCCATGCTGAGTGGCCGCCCGTGGTTGTTTCACGCGCTTATTTCGCCGCTCATCAACATCGGCCTGCTCGAAGCCGGCGAAGTGTGCGCCGCGGCAGAGCAGAGGTGGCGCGATGGCCGCGCCCCCCTGAACTCTGTCGAGGGATTCATTCGTCAAGTGATCGGCTGGCGTGAGTTCATGTATGCCGTGTACTGGCGCGAGATGCCTGCTTTGCGCGGAATGAACGCTTTGGGAGCGGTTCGCCCCTTGCCGGCCTTTTACTGGAGTGCAGAAACGGAGATGGTATGTCTGCGCGAGTGCGTGCAGAGCGTCTGGGAGCGCGGGTACACCCATCACATCCAGAGACTGATGGTGTTGTGCAACTTTGCGATGTTAGCCGGCGTCGATCCGCACGCTGTAAACGACTGGTTTCTGTCCACGTATGTGGACGCTTATGACTGGGTGGTGACGCCGAATGTGATCGGCATGGGCTTGTTCGCCGATGGCGGCATCGTTGGCTCCAAGCCATATGCCGCCAGTGCAAACTACATCCACAAGATGAGTGACTATTGCGCCGGTTGTCGCTTTAACCCCCGCCAGCGAGTTGGGCCCAATGCTTGCCCATTCAACGCGTTATACTGGGATTTTGTCATCCGCCACGCCGGCCTTCTGGGAAGAAACCCGCGCACGTCCATGGCCGTCAAAACAGTGCGTCGCATGAACGGTGCCGATGTCGCTGCACTCCGTGCTCAGGCAGCAAGCTTTTTAGAGCACTTGGCCGGTTAGTCGAGGCTGATTCTCCCTGAAGGTGTAGCTCTGCTTCTGCTTTGACGATCGGCAGCTTGAATTCTCGATTCGGCTGCTGCATGGTTGTGGGGCGGATAGAGCATCGACTCTCTTTTCTCCTTCAACAAGTTATATCGAAGGTAAGGGAGTATCTAACCGAGCGTGTATCCAACGTCTCTGGGGAGCCTAAACAGCACCGCGCGTCACGCCTGCGCAAGCGGGCGTCCAGCCCGATCGCAGCGCCGCCGGCTGACCCGTTCCCGGTCTCGGTGAAGGCACGCAGCACAAGCGATGACGTTCCACAGCCACGAGCCGAATGGTGCCTGATCAAATCCACTTGCCTTGCTGCGTGCTCTGTCGCCGCGACCCCCTCTCAGCGATACGATCTATGTCAGACTAATCACCCCGATATCTTTAGGTTTAGGCACTCCCCGAAGCAAGTAACAAGGTGAGACAACACAAAGCGCCGGCAGCCTCCTGTTGGCGCTGCCGGCGCTCCCTCCTGTGGCGCTGCCTACGGGGTGATGCGGGCTAGATCACGCTGATTGCCCCATCTGGGCAATCTTCAACCGCTTGCCGGACATCGGCTTCAAGCCCTGAAGGCACCGGGTTGAGTTTAACAACAGCATATCCTTCTGGGCCGACCTCAAATACGTCCGGCGCAGTGGCCTCACACAGTGCGCAGCCGCCACATTTGGTCTGGTCAACAAGTGCTTTCATACTGAAGAACCTCTTGAATCCGACAGGGGAGATCACCTGCTGCCAGACCGGCGTTCATCCAAGGCAGCCGTGCTCCGCCGTCAAGTCTGTGCGATACACTGTGCCGGAGTATACGGCCGGCCGTTGGCCGGGCAAGTGACATTCTTCATGTCGGCTTCATGTAAATCAACACCCGGACATGCGATAATGCCGGCTGTTTGCGCGCTAAGTCCTATTCCGCTCTGCATCCGGCGCGCATTGGTGTAGGATTGCGCGGCGCAGTGGAAGCACCATGACACCTTTGCTTGCTCAGCCGCTGTTGTTTTAGCTGAGAAGAACGCAATGAGTTATTTTGCGTGCGCTGCTGGGCGCAGCTTGACTTTGCTCATCATGCTCTGGTTTGCTGTGTTGGGCCGCTCGCTAGAGCCGGCCCAGGCGCAAACTAAGTCGATTCGTTGGTTGCGTCTCGATGTCCATATCGTCGTGCTCAACAACGGCGACCTACAGATCACCGAGACCAACGTGATTCAGTTTATCGGTGGGCCATTCACGTTTGGCTACCGTGATATTGACACAGCGCGGCTTGAACGCATCTTCGATGTGGAGGCGATGGAGGATGATCGGCCGCTGCGCCTGGAAACCGGCTACCTCGATAATGGGCGCTTTCGCATACAGTATTTCTTCCCCCCTACGGTCAACCAAACGCGCACACTCACGCTGCGATACACCGTCAGCGGCGCCACGCGCTATTACCTGGCCGGCGACCAAGTGTGGTGGGTAGGCGTGTATGCTGATCGCAACGGATTTCCTGTTGAGGCTTCGCGGTTGACAGTGCAATTGCCGCCTGGCGCGTTAGCCGAGCGGGTGGAAACATACGGGCCGCCGGCTACGATTACCGACCAAGGTGAGGGGCGGGTGGTCGCCGAAGCCCAAACGCCCATTCCCAGCGGACAAGAGTTCGAGATCCGTGTGCAGTTCCCGCACCATATCATCTCCGGTGAAGCGCCGGCCTGGCAACGCGCCTTCGACGAACGCCGAGCTTACGAGGAGAACGTTAAGCCGCGCAACAATTTGATCTTTCTGGCGCTGGCACTGATATCGCTGTTTGGGGGACCGGCCTTTCTAGCGGTATGGTGGTATGTACGCGGGCGTGATCTGTACGTCCCGCCTATTGCCGATTACTTGAATGAGCCACCGCCCAACTTGCCCGCCGGCATGGCCGGCACACTGATCGACGAACGCGCGGATCTGCGTGATGTGATTGCCACCTTGGCCGATCTGGCCGAGCGCGGTGTGTTACGCGTGCGCGAAGAGGGATGGCAGAAGTGGTTCATCGAGCGTGGACCGAATTTTCAGCAACCGCTGCGCCGGTTTGAGCAGACGATGATCGAGGCGCTGGGTTTGGCCAGGCGCACCGATTCTGTAGCGCTGGACAAGCGTCGGCAGGTCTTCTATCGCTACATCCCACAAATCAAATCTGACCTGTACGACCAGTTGATCGCCGACGGTTATTACGCCCGCAGCCCGGAAGAGATGCGCGCCTCGCATCGTCGCGCCGCCCAGCGGCTGTTCATTGCAGCAGCAGCTTGGGTTCCCTTCAGCGCCCTGTTTCTGCGCGATGTGGCTGACACGGCTATCTGGCTCAGCCTGTCCCTGGCTGTCAACGGCCTGGCGTTGCTTTTGATTGCGTCGGCGATGCCTGTGCGCACGCGCAAGGGCGCTGAAGCGCGCATGCGCCTGGTGGCGTTCAAGCGTTACCTGTCCAACGTAGAGAAGTACGTGGACGTTCAAGCAGCGGTTGATCAGTTCAACCGCTATTTGCCCTACGCCATCGCGTTCGGTTTGGAGCACGCCTGGATCAATCGGTTTGCTGCCGTCAATACGCCGGCCCCAACCTGGTTTGCGCCGCGCCGGCGGCCTTGGGAGACTCCTGCTGATCCGACGCTCGATCCACTGCCGGCGTGGCGATCGACAGTCGAAGCAAGTAGCACATCGCTGGCGTCCCCTTCGCCTGTTTCCGGCGCGACCGCTGAGCGCCTAGATGTCAGTTCGGCTGCGCGTGCTCCAACAGAGATGCCCTCTTTGGCTGCTGTGAATCAGTCGCTCACGGATGCCCTGTCGCGCGTCAACACAGACTTGATCAATATGTTCTCTTCGGCTGCCGTGGTTTTTGACAGCCGCCCGCCGTCGCCGACGGTGACGGCGCTGAAAGATTTTGGGGCGTCTGTGTCGGATTGGATGCGTTCGGCCGGCTCCTCCGACGACGACGACAACGATCGCGGCTATGACGGTTGGCGTTCATCTTCTTCCGGTTCCAGCTTTGGCGGCTGGAGCGGCGGCGGCAGATCAGCAGGCGGCGGCTCAGGCGGCGGAGGGGGCGGCTTCGGTTAACCGCCGGCTACCCAATTCCAAATCACCACAGAAGCGGCCAGCAGCAGACCAAACCGCAGATGCAGAGCGGCCGTCTGGCGCAGCACTGTGTTTAAGCTTGGCATGTCTTCTCGACTGAATGCGATATGGATCAAGCTGTAGAGTTGCGGCAGCAGGATGCCCACAACCAGTGCGCTGGGCGGCAAGGCGCCCACCACGACGCTGACCGGCACGGCGACGAATGCGCCGCCAGCCAGCGTCAAGTATTCGATTTGTGCTCCTCGTCGTCCCAGCCGCGTGGCAACTGTTCGTTTGCCAACCGAGCGGTCATGATCCAAGTCGCGCAAGTTGTTGGCATGCAAGATGGCTGCTACCAACAATCCGATGGGCACAGCGGCTAGCAGGACGGAGAAGGTGATCGTTTGGGTCTGCACGGCGTATGTGCCGGCGACGATGCCCGGCCCCATCGCTAAGAAGACCACCACTTCGCCGAGGCCGACATAAGCGAACGGTAATGGACCGGCGGTGTACAGCACGGCGCTCAAAACCCCCAACGCGCCGATGACCCACACCGGCCATCCACCCATCCATGCCAGCCCAATGCCGAGCAATGCACCTGCGCCGAGAGATACCCATGCCCCCATCCACACTTGATGCGGGGTGAGTAAGCCGTCTCGGATCACTCGGCTGGGCGCGATGGATGCCGTGCTGTCTGCGCCCTTGCGGTAGTCCATGTATTCGTTCACCAGGTTGGCGCCGGCCTGCAACAACAGGGCGGCAAGCAGGGTGACCAGCGCGCTGAACAGGTTGAAGTGACCGGCTTGCCAAGCGAGTGCAAGCCCAAGCGATACCGGCGCAAACGTTGCCGAGAACGATTGCGGGCGTGTGGCGTAAAACCATGTCCAGAGCCGCTGATCAGCAGAGCGCATGGAAGGCTGGCTGGTCATGCGAGTCGAATCCCGTAATCACGTGCAGCGTAGTCGTAGAATTCGTTCACCACCCGAGCTGTCTCCGGTCTCAAACCCCGATAAGCCGGTTTGATCTGGCTGAGCTGGATTAGGAAACGCACGCCGCCTAGCTCAATCGTACCGTACAAAGACAACCGCTCCACTCGCTCCAGGAGTGTGAAATGGCTGACATATTCCGGGCACGTTTTAGCCAAATGAGCATGTGCAGCCTCGAGATTATCCACCACGAAGCCGAGATGATGGATGCGCGAAGGCAGGCCGTCGGAGAGCGGCATGCCCGGACGCGCTTCGAAGAAGAACAGCGCGTTCACGCCGGTGGTTAGCACCAGCAAATGTTCGTCGTCACGCACGATCTTCATGCGTAGCCCGTCGCCGAAAAAGCGCCGGCACGCTGCGCGGTCGGTGGTAGCCAGTGCCAGGTGATCGAATCCGAAATTGGTGAACTCGGCGTTCTGCTTGTCCAACGGCCGTGCTTCCAGCAAAAAATCGGCGCAGCCGTAGTGGTCGATGATTTCGTACAACCACATGTCTGGAAAGATCAGGTCGCCGTTTGGCATGGTGATGCGCACATGGTGCGCGGTGAGCAACTCCGCCGGCAACAACCGATCTAGCGCCTGGTGCACAACGTGGTGACGGCTAATCGGACCGGCAAAACGCCGACCATCGGCCAACGAGAACGAGACCAGGACATCGGCGGTTGGCTCTGGGTGATCCATACAAGCCCTCCGTGCTTAGTGTTGGGCAGCGATGAAACCGCGCGTCAAGCCGGCCGTCAAGGCGGCTTGTTGCAAGTGGATGAAGTGGGCGCAGTCGGGAACCATCACCAGCTTTGCTCCACCGATTTTGCTGACAACGGTCTCCTTAAGAAAATCTGGATTCAAGAACGGTTCGTGCGCGCCACCGATAACGAGAGTGGGGGCGCTGATATGCGGCAACTTTTCAGGGAAGTGTGTGCCGATTGTCCATACATCGAAGACGCCTAGGTATGCTTCCCGTGACCACGTGCGCGAGCCGGCCATGTAATGCTCCAGCAGTTCGGCGTCCAGCTCCCCATACCAGCCCAGCTTCCAAACGGCGGCGCGGGCATCCAGATTATCTGCGCCTTGTTGAAAGAAACCACGCGCGGCGTCGTTAACCGGCACACCTGTGGCCGGCACCGGCCCGATCAAGACCAAACTTTTTACCCGCTCGCCCAACTCGGCAGCGCACCATTGCGCGATGGCACCGCCGGTGGAATGGCCGACCAACGTGAAGCCACTCAACCCTTCCGCTTGGATGACGCTCATCGCATCATGCGCCAGCCGTTCAAAGGTGTAGCCAGCGCTTGGCTTGTCTGAATGACCGCAACCACGCATATCCGGCGCCACCACGCGGTACGCGTCGGCCGGAAATCCGCCCAGCAACGCCGACCAATGCTCGGCAGTTGAGTTGAACCCGTGCAGGAGCAAAATGGCTTCCGGCCCGTTGCCGT
>JANWVJ010000128.1 GCA_025056895.1 Thermoflexales bacterium
TCTGTCACCAGTCGGCGCAAGTGGCCTTCATAGTGCGCCGACATGCCTTTGTCCCGCCCGCCTAGGCTGTGCACCGGAAAAGAAACGATCAACCGATCGGCATCAATCGCCTCCAGGAGATGTGCAGCCGCCTGTTTGTCCACTTGCTCCAAGCATGGCAAAGCCTTGAACAGAAATACGATGTCGAAGTGGCCTGTTGGCAGATCGGCCAGAATGTCACGCGATTCGGCCACGCCGTTTATGCCGCTCAGGGCAAAAAAAGCCTGCATGAAAGCCATCATGTCATCGTAGATATCAACAGCGTGGTATTCCATATCGGCCGGCAAATTCATCCACGGAATGGACAGTGGATTCAATCCGCATGCCAGGTCTGCCACGCGACGCAGCGGGGGCATATCGGCCAACAGAACACGGTAAAACCGGTCCAAGATCGGCAAGCGCTCCTGGGTGGACGCATGGCTGCTCATCAATCGGGCGCATACCTGGCGCACTTGCGCCGAATCATGAGCAGCGCGCAGCTCTTGGAGCCAGCGGGCATAACGCGGGGGGCGTGCGAGATATGCGCCGGCCACCTGATGCAGTTTGTTCCTGACAGCCGGAACAGCCTCTTTGAGGCTGCGCCGAATCGTCAATTCGCGCGCCCCGATGCGCCGGATGAAGTCCGAGTTGACCGAACGATACTTGACGCCGGCGCGCACTGCCTCCACCAACTGGTCTAGTTGTTGTTGAAAATCAGAGGAATCGACACTTTGAGACATGGGATTAGCGTCCTGCTGCAAGCGCAGGCGCATGATCGGCTGGCAGGCGGCGCAGATGATCCATCAGTCGGTTCATAAAGCGCAGATTATGCAGGGTTGCCAAACGCAGGTAGGCGCTCTCTTTGGCCTGGAACAAGTGATGCAAAAAGCCGATCGAGTAACGCCGGCAGGATAGGCAATCACAGCCATTTTGAATCGGGCGATTGTCTTTAATATGCTTGTCGTCCTGAATGTACAGAAGATCAAAGCGGCCTATCGATCCATCTTCGCCTGCCCAACGATACAGCCGGCCTCGGCGGGCGTCGCGGGTGGGCAGGGCGCTGTCAAACAGATCGTAGCCCATGCGCGCGCACTCGATCACACTGAGGGGATGTCCTACTCCCAGCGCATGGAGCGGGTATTGACGTGGAATCAGCTCACGGGTATACGCCAGCATGTCTGAGAGCAAACTGCCGGCGCCATCCATCGGCCAACCCCCAAAACCATAGCCGTCAAAACCGATTTCAAGCAGCGCCTCGGCGCACTGTCTGCGCAAGTCACGCGAGCGACCGCCCTGCACCACGGCGAACAAGCGCGGCCGCTGCGCCGGCTCAAGACGCTTCTCACCCATCAGTCGATCGAACTCCTTACGGCAGCGTTTGGCCCATGCGACCGTGCGGCGCACCGACTGGACTTGGGTTTCAATCGGATCATCGGGATGCGTGCAATCGTCCAAACACACTACAATGTCGCTTCCGTAGGCGGACTGCAATTGCACAGCCTTTTCGGGCGTCAAATGGTATTTGCGCGCTGCTCCCTCAGGTTGAAAGGTGATGCCCTGTGTCGCCAAGCGACCCAACTTGGGATTCTGCCGGATGAGTGAATACGCCTGAAAGCCGCCGGAATCGGTCATGATCGGCCAAGGCCAACCGGCCATGCGATGCAAGCCGCCCAGCGCCTGCACGGTCGAAGAGCCGGGCCGCTGCATCAGGTGGAAGGTGTTCATCACAACAGCTTGCGTGCCGATGCTTTCTAGGTCGGCGCTATCGACAGAGCGAACAATGCCGTGCGTAGCGTCTGGCAAAAAAGCAGGCAAATTGATTCGCCCATGCGGCAACTCCAGCGCGCTTAGAATGTTCTCCATGCTTAGGACAATCGTATCGCATTCTCAAGAAATTCGACTGCGCGCGCCCAAAACACACACGATCGAGCCGCTTTCTCTACCCTGGAAGCCGGCCGGGGCGCGTCTTGGAGCCGCGCCCTAAACCGGCATACAATCATCAGGCTGTGTCTCTGTTCGGCATTACCCAGCTTATCTTGACGGCGCCTGAAATTCAGGCGCTGGTTGAGTCATTACGTGAAAGTCAACTTCACGCGCACAGGCCGCTCGGCCTGCCGCGACCTGCGCGCGCGCCTGTGGTCGCGGCGCTGCACCATGCGCTGAAACGACCGATCGTCTATGTCACGTCTTCAGTAGAGATGGCGCGGTCGGCAGCCGATGCGTTGCGCCTACTCGTAGAAAACGACACGTGCGTGCTGCGCTTTGCGGAGCCGAACACCGCTTTCTATGACACCGTGGCGCCGGTAGCCGACATCACGGCCCAGCGCAGCGCGGCGCTGGCACATTTGGCCGCGCCGGCTCACGAAAACTCAGGCGCTGCGCTTATCGTCAGTAGCCCGCGCGCGCTCATGCATCCCACCCTGCCGGCGTGGCGGTTTAAAGCCGGCCTGCGGGTCATCCAGCAAGACCAAACTCTGGCGCTCGAAGCGATGCTCGCACACTGGGTCAACATCGGCTACGAACACCAGTCTGTGGTCGAGCAGATCGGCGCTTTCAGCCGACGCGGAGGCATCATTGATATATGGCCACCTGCCCTACCCTGGCCGGCGCGCATTGAACTGTTCGGCAACCAGATCGACTCAATCCGTTTGTTTGATCCAGGCACTCAACGCAGCCACGAGCGCATTCGGCGGCTTGTCATCACGCCGCTGGAAAGCGCGCCGATTGCACCGTTATCTGCGCCGCAGTTGTCTGCGCCGCAATCGACGGCATGTTTGATCGACTACTTGGGCGAGAACGGTTTGCTCATCATCGACGATGAAGAAGCGTTACGCGAGGCGTGGCGCGAGCTGGAAGAGCGGGCACAGCGCGAGCGGGAGCTGATCGTCGATCCAACACAAATCACCACACCCGGCTACTTAAGCTGGGGAGATTTTGTAAGCCGCCGGCGCTGCTCAGAATTGATCTTGGGCCACAGCGCTGAAGTCCAGGCCACGTTGAGCGCCACACTGCCGGCAGCGGTGTTCACACCTACGCCGCACTTTGCCGGCCAACTGACCCCGTTGTTGGAGTATATCCAGACCCAGCGCAGGATGGGCGCCGAGCACTCCGCTCGTGCGCCGGCCATCCTGGTCGTCTCGCGGCAAGCAAAACGGCTGGCCGAGGTCTGGTCAGAGCGGTACGGGCCGATTGCAGCCGTCGATCGCCTGGTGGAGCTGCCACACGGCTCACCCATCTTCGTAACGGCCGCCTTACCGGCCGGTTTCTGCTTTGGCCTCGGCACGCCGGCGGATGACAAACACAGCCAAGCGCAGCCGTTCATGCTCATCACGGACGCCGAACTCTTCGGCCATGTGCGGCCCGAACCGTGGATCGCACCGCGCAAGAGCCGGCTGGCACCTGAGCGAGCATTTTCAGACTGGCAACCCGGCGACGCCGTCGTGCATGAGGACTATGGTATTGGCATCTACCGTGGCCTGGTCACGCTGACTGTAAACACCGGCACGCCGCAGGCGCCGGCTGAAGGTGAGCGAGAGTACGTGCTGATCGAGTACGCCGAAGGCGATCGGTTGTATGTGCCGCTGCACCAACTGGATCGGATTGCGCGTTACGTGGGCAGCGATGATGCCAAGCCGGCGCTGAGCAAACTCGGCGCGCCGGAGTGGGGGCAAGCCAAGCATCGCGCACGCGCGGCTGCCGCCGAAGTAGCTCGCGAGATGTTGGAGCTATACGCACGGCGAGAGCTGGCCGCCGGACGCGCGTTTAGCCCTGATACACCCTGGCAAGCTGAGCTAGAAGCCAGCTTTCCATACGTCGAGACGGAAGATCAACTGCGCGCCATCCAGGAAGTAAAAGCGGATATGGAAAGCAGCCGGCCGATGGATCGCTTGATCTGTGGCGATGTCGGCTACGGCAAAACCGAAGTGGCGCTGCGCGCAGCATTCAAGGCCGTGCAGGACGGAACTCAGGTAGCCGTGCTTGTGCCGACCACAGTGCTGGCGCAGCAACACTGGGCAACCTTCACGCGCCGCCTGGCGGCCTATCCCGTCGTGATTGAAGTGCTGTCGCGTTTCCGCTCGCCGACCGAGAAGCGCGCCATATTGGATAAGCTGGCCGATGGCAGCGTGGATATTGTGATCGGAACCCACGCCTTATTGAGCCACCGCGTGCGCTTCAAACAACTCGGCCTGCTGATCATCGACGAAGAACAACGCTTTGGTGTTCGGGCCAAAGAGAAGCTCAAGCAGTTGCGCGCCGGCGTAGATGTTATTACGCTGACCGCAACACCTATCCCGCGCACGCTTTATCTCAGTTTAAGCGGTATTCGCAGCATCAGTCGGATTGAAACGCCTCCTGCTGAACGGCTGCCGATCATCAGCTACATCGGACCCTTCGATGACCTGATTGTGCAGCAAGCGATTCGGCGGGAACTTGATCGCGATGGACAAGTTTTCTTCGTTCACAATCGCATCAACTCAATTCATCTGATCGAACAGAAGTTGCGCCGGCTGATCCCCGACGCGACGCTGGCAATTGCCCACGGCCAGATGGATGAAAAGCGCCTGGCGCGTGTGATGAGCGATTTCGCCGACGGCAAGATCGACATCTTGCTGTGCACCAACATCGTCGAAAACGGATTGGACATTCCTAACGCGAATACGATCATCGTGGATCGGGCAGATCATTTCGGGCTGGCCGAGCTATATCAACTGCGCGGGCGAGTGGGTCGCTCGACCACTCAGGCCTACGGCTACTTCTTATACGACCGCAAAGCGCGCATGACACCCGAAGCGCGAGAGCGGCTGAACACGCTACGCGAGATCGCCGGCCTAGGAGCAGGCTACCTGATTGCCATGCGCGATCTAGAGCTACGTGGCGCAGGCGATATCCTCGGCCCCAAGCAAAGTGGCCACGTGTCCAGCATCGGGCTAGATTTATACACACGCCTGCTCTCGCGCGAGATCAATGTGCTGCGTGCGCTGCGCGATGGGACGCCCCCGCCGGCCCCAGAGCCGCACGCAATAACGATTGACCTGCCGTTGACAGTAGGCTTGCCGGAGAGCTATGTGAGCGACCCTGCGCTGCGTGTCCAGCTTTATCGGCGCGTCGCCAGTTTGGACACTGAAGAGAAAGTACAGCAGTTCGAGGATGAGTTGCGTGACCGATTCGGCAAACTGCCTCAACCGGTGTTGAACCTAACGTATCAAGCGCGGCTCAAGTTGCACGCCACCGCGCTTGGTGCGCACTCGATCACCACCGAGGGCAATCGGTTTGTCATCCGTGCCGGCACGATCGAGAAGTTGGATCGAACCGAAGTCGAGCAACTGCTTGGCGAAGGAGCAATCATAGGCCGCCGGCAACTCAGCTTCTTGCGCAGCGGGCCACTGGAAGTTTGGAAAGGCCGGCTGATGGAAGTCATTACCCGCCTAGCCAAACTGGCCTCAAGCCAACCCGCTGTTGGAGCGCCGATGATATGATCAGCGCCGCAAATAACAAGGCGCAGGGCGCACCGGGTGAGGTTGCACACGCCCCGCTTCCCATCGCTGCCTTTAACAAAGTTCTACAGTTGAGGAGTTTCCATGACCATGGCAAAAGTTAGCACTGAACTGCTCGCAATCCTGCGCTGCCCATATTGTGTATCCGGCCCAACCCGTCAACCGGGTGACGACCCTGGCCGGCTGGTGCTGCACAAAGATTGCTGGCTCATATGCCAAACATGCCCGCGTAAATATCCGATCAAAGAAGGCATCCCCATCATGCTGATTGATGAAGGAGATAAGTGGACAACTACAGCGGTCGAAAGTATGCCTGTTCCACCGCCATCGAACTGATGACCGTGCGACTCGGACGGCAAATCGACTGTCCCGTCCTCCATCCGAAAAGATAGGATGCGGCTGCTCAAAGTCCTCACTGTGCTGCTGGCCGTCACCGGTGTAGCTGCGCTAGTGCTGGCCTCTCAGGCCACTGCACGCCCGGTGACCCTAATTAGCTCAATTGCGCCCTCGATGAACTTTGCCTATGTGCGAGTCGAAGGTATTGTGATCGATTACCCAAGCCTGGATTCAGAGCGGGAGTACCTGTCCTTTCGGTTACGAGACAGCGGCGGGGAAATGCGTGTAGCAGCCTACCGTTCGACAGTGAAGGCTTTATTGAATCAAAGCCGACTGCCGATGCCGGGCGACCAGGTCATCGTAGAAGGCACACTGCGCATACGGGACGACGAGCCATCCCTCACACTTAATGTAGCCGATGCATTGTGGTTGACGACGCACGAAGCCAGGCTGCTTGATCTGGCAGCGCTGGACGCGGCAGCGCTGGGCAGCCGCGTGACCGTGGCCGGCCAGGCGCGCAGGCTGCGCAGCGTGGGCGACTTCCTACGAGTGGTCACATTGCGACAGGGAGACGCAGAAGCAGACATGTTGATCCCTCTCAGCTTACAAGCCGTGTTTGGCATGCCGCCCGAAATTGCTGTTGGAGATTGGATCACCGTCACCGGCAGCGTCGGCGAGTACCGAGGCCGGCGTCAAGTTTTGCCTGCTCGCGCCGATCACGTTTTCGCGATACCAGCTCGATCGAACACAGTTGCACACGGGTTCGACTTGCGACCGATCAGCGCCTTCAATCATGATCTAGTCGGTCACTGGGTTGCCACAGCAGGACAATTAACCGATATTCGAGAGATCAAACAAGGAGCGCTGCTCGAAATCGAGGACGAGACGGGCAACCAAATCAGCGTCGTTGCATTCGACGCTTGGTTTAGCTGGCCCTTCTCGCAAACAGTGACAGCGGGGGATCGGCTGGCCGTGCAGGGGGTGTTGGTGGATTACAAAGGCAAGCTAGAAATTCAGCCTCAGTTACCGATCGACTTGCTCTGGTTACGAAATGACGAATAGCGTATAGAGCAGGCTGTCGCCAGCCCTAGCCGGCTTCGCTATTCGGCTGTATCCGAACCGCTAATCCGTTATCAACAGCTCGACCGAATACACTTGTGTGCGCACGCCGTGGCCCTCGGCATAAATCCAAATCGAACGAACCTGTTGCAGCTCAGGCACCGTCGCCAACAAATCTTCTGACTCAAACAGTTCACGCTGGCCTAAGCGCTTGGCAACATGCTTGTTACGAGGTAGAGGGGCGGTAATGATTTCATCGGGCAGGACATCGTTCGGAACCCCGTCGGCATAGAAGCCCTGCGTCCACTCACGCTCGGCGCCGCTGCGGTCTGTGTAAATCAGCTTGACGAAGAGTGGACATTCGCTGCCATATCCGCCACAGACAGACAACTCTTGATAAAGGATGGCGAACTCAAGGCGCAATTGCAACGAGCGGCGACCGGAGACATCCTCGTTGATCTGCTGCCAGACGCCGGTGCGTCCCCACCCCAACCCTGCACCGGAGCGATCCAGCAGTAGCGACATATTGCCGCTTGCGCCAATCAGGCTAACTACGCCGGGCTTACCTCCGCGCGGCGATACATCGGTTATCATCTGCCAGTCGATTTCCAGGGGCTGCTGAAAGTTGCCGTTAATGACCAGGTTGCGCGCTGGCGGCAGAATGCCCTGCAAACCACCCGCTCTGGTAACGGCAGTGCGTTGGTCGTTTCGGAGCACGATAGTTTTGTTATCGGCTGCAACCACCCAGGCAGCCCCTTCGCGCGCAACGACTATGGTTTGGTCAACCGAGGCCTCGAACGAATAAGAGCCAACATCAAGCGTCGTAGTTGCCAGGTCAGTCTTAACAACCAAACGCACAGCGTGACCGGGATAGGTGTGGCGCTGAACCTGAATGCGGCCGGCTTGTAGACGCAGGACAAACGTCGCCGGCGAGGAAGACAAGGTATCAAAGCGGGGCAGTCGGGCTTGCTCAATTGTTACACGTGCGCCGGAATACAACTGAACGTTGACGATTGCATCGGGTGAGGCTTCAGCAGCGATCGTCAACAATCCTTGGGATTGCGTGTCCCGATCGACAATAGCCGTGCATCCCTCCTCCAGGGCGCGACCTTCCTGGCTAACGACGCGTGCGTCTGCTTCAACAGCAGGTGGGCAATAGGCAATCGTGCGGCCGGCTTGCAGCTTGACTGTCATAGTCGGCGACACGGTAGCATTATTAATGAACGACCAGGCTGCAGTAGGCACGCCAACCGTCAGCGCGCAACACACCAAGAAGGATGCAATCAACACCGCCCAAGCTAGACGCTGAGGAGAGCTGCGCATGGCTTGATGTCAGATGCGGCAGTCAGCGGCGCAGACTCCACTTCCAGCGCGACATGCCCGATTGCTCGCGCCGGTCAATTCGACTGGTGGTTTGCTGGCCGCGTTGATGGGCGACGAAGGTAGCCGCAATCGCAGCAATGTCAGGATGGGGCGGCTCCTGCTCCTCGAGGGCAAAACGATCTTCGACAAAGCGTGTATCAAAGGTGCCGGCTTGAAAGCGCAGACTGCCGATCAATTGCAAGTGAAAAGGAATATTCGTTTTCACGCCCATCACGCGAAACTCGCTCAGAGCGCGACGCATACGCATCACGGCTTCGGCGCGTGTGTCACCCCAACAGATCACCTTTGCAATCATCGAATCATAGTAAGGCGTAATCTCAAAGCCTTCGTACACGCCGCTCTCCACGCGCACACCGGGGCCGGTGGGGAAATTGATGCGCGTGATCACACC
>JANWVJ010000129.1 GCA_025056895.1 Thermoflexales bacterium
CGATGGTGACGTATGCGCCGACGGCGAGTCCTTCGATCAGGGTGTCGCGGTCGAGTTTCACTTCCAAGCCGTCGTTTAGGGAACCGCCTACAACGACCCCTAGCCGCCGCCGGCCTGTCCGCTCCGATGCCTGTGCGCGGCCGAGGGAGGCCAACGGGTTGCGATCGCTGAGCAGGTCATTCAGGTTGAAAGACGTTTCTGGCATGTCGGACGTGTTCACCCACTTGATTCATTCCACTGAATGCGTCTGAAGATGCGTTCGAGGCGCAGTGTGTCACCCATCAACAGGCGTGCCAGTTCTCGGCCACACTCGATCACAAAGCTGCGCCGTTGTCCGGCCGGTCGCGCTGCTGCCGCCTGCGAGATGCTGGCCGCCAGCAGCTCGTCGCACGGCGCATCGCGCGATTCAAGCACCAACTGAAAGTGATCTAAGCGTTCGGTGAAGCGCGCGATTTCCTCTGTTGTGCAACATTCGATCTCGTTGAGCGCTACGGGTGGTTGGGGCGGAAACTGATGGCGGATGAGCCCATTCGCTTCTCGGTAACCCACGCACAGCACGTGTACGTTGAGCGGGATCAGCCGGCTGCGCTGCCAGGCAATGTCCTCTTCACGTACATCCTCTGCCACCGACAACATGCGCGTCATGCCGTCGTCGTCTTCGTTTACGGCGATGTCGTAGATCAACCCAAAGATGGTCGCCTCACGGTGGGTGAGGCGCGTTTTGACCAATGCGCCGAAGATCGGCACATCGCTTTCCGGCACGCGTGTCCCGAACACGAAGCTGCGCATATTGGCGCGGATAATCCGACCGATCATCGCCCGGCGCGCTGTGCTTTGGCCGGCGCTGTCCCAGCTAATCGGTTCAACTTCATCCGAACCGGTCGAAGTGAGCAACCGTTCCATGCTTATCTTTTCTCTTTTGCTTCTTGTTTGCTTGAAGGTATGGCGAACATCCCCTGGCGTTGGAGTTCACTGTGTAGCCGACGCTCGATTTCGTGTTGGTCTTGGCGGGTCAACACAGCTCGCTCGTGGGCAGCTTTCAAGATGAACGGGTAGCCGCCGCCCATTCGGCAGTGCCGGCCTAACGTTCCGGTGAGGGTATTGAGGCTGGCAGGGTCTGCGCACCACTCCGGCAGTTCGACCCGCGCAATCTCAGGTCGGCCGCGACCCACATTCAGGTAGAACGCGCGCATGGTGTGATGCGCGCGGCCCAGATAGTCCGGCCCGTTGAGCGTCCAGGTCGGGGTGAAGCAGGCCGTGCGGTGACCGAACGGAAGAACCGCTTCTAGCACATGGCGATCGAGTAAAGCGCGTGGCAAGTTACCTGCTCGACGAATGAACGCCGGCGCATCGGTTTCCTGCACGCCGGCCAGGCGGCAGGTTTGCACCAGCGCGTCACTGCTGGGTCGAGCGATGTAGCCGGCTACAATCGCTTTGCTCTCGCGCAGCCGGTCGAGCGCCGTGATCAGGCGGCTCAGACGTGCATCGCCGGGGCGCAGCCGCCCGTCGTTGAGCAGGGCAAAAGGCACAAGTGAGCCGTCGGCTAACGCGATTACTGGTGCGCCGGCGCGCCAGAACCGTTCACACCGCTCGGCCAGCACTTCGATCTCGCGCAGGTCGCGCTCTAGGGCGATTTCCCCGCTGCTTAATATCTCATCAGCGCCAGGGCGAATTAACTCATCTTCAGCCAAGATGCGCACATCTCGCTCGTCTGCTAAAGCCAACGCTTGTGTCAGGGTCGGTGAAACGTCTGCCTGGATGCCATAAGGGATGCAGGCGCAGGCGATTTGAATGACGGCGAACAGCACTGCACGATGCCGATCCGGCATGATCTGAGAGCCATCTGACGCCAACAAGACATATCGCTTTGGTTCTTCACCAAAGGGGATGAAACGGTTGATGCCTTCTTCCAAGTTAAACAGCGCCCCGTTCCAGCGCAAACTGACGTCGCCCGCGACGGCGACGCACGCTGCTGTGAGCATGGCGCCATCGAACGCCGGCGCGAATACTTGCCGCAGACGTTCAAGTTCGATGCGGCGCGCTGCCTCGGCAGAACGAACCCGCTCGGTTGCGCGGTCAATCTGTGCACGCACTGCGCTGAAGTCGGTCGGCATGAAGCCATTCTAGAACAGGTGTTCAAAATTGTCGAGATAGATTGTGGTGCATCGATGCAACCGAATGTCAGACGTTCATGGTGCTCTGCTCCTTGCAAAGGGGTGCATTTTTGCCGGAGGCAGCATGAGCTGTTGCAGGGCGGATGAATTTGCCCGCAGCACCCGTAAAGCCGACCTCCGCCGGTTTTGCCTCAAACAGTCTGTGACTTCCAGTCGCCGGCTTTGCCCCGATTGGAAAATGCATCTGCACGTATGTGCTTGTGTAGAATAGCCGGCTGAATGCATCTTTTAACCGCTAAAAAGGGCCGCACACAGGCAACAGGAGGGAGCCGAGCCCTGTTCACACGTCCGGGCTTTGTCATGGTTGTGCTGGTGATGGTTCACCTTGCTTTAGGAGCAGCGTACTCTCTCAATACACCCATCTGGGAATCCTATGACGAAAACGGCCACTACGCTTATGCGCGCTACATTGCCCTCCATCGTGCCCTGCCGCTCGTTGGCCGGCGCCTGACTCCACAGTTTGATGAGTCTCATCAACCGCCACTCTACTATGCGCTCATTGCGCCGGTGATCGGGGCGGTGGACACGTCTGACAATCTTCAGCCGCGTTTTGCATACGGCCTGCGCTGGGGGGTTGTGCCGGAGCGCGAAATCGATCGTTTCCCTTATCGAGGCACGGCGCTGGCGTTGCGCTTGGCGCGTCTGGTCACCCTGGTGCTCAGCTCTGCTGGCGTGGTGTTGACATTCGTCGCTGCCAAGACGTTCTTTCCGGACCGTATGCGGGCCGCCTTGCTGGCTACGGCTATTTATGCTGTGTGGCCGATGTTTTTATTTTTGAGCGGAGTGATCAGCAACGATCCGGCGATCAGCCTGTTTGGCTCGCTGACGTTGGCCGTCGCTGCCGGCTTGTGGGTCACCCCCGATCCGCGTGCCCGGCGCAAGTTTTATGTCGCCCTGGCATTTGCTCTGGCCGGCGCGGCTTTGACCAAAGATTCGGCCATAGCCCTGTTTCTATTCGCCGGCCTGGTAGTCGCACTGCAACTGTGGCGCGATCGCCGTTTGGGCTGGTCTAGCGTCAGACCAGCCCTGACGCACTTTCTGGCGCTGCTTGCAGTCTTGTGTATGTTGGCCGTCATTCTGTCTGATGGTCGTGTGGTGCGGCAATTTGATTCGGCGCTTGACATGACCGCCGGCCTGGTGACGACCGCTCTGCCTGACCAACCCGATCTGTTGTCTATCGGCTTGCCTCTCTCGCTGGGCGCTTTTGAAGGGCTGCCGCACGTCGCGCAGTTTGTTTTTCGCACCACAATCGGCGCGTTCGGTTGGGGCACGGTCGGTATGCCCGAAGTCTGGTACGACATCTTGATTGCGCCGGCTCTTGCTGCGCTGCTCGGTCTGGCACTCGCACTTCGACAGCGCCCTCTGAGAGTTCCGATTTTGTTAGCGCTGCTGTTTGTTGTATGTGTCGGCCTTGCGCCGTTTGTGCGTTCTGTGATTTCTAACGACTTCAGTCTATTGATCGGGCGCTTCTTGATGCCGGCCTTGTCCGGTGCTGCGATCCTGACGGCGATAGGATGGGATTCTCTGCCCCGGCCGCTCAATCGCCTTGGTTCTGCCCTCTCTCTCGGTTGGATTACCGCCATAGCATTGATGACGCCATGGGTTGTGCTGTTGCCCGCCTATCGCCCGCCAACGCTACTCGATCCGGTGGCCTTGCCGGACGGTATCCAAGTGCCACAGCGGATCACGTTTGGTGATTCGATCCAGTTGTTAGGGCATTCTTTTCCGCGCTCGCATGTGCGCTTCGGTGAAGTGATCCCGCTCACGCTGTACTGGCGGGCGCTCAAGCCACTCTCAGACGATTACTTGCTGGTGATCGATGTGTACGACATAGATGGACGCTCGCTTCAAATGCAACGGCTGTACACGCCGGGCAGGGGCACGTTTCCCACCAGCGATTGGAAAGCCGGTGATACGTTTGCCGATACATACGGGTTGTGGGCGATGCCCGCTTGGGATGTGCCGACGCGGATTGCTGTTCAAGTGTCGTGGCGCAGGCCGGGCGACAAGAACGGTTTGACGGCTATGTGTGAAAGAGAGGGTCTGTGCAATGCACTCTTTGGTGCGTTGCCGGTGCACATGAATGAGGTGATGGCTCGTCCTTGGCGGGATAAGCCGGCGCAATTCAGGCTGGGCGACGTAGCAGAGGTGGTCGAAGCGAACGTGGTCGGCCAGCCTAAACCCGGCGGTGTCATCACGCTCACGCTCGTCTGGCGCGCACCGGCGGATGTGGCCAAGTCCTACACCGGCTTTGTGCACGTGATTTCGGATCAAGGGCAGTTGATTGCCCAACGTGACTCGCCGCCGCGCAACGGTCGCTTTCCGACCGAGCACTGGCTGGCCGGGGATATCGTGCCTGATCAGTTTGTGCTCCCCATTCGCGCCGACGCTGAACCCGGGTTGTATCGCGTCAAGATAGGAATGTATGACACGCACACACACCAACGCTTGCCAGCCCGCAATGCGCAAGGAGAGTGGTTGCCCGACAGTCTGATTGTCGTCGGCAACATTCAGATTGAACGTTGAAGGGCCTGGTTCATCCTGCAAGGTGGTTAGTCATCTCCACCAGTTGATTGAGCTTTTCCAGCGCCCGTCCGCTGTGGATCGATTCTTGTGCTTGCTCGATACCTATGCGCAGATCGCCGGCCAGGCCGGCCACGTAGAGCGCCGCGGCTGCATTCAACACCACGACGTTGTGGCGGGCCGGTGTTGCACGTCCCTCCAACACACTTCGTACAATCGAAGCGTTGAATTCGGGCGTGCCGCCACCCAGCTCGTCCAACGAAACGAAGCTGAAGCCGTACTCATGCGGATCGATCTCATAGCTCTGCACCTGGCCGTCCCGTAATTCGCTGACTCGGTTCACGCCGGTTGTCATCAACTCGTCCACATGATCCGGACCGCTGACCACCATCGCACGTTCTGCGCCCAGATCGCGCAGCACGTAAGCGATGGTTTCGGTCAGGCTGCGATTGAACACGCCGAGCAATTGGCGTGTGGCGCCGGCCGGGTTGGTGAGTGGGCCGAGCAAGTTGAAGATGGTGCGCGCGCCGATCTCGCGCCGTGGACCGGCGGCATGCTTCATAGCCGGATGGTGTGTCGGAGCAAAAGCGAAGCCGATGCCGATCTCGTCGATGCACCGCCCGACTTGCTCCGGTGTGATGGTGATGTTGACGCCTAGCGCGACCAGCACATCCGCGCTGCCAGATTGTGAGCTAGCTGCGCGATTGCCGTGTTTGGCGACTGGCGCGCCAGCGCCGGCTACCACAAACGCTGCCGCCGTGCTGATATTAAACGTCCCTGATCGGTCGCCGCCTGTGCCGCAGGTGTCCACCAAGTTTGTCCGACGGGTGGGGATGCGCATCGATTTGGCGCGCATGGCGCGCGCGCTGCCCACAATTTCATCTACCGTTTCCCCTTTCATCCGCAGCGCCGCTAGATAGGCGCCGATTTGCGCCGGCGTGGCTGCGCCGGACATGATACTATCCATCACCGCCTCAGCTTCCTCGGCGGTTAACGACTGATGGCTGAATAGCTTGGAGAGTGCTTGCTGAATCATCTCTTGACCTGTGTGCACTTAAAGCGTGTGAGATCGGCGGCCATTCGCACGCCGCCTCATGATATCCGTCTGCTCGCCGGGCGTCGCTCCTCAGATCATGGCCAAAAAGTTGGCCAGCAACTGTTTGCCGTGTTTGGTCAGTACGCTTTCAGGGTGGAATTGCACGCCAAATGTCGGGTGACTTTTATGGCGCAGTCCCATCAGCTCCCCTTCTTTGGTGAACGCGGTCACTTCCAACACCTGCGGCAGTGGCTCTTCAACGATCAGTGAGTGATAGCGCGTGGCCTCGAACGGGTTGGGCAGTTCCTTAAACAGGTCTCGGTTGTTGTGATAAATCAACGATGTTTTGCCGTGCATCAGGCGCGGCGCGCGTACGACGCGGCCACCGAACACGTGTCCCATACATTGTTGGCCTAAGCACACGCCGAGGATCGGCACACGTCCGCTGAATGTACGAATCACATCGTTGCTGATGCCGCTATCCTGTTCGGGTGTGCCCGGCCCCGGTGAGATCACGAACGCAGCTGGCTTCAGCCGCTCCAGTTCATCCAGAGTGACCTGGTCGTTGCGGAACACTCGTAAGTCTGCGCCCAGCTCGCCTAGATACTGAACCAAGTTGTAGGTGAACGAATCGTAGTTATCAATTACGGCAATCATAGGTCAGTAGTCAGTAATTAGATTTCAGAGGAGCGTGCGTGAATCAATCGTCGATCCCACAATGACTCAATCGCTCAAGCCCGGCTCAGGTTTCCGCTTCGTCTATCGCGACCATCAGGGCGCGGGCTTTGTTCATCGTCTCGTGATATTCGGCAGTAGGGTTGCTGTCGGCGACAATGCCGGCGCCGGCCTGCACATAGCACATGTCGCCGCACATCGTGATGGTGCGGATGGTGATGCACGTGTCCATTTGTCCATCGAACGAGAAGTAGCCAACCGTGCCGCCGTACAGGGCGCGCCGTTCGCCTTCGAGTTGCTCGATGATCTCCATCGCACGCACTTTAGGCGCCCCGGTGAGCGTGCCGGCAGGAAAGGTCGCGCGCAGAACATCGAATGCGTCTAGCCCGTCGCGCACGCGCCCGTGCACAGTGCTAACAATATGCATCACATGTGAGTAGTTTTCGATGACCATCAGATCATCTACCCGCACGCTGCCGTATTGTGCGACGCGCCCGATGTCGTTGCGCCCTAGATCAACCAACATGACGTGTTCGGCGCGCTCTTTTGGATCAGCCAACAATTCCTGGGCCAGACGCGCGTCCTCTTCTTCGGTTGCGCCGCGCGGACGGGTGCCGGCAATCGGTCGCACTGTAACCAGGCCGTGCTCGAAGCGAGCGTGCATCTCAGGCGAGGCGCCGATCACACGCAGCGGCCCACATGGCAGGTCGAGCAGCTTGCCGAAGTTAAAATAAAACATCCATGGCGATGGATTGAGCATCCGCAAGGCGCGGTAGATGGCGAATGGATGGGCGGTACTGCGGCGCTCTAGCCGGCGCGAGAGCACCACCTGGAAGATGTCGCCAGCTTTGATATGTTCCTTGGCGTCCAGTACCATGTGTTCGTACTCGGCCTGAGTTTTGTTCGCACGGGTCGGTGTGCACACGGCCAGCGGATTTGGCGTCAGCGCGGCTGGCGGTGCGTCCAAGCGTGCACGAATGGTCTTGATGCGGGCGACCGCGTCTTCGTATGCTGCTGCAATGTCTTCATCAGATGCGCCGTCGGGGATGTGTGCGTTTGCGATGATCAGCAACGTGCTGCGCGCATGATCGAACACCACCAATGTATCAACTAGGAAGTACACGGCATCAGGCACCCTTAGCACGTCGCGCGCCGTGGTTGGCAGACGCTCGAATTGGCGCACGACATCATAGCCGGTGTAGCCCACCAATCCGCCACAGAAGCGCGGCAAGCCGCTCGCGGGTACAAATCGATAGCGTTGCATTTCGGCCCGCAGCGCATCGAGCACATCGCCGGCGCGCGGCGGATCGATTGGGCTAAGCCGGGGCGCGGGAATGGGCACTGCTTCGACGTGCACCGTGTCCCCCGTTAACGTTCGGCGCGTTAGGGCTTGACCGTTGAGCACAAGGGCCTGTGCCAATCGCACGCCCAAGAACGAGTAACGTGCTACACGTTCGCCGCCTACCACGCTTTCCAGCAGGAAAGACGGATCATCGCCGGCCAACCTCAGATAGAGTGAAACCGGCGTATCGAGATCGGTCGGCAATTCCCCAAAGATCGGGATCAGGTTGCCGCACCTGCTCATGGCGCGCATCTCATCCACGGAAGGTTTGATCGTCAGTTTGGTTTGCCTAGACACACACACTCCTTAAGTTCGCTTTCGCACGGATAAACAAAAACATCTCTGTCCGAAGGGACGAGAGATGTTTGCTCGTGGTGCCACCCTGCTTCACAATGCCGACCGGCGTATTGGCTGCTCAAGGTCGGCGCTTGTGCACTCATTCCGCGCACAATCATGCGCTCCATCTTGTAACGGTGATGGCTCCGGCTTTCCTACTAACAGGCACTAGGATGTGCTTGGGTTCAGATTGCAGCTCCCAAGTCCATTCCGCTGCGCTCTACGCACCTGGCTTTCAGCACAAGGCCGGGCTCTCTGTTCGCTTCTGCGCGGCGTACTCTTCTTGATCGTCGCCTTTCTGTTATTCAGTTGATGGCGCGAGTATATGAAAACGGCGCATCTGTGTCAATGGCCCGACCTCACTGTTCTTTACTCCAACTTGACATCTTAAGACGTGCATCGTATTATGCGTGCGACCCGGTCCGAATTCACTGGCACAGTCTAAAAGTGTCCTGAGTCAATAGGTCAAATAGCAGAGAATTTTGTCCCTGCCATCAGGTTCACTCTGCAGTGTGTAGTTGCGTGTCCGATTAGGAGGTGATTGGAGGAAGCGCCTCGTCTAC
>JANWVJ010000012.1 GCA_025056895.1 Thermoflexales bacterium
TGATTGTATAGGGCCTGGTCTCCGTGGAGGGAGGCTGATATGGAAACAACGTCACCCTCTGTGACCCGCCGCGAGATCGTTGCGCGCGCTATTCGATTTCAAACCCCACCCCGCCTGCCTTTTGATCTGCCTGAGCCGTATGGCACTGATATCACCTGGGCCGGCATGACCCCCTCACCTGATCATCGCCCACCAAGCGGGATAGATGAATGGGGCGCTGTGTGGGAGAACATCGGCGTGTCGATGCTTGGCGAAGTCAAGGATTTCCCGCTGAAAGACTGGGCCGACTTTGACCGGCTGCCCGTGCCCGACATCCGCGAGCCGCGCCGCTGGGTCGAGGTGGCCGGCGCACGCCAGAAAGCCGGCGACAAATTCCTGCTCGGCCACGGCTTGTCGATCTACGAGCGGCTGCACTTCATTCGCGGCCTGCACAACACCTGGACAGACATTTACGACGCGCCGGCTCAACTGGGACGGCTGATCGATATTCTGGTGGAGATGAATCTGTACGCCATCGAGCAATACGCCAACGCCGGTTTTGACGGCTTCATTATCGGCGACGACTGGGGCTTGCAAAACCGACTGATGATCGACCCACGTAAATGGCGCGAGATCTGGAAGCCGCGCTACGCTCGCATATTCAAGGCTGCTCATGACGCCGGCTTGTTCACCTTCCTACACAGTTGCGGCCATATTGTCGCCATCCTCGATGACTTGATCGAAATCGGACTCGATGTGATCCACATGGATCAACAGGAAAACATGGGGCTGGAATTGCTAGGCAGGCGCTTCGGCGGCCGACTGACATTCTACGCGCCGGTTGACATCCAGCGGACAATGGTATTCGGAACACTCGATGAGATACGCGCGTACTGTCGGCGCATGGTGCACACACTGGGCCGACCTGAGGGCGGCTTTATTGCCCGCTGGTACACCGACCCGGCCGGCGCCGGTCATCGCCCAGAAGCCATTGCCGCCATGTGTGAAGCGTTTCTACAACTGGCCGGCATGTGAGGTAAGGGGCAACTCTCAGCGTAAGGCAAGTGCGTCAGCCACGCACAACACGCCATCCACCATCCGCGATGTATTCACTTTGTTGGAGGTTATCTGATGCCGCTTTCTTACCATGCTAGTGTCCATGCAGCAATCGAGTTCGAGTTCAGATCCAGCGCAGCATATAGTGACCCGTTCAGTCAAATTGAGCTGGATGTGGTCTTCAGCGCACCGAATGGCAGGATCATGCGAGTGCCGGCCTTTTGGGCCGGTGATCATGAATGGCGCGTTCGTTTCGCGCCGCCTGAACCTGGCGTGTACACCTTCGAGACCGTCTGCAGTGACCGCTCAAATGCCGGCTTGCACGGCCATACAGGCACCGTGATCGCACAGCCCTACGCCGGCCAGAACCCCCTCCTTCAACACGGATTTCCCCAGGTTGCCCCAGACAAGCGTCACTTCCAGTATGCCGATGGTTCGCCTTTTTTCTGGCTGGGGGACACGTGGTGGATGGGGCTGTGCAATCGACTGAGCTGGCCAGATGACTTTCAAATGCTGGCTGCCGATCGCCGAGTCAAAGGCTTTTCAGTGATCCAAATTGTAGCCGGCTTGTATCCCGACATGCCTTGGCGTGATCCACGCGGCGCAAATGAAGCCGGTTATCCGTGGAGCGAGAATTTCGAGCAGATCAATCCGGCCTATTTCGACATGGCAGATCTGCGTATCCGCTGGCTGGTCAAATCGGGCTTCGTGCCTTGCATCGTTGGGTGTTGGGGCTACTTTCTACCCTGGATGGGCGTCAACAAGCTCAAGCAACACTGGCGCTACCTCGTGGCACGCTGGGGAGCATATCCTGTGTTTTGGTGCCTAGCAGGAGAAGGCACGATGCCCTACTACTTGTCCGAAGACAGAGAAGGAGATTGTCTCAAGCAGAAGGCCGGTTGGACGGAAGTGGCGCGCTACCTGCGTGAGATCGACCCTTATCATCATCCCATTACCATTCATCCTACCGACAACGCACGCGATCAGGTAGACGATCCCTCGGTGCTTGACTTCGACATGTTGCAAACAGGACACGGCGGCTACGAAAGCATCCCGAACACCGTAAGCAGTATTCGGTCAGCAGTAGAACGAGCGCCGACGATGCCGGCGATGGTTGGTGAAGTGTGTTACGAAGGCATATTGGAGGGCAGTCGCGAAGAAATTCAGCGCTTCATGTTCTGGAGCACGATGCTAATCGGCGCAGCCGGCTTCACGTATGGCGCAAATGGCATTTGGCAACTGAACAACCCCGGTCAGCCATTTGGCCCCTCACCTCACGGCTCATCATGGGGCGACATTCCCTGGCAAGAGGCAGTGCGTTTGCCAGGCTCGACTCAGCTTGGCTTGGCCCGACGCTTGCTTGAACGATACCCCTGGCAGCACTTTGAACCGCATCAGGATTGGATCACACCAGCTTCGATCGGGGAGCACTACTTGGCGCCCTACTGCGCAGGCATCCCCGGCGGGGTGCGCGTGATATACGTCCCCCGCCCAATCGCCGCGTGGAGTCCATCCCACTGGGTGACCGGCCTAGGAGCACATAGCACGCACACGGCTTTCTTGTTCAACCCTAAGACCGGCGCAGAAATTTCTCTGGGAACCATACAAACCAACGCCGAGGGTCGCTGGCGCATTCCTGTTCTGCCCTTGATTCAGGACTGGGTCATTGTGATTGACGGTTGACGACATGCCGCCGAAGACCTGAATAAAGCTCCCTCTGCTCGATGTCAGGCGGAGCACATGGTGCATCTATCTTTTGATTGGCGGAACGACATTCACCGCGCGGAGGATGGTGACACCGGCGTAACAGTCGATGGCCGTGACGCTGCCCAAATCAATGCGCCAGCGCCAATGATCAGACAACGGGACGCCGGTCAACGTGCATAAAACGACCTGGATCGGAGCGGCATGGGTCACGACAACGATGCGCTGGCCGGCATGTGCGCGGCCCAGCCCACGCCACGCGGCCATGATGCGCTCCGCCAGGTCGGCCAAACATTCACCCCCTGTCGGCGCGCGGTGGAGTGGGTCGGCTAGACGAGCGGCGACTTCATGAGGATACTGTTGTGCCACCTCCGAATAAGTCAACCCCTCCCACATACCGTGCGATGCTTCACGCCATGCTTGATCGATCAAACAGGGGATGCGATGCAAGCCGACAATGGCGCGCGCGACAGACTCCGTTCGGCCCAGGCCGCTGTGAATCACCGCATCGATCTTTCTGCCGGCGAAATACTCACCTAGGGCGCGCGCTTGCCGCAGACCGTACTCGGTCAACGGCCGATCGGTTATGCCTTGATATCGCCCAGCAGCGTTCCAATCGGTCTGACCATGCCGCACCAGCCATACCCGGCGAGGAATGCTCATCATTGGTAGAGCATTCTATACTCTGGCCTAGGCAGTGCAGATAGCAGTGCAGATGGAATGGCTTGTTCACTGGGTCGTGTTGATTGCGTTCACCGCGTTGACCGGCAGCGTGGTTGTACCGGTGTTGGTGATGCGCTCGCCAGCAGCCCATCCCTTGCTTGAGGCAACGTTCGGTGCCTATCGGCGCTGGCTGAGCATTTGGATAACCATGAGCGCCGGCGCTTCTGTTCTATTCTTGCTGGCCATGTGGCCGGTGTTTGAGGATGGGCGGGTAGTATGGCTGACGGCTGCGCGCTTGGGCTTATTGGGCATACTCGCCGTTCACGTCTGGAGAAGACACGAGGTGAACGGCTGGCTGATTGCGCCGGCGTTGGCGCTTTTGCTCACCCAAAGCCTGTTAAGCCGCAGCGCCGCACGGACAGATTGGCTGCCTTACACCCTGAACGATTGGTTTCACATGACCCTAACAGCAAGCTGGTTGGGCGGGGTAGCCGTCTTGGCCTGCATCCTGATCCCGGCCGTGATCAACAATCGCGCGTTGCTAGGCGCACTGTCTCATATCGTGGATCGGTTCTCGTTGTTGGCGATATTCTGTGTGGCCGGCCTGGGAGTGAGCGGCTTGATCCAATCGGGGGCATTTTTGCGGGACTTGAGTGATTTGATCGAAACGGACTTCGGCCGCGCGCTGTCGGTCAAGTTGGCCGGCTCGATGGTGCTGATCGGATTCGGCGCGCTACATCAACAAGTCATTGCGCCACGGCTGCGCTTGTGGCGATTGCGGGCCGGACAAGCCGAAGCCCAGGCCACCACCCTGCGCTTTCGGTTCAGCTTGTATGCCGAAGTGATTACAAGCCTGATCGTGTTGCTATTCGTCGCTGCCATGAAAAGCAGCCACTAGTCGGATGATGGAGCAGTTGACGGAGAATTCGCCGCCTGCTCATCGGTTTTCAGTGTGGAACTGAAAATCGTACAATCTTGAATATGGCAATCGGCATCTCAATCCCGCGCATCGATGCGCGCTCGAAAGTGACCGGCGAAGCGCTCTACCCCGGCGATATCAACCTGGCCGGCCAGGCGTATGCAAAGGTGTTGTGGTCGAAACGCCCTCACGCGCGCGTGCGCGTGATCGACACGCGCGCTGCCGAGGCGCTGCCGGGCGTGCTTGCTGTCTTTACCGGCGAAGACGTGCCGGTCAACGAGTATGGATTGATCACCTTCGATGCACCGGTGTTGATGAGGGCGGACGTCAGACACCGGATTCCAGACCGCAGCCATCAGACGCCGGCTTCGATCACCAATCCCAACTCGCAACATCCCAGGCTGTTCGACAGTGTGGTGCGTCACGTGGGGGAGAAGGTGGCGTTGGTGGTGGCCGAGACCGAAGACATCGCCGCTCAGGCGCGCGAGCTAATCCACGTCGAGTACGAAGACCTGCCGGCCATCACATCCATGCACGAGGCAATTCAGCCGGGCGCGCTGCAACTGCATCCGCTCTATCCCGATAATGTAATCAAGCGATATCGAGTGCGCAAGGGCGACGCACAAGCCGCCTTTGCCGAGGCCGATGTCATCATCGAGGACGTGTATTCCACCGGCGCGCAGGAACACGCTTACTTGCAACCCGAAGCTGGGCTAGGCTACATCGACGAACAAGGACGGGTGACGGTGATCGTAGCCGGTCAATGGGCGCACGAAGATCAACAACAAATTGCCCACGCGCTCAACCTGCCACTCGAGCAGGTGCGGGTGATCTACCCGGCCATCGGCGGCGCATTTGGCGGGCGCGAGGACATGAGCGTACAGATCATCTTGGCGCTGGCAGCATGGAAGCTGAGAAGGCCGGTCAAAATCATCTGGTCGCGCGAAGAGAGCATCATCGGCCATCACAAACGCCACCCGATGTGGTTCCACGCCAAGCTGGGGGCAAAGCGCGACGGCAGGCTGGTAGCCGCGCAGGTTGAGCTGATGTCCGACGCCGGCCCATATGCCTATACCAGCGCAAAAGTGCTGGGCAATGCGACGGTGATGGCGGTCGGGCCATATGACATTCCGAACGTGGCAATCGATGCGCAAACGGTAGTCACCAACAACCTGCCGACCGGGGCATTTCGCGGTTTTGGCGCGCCACAAGCCTTGTTTGTCGCCGAGACTCAAATGAACAAGCTGGCCGCTGCGCTCAACATCGACCCGATCGAATTGCGCTTGAAAAACGCGCTGCGCGAAGGCAGCCTGACGGTCAACAATACGCCTGTCCCGGCCGGCTGTACGATCGCCGAGGTGATTCGACGCTGCGCCGAGCAAACTCAGGCTCATCCAAAATCCACCATCCACAATCCTCAATTGAGAATCGGACGCGGATTTGCCTGCGGACACAAAAATATCGGCTTCTCGTTTGGCGCTCCAGAGCGCTGCGAGGCCACAGTAGAGCTGCACGGTGATAGTGAGATTGAGCGCGCGGTGGTATATCACGCCGGCGCAGACTGTGGCCAAGGCGCGCACACCGTCTTTGCGCAAGTGGCAGCTCAGGCGCTGCAACTGCCGATGAACAAGATTGAGCTGGTCGTCAGCGACACAGCTAGCAGTGGCAACAGCGGGTCGGCATCAGCTTCCCGCATGACCTTCATGGCCGCGCACGCCATATTCGGCGCAGCCAGCGCTGCGTTGGACAAATGGCGCGATGAAGAGCGCCCAGCACGCGCGCACTATGTGTATCGGGCCCCGCCGACAACGGCTATGGACCCAGAGACCGGAATGGCCAATCCAAATATCACCTATGGCTATGTAGCACAAAGTGCCGAGGTCGAAGTGGACACTGAGACCGGTCGGCTGCGTGTTCTGCGCCTGGTGTGCGCTGACGATGTGGGACGCGCCGTTAATCCTCAACAGGTGGTCGGACAGATTGAAGGCGGGGCTGTGATGGGTCTCGGCTGGACAGCTCTAGAACATTTTGTCCAGCGTGACGGCTATGTCCTGACCGATCGGCTCAGCACATACCTAATTCCTTCGGTCCTAGATATTCCCGACGTGGTCGAATCGATCATCGTGGAAAACCCCGATCCGCACGGCGCAATGGGCATCCGGGGCATGGCCGAGATGCCGCTTATGGTGGTGGCGCCGGCAGTTGTAGCGGCGATTTACGACGCAACCGGCGTATGGATGAACACGCTGCCTATAACACCAGAACGGCTGTTGAGTGCATTGGAGCGCCGGCTGGCCGATACGGGAACAGCCCCAATCCGCTGAAGTCCGGCCAGATCGATTAAGCGCGGCATGGCGCATTGGTCCGCGATCAGTTGACGCCTCGAACAAGTCGGCATAGATTAGCTACGCTGAATCAGCCCAAGCACACCACAAGATTTACACGAGAGAGCTATGGCTGACGTCATTTGCATGGGTGAATTGTTAGTTGAATTTGTATCGACGCAGACGAATGTGCCGCTGGCACAAGCGCCGGGGTTCATCAAAGCACCCGGCGGCGCACCGGCGAATGTAGCCGTTGCATTGCAGCGCCTCGGCACGTCGGCAGCCTTTGTCAGCAAAGTAGGCAACGATCCATTCGGCGACTACCTGCGGGACAGCCTATCTACCGACAAAATTGACACGCGCTACATTTTTGTTGATCCCCATGCCCGTACAACGGCTGTGTTCGTGGCAGTATGGGACGACGGGCGCAAAGATCTGTGCTTTTACCGCAACCCCGGCGCCGATATGATGCTGCGCGAAGATGAAATCGACCCGCACATCTTCGATGGCGCACGCTGTTTTCACTTTGGCTCGATCACGTTCATCCACGAGCCGGCAGCGTCAGCGCAGCGCAAGGCGCTGCACTGTGCGCAAGAGCGTGGGTTGATGATCAGCTATGACCCAAACTACCGGCCTACCTTGTGGCCAGACGTGAATACAGCTCAACGCGTGATCCGCGACTCGTTCCAGTATTGTCATTTGGCCAAGATTAGCGAAGAGGAATGGGAGACGGCCACCGGTCATACCGACCTCGACGCCGGCATCGAGGCGGTGCTAGAGTGGGGGGTCGAGTTGTTAGTCATCAGCCGAGGAGCAAAAGGAGCCATTGCGACCAACGGCGATTACCGGATCGAATTGCCGGCAGTCGATGTGAACGTGGTAGAGACCACCGGCGCCGGCGATGGGTTCATGGCAGCCATGATTCAGCGACTGTTGCCCGAACGCGAACGGCTTGGCTCCTTGCGGGCCGTCGATGAGTCGATCGTGCACGAGGCGCTTCAATATGCCATCGTGGTGGGCGGACTTACCTGCACTCGCCCAGGTGCTATTCCCGCTCTGCCCACTCGCGCAGAGGTCGAAGCATTCTTGAAGCAGTTGGGTAAACAATGAGCCGGCACCCGATCAACCTGATGGTGAGCGCATAGCCTTACTCGCCCCACATCATGCGCACAAACAGTTTGACGATCAGAGGATCAAACTGGTTACCGGCCTTTTGCAACAAGTAACTGCGAATCTGTGAATCGGGCCAGGCTTTCCGATACGGGCGATCTGAGCGCAGTGCCTCCCATACGTCAACCACGCTGAAGATGCGCGCAGCCAGTGGGATCGCTTCGCCTTTCAAGCCGCGCGGATAGCCTGTGCCGTCCCAACGTTCATGATGACAGTAAGGGATATCCAAGGCCGGCTTCAGAAACGGAACGGAAGCAAGCAGTTCGTAACCGTAAACCGGGTGCTTGCGCATCTCTTCCAATTCATTTTCGGTTAGCGGGCCGGGCTTTAGCAACACCTGATCGGGGATGGCCATCTTACCGATAGACAAACTCTGGGAAAACGCGTGCAGGGTAAGGATGCCCTTAATTCACGAGTGCGCAGTTCCACTTACTGTTGCATATCGTTTATCATTGGGGGGCGCGTGCGCTTGCTGGGCAAAGCTGGTTTTCGTCTGCACCACCCCACAGGAGTGAATCACAGCCGGCAGCACCTTAGCACCGTTTGACCTCTTGCCTGCTACGACGCGCCAACTTGTACTGAGTGGACGCGGGTTTTTGATTGATTTGATTGAGAGGTGTAGAAGTAGAAGGAGTGCCGAGTGGTTGGTGCCCTATCGACGCAGACGGATTCATCCGCCGAAAGTCTGATTTGCACCTTGATTCAAAGCGGTTACAATCGATTGTGAAAAATTTCACAAGACGACGCTGCACAGATCATGCACAACTCGTGCGGCGTTGCCATCAATCAGGCCCCCCCGACGCGGCCTAGAGTTGGTCAAGCTCTTTGTCAATTTCAGCGCAATCACCGGCTCATTGATTCGATCCTTGCGCTAGGCGAAGGCTTGCCCGCCCGCAGGCTGCTCGGTCGTATGAGGTGAAAAGGAGAAGAGATGAGCATTAAACGAGGACTTGTCGCAAACTGGATGACCCGCGAAGTGATCACTGTGTCGCCTGAGACCACATTGCACAGTGCGCGCCGCATCATGGACATGAAACGCATTCGTGCATTGCCAGTTGTACGCGACGGTCAACTGGTCGGTATCGTCACCCGGCGAGGCTTGCTGCGAGCCGACCCGTCGAACATCCCGTTGGCAGAGGCGTGGGAGAAGCGTTATCCGTTAGACCAGGAAACCGTTGAGCGGGTGATGACCAGTCCTGTGATCACCATCGCTGAGGATGCACAAGTGGGCAAAGCAGCTCGGGTCATGCTGGAAAACAAAATTGCCGCCTTGCCGGTAGTGGACGGCAATCGCAACATGGTGGGCATCCTGACTTCGTCGGATTTGTTTCGCCTGGTAATTGAAGAAATGGAAGGGGAAACACAACGCACGCTGGTCAAGAGCTGGATGACGCCTGACCCAGAGACCATCTCGCCGGATACCACGCTGCTGGAGGCGCATCGGCTGATGGGCGTCAAGCGGATTCGCGCCTTGCCGGTGATCGAGGCCGGCGCACTGGTGGGCATTGTCACCCGCACAGATTTGATGGGCGCAGACCCTTCGCGCTTGTATACGCGCGGCGCGCAGGAGGAATCGCGTGAGATCGTGCAGCAGCCCGTGCGGCTGATCATGACTTCGCCAGTACGGACGATCCACGAAGACGAGACGATGGTGGAAGCAGCGCGCTTGATGTTGACCCACAAGTTTCATAGCCTGCCGGTCTTGAGCGCGCAAGGACAACTGACCGGCATCGTGACAGAAACGGACATTTTCCACATGATTGTCCATAAAGGGTGGTAACACTGCCGGAAACGTGCAGCACACCACCCTCTGAATGGAAAAACTTAAGCACAGGAGAGACGGATGATTGTAGATGGACGCAAACCACCGTTGCCTTCGACAGACAAACGCTGGAAACTGGTAGACGCCGCAATGCGACGCAACGGCTACAGACCACAGGGCTTGATCGAAACACTGCATGCCGTGCAAGAGGCGTTCGGCTACGTCGATGACACAGCGCTGCGTTTTGTCAGCGACTCATTGCGCGTACCGCCCAGCCAGGTGCTGGGCGTGACGACGTTCTACCATCAGTTCAAGATGAAGCCGCAGGGCAAGCATACCTGCGTGGTGTGCACCGGCACAGCCTGCTACATCAAAGGCAATGATCGCGCGCTCGAATATTTGCAAAAAGCGTACAACGTGAGCGTGGGTGGCACAACCGCCGACAAGGAATTGTCTTTGGTGGCCGCGCGTTGCGTGGGCGCTTGTGGCCTGGCGCCGGTTGTGATCCTCGACGGCACTGTGGTCGGAAAATTAACCGATGAAGCCCTTCAGGCTCGCATCAAGGAGTGGTTGAATCATGACCGCTGAAGAATTGCTGGCTATTGCAGAGAGCGAGCGGCAGGCCAAGCAACAGTTGAAATACTGTGTGCACGTTTGCAGCAGCACCGGTTGCGCGTCCTCGAACAGCGAAGCAGTAGCGGCCGCCCTGCAACAACACGTCAAAGAAGCCGGCCTACAACAAGCTGTTCAGGTGAACATGGTCGGGTGCATGGGATTATGCGCGTTGGGGCCGCTGGTTGAGATCGAACAGGTGCAGGTGCAGGGCGGCGCGCCGCCCACCACTGTGCTGTATCAGTCGGTGACGCCAGCGGATGCGCCGGAGATTGTGTCCGGGCTGGTCTCCGGTCAAGCAGTGCAACGTCTGCGCCTGGAGACAGATGATCCCTTCTTCACGCGGCAGACCAAGGTGGTGCTGGCGCAAGCCGGCCGGATCGACCCGGAGCGCCTTGAAGACTATGTCGCCGATCGCGGCTACCAAGCCGTGTTTAAGGCGCTGACCGACATGACGCCGGCTGAGGTGATCGAAGAGGTCACGAAGAGCGGTCTGCGCGGGCGCGGCGGCGGCGGTTATCCGACCGGCTTGAAGTGGAACACGGTCGCCAAGGTTCAGTCAGATCAAAAATATTTGATCTGCAACGCGGACGAAGGCGATCCCGGCGCCTTCATGGATCGCAGCATCCTGGAGAGCAATCCGCACCTGGTGATCGAAGGCATGATTATCGGGGCCTACGCGGTGGGCGCGAGCAAAGGGTATGTGTATGTGCGCGCCGAATACCCGCTGGCGGTCAAGCGCATGAAACAGGCGATTCGCCAGGCTGAACGGGCGGGCTTTCTGGGCCAGAACATTTGCGGCGCCGACTTCAGCTTCAATGTCGAGATTCGACTGGGCGCCGGCGCGTTCGTGTGCGGTGAAGAGACCGCGCTGATGGCCTCCATCGAAGGGCGACGCGGCACGCCCAGGCCGCGCCCTCCTTACCCCGCCGCATCGGGTCTGTGGGGCAAGCCAACCCTCATCAACAACGTCGAGACGTTCGCCAATGTGCCGGGCATCATCTTGGACGGCGGCGAAGCCTACGCCCGCGTCGGCACGGAGAAGAGCAAAGGCACCAAGATCTTTGCCCTGACCGGCAAGATCAATCACACCGGCCTGATCGAAGTGCCGATGGGCGTCACCCTGCGCGAGATCATCTACGAAATCGGCGGCGGCATACCGGACGGCCGCAAATTCAAGGCTGTGCAAACCGGTGGCCCATCGGGCGGCTGTATCCCAGAACAGTTCCTTGACACGCCGGTGGACTACGAGTCTCTGTCTGCGCTGGGATCGATCATGGGTTCTGGCGGCATGATCGTGATCGATGACTCCTCATCCATGATCGATGTGGCGAAGTACTTCATGGAGTTCAGCAAAGAGGAGTCATGCGGTAAGTGCGTGCCGTGCCGGGTGGGCACAGCCCAAATGTATGACCTGCTGTGCAAGTTCTCCGCCGGCCAGGCTACCGAGTTTGACCTACGCCTGCTAGAGGATTTGTGCGACCTGGTGAAGAACACCAGCCTGTGTGGTCTGGGGCAAACTGCACCGAACCCGGTCATCAGCACATTGAAGTACTTTCGAGATGAGTATCTGGCGAAGATTAAAAAGCCGGAGGAGGCGTTTGGTGTGGCGTCTACTCAGGCCGAGCATCCGATCGAGGAGGCATCTCAATGAGTCCTGTACCAATTACGGCCGAGCCGGTCAAGACGTTTAAGATCGACGGCCAGGATGTCAGCGCGCGCGAAACAGAAAGCATCTTACAAGCTGCTCGCGCACACAACATCGACATCCCTACCCTCTGCCATTTGGAGGGGTTGTCTTCTACCGGCGCGTGCCGGCTGTGCATGGTTGAGATCAAAGGCTCCAACAAATTACTCCCGGCCTGTGTCACGCGTGTACAGGAGGGGATCGAAGTAGTGACCAACTCGGAGCGGCTGGTGAAATATCGCCGCATGATCATGGAGCTGATTTTCTCTGAGCGCAACCACGTGTGCGCTGTGTGCGTGGTGAACGGCCACTGCGAGTTGCAGAGCACGGCGCAGAAGCTCGGCATGGATCATGTGCGCTATCCCTATCTCAATCCGCAGCTTGATGTGGACGCTTCGCACGAGCGTTTCGCTATCGACCACAACCGCTGTATTTTGTGCACCCGCTGCGTGCGGGTGTGTGACGAGATCGAGACGGCGCATACCTGGGATGTGATGGGACGCGGCATCGGCTCGAAAGTGATCACAGACTTCAACCAGCCGTGGGGCGAGTCAGAAACCTGCACACGCTGTGGGAAATGCGTGAATGTGTGCCCGACTGGGGCGTTGTTTGAGAAAGGCAAATCGGTGGCCGAGATGGCCAAGCAGCGGCAATTCTTGCCCTATCTGGTCAGCCGGCGGGAGGCAATGATCGAATGAGCGCACAGGACAAACCACGTTTTGCGACGTTGTGGTTGGACGGCTGTTCGGGGTGTCACATGTCCTTCCTGGATATGGATGAGTGGCTGCTCGACCTGGCCGGCCAGGTTGAAGTGGTGTACAGCCCGCTGGTAGATGCCAAAGAGTTCCCGGACAATGTGGACATCACCCTGATCGAAGGCGCCGTCGCCAGCCGTGAGGACATCGAGAAGCTGCTCAAGATCCGCGCCCGCACAAAAACATTAATCGCCTTCGGCGACTGTGCTGTGACCGCCAACGTGCCCTCAATGCGCAACCCATTTGGCCTAGAGGCAGTCATGAAGCAGGTGTACTTGGACAGCAACGCGATTCAACCCCAAGTGCCGACTGTCACTGTGCCGGAATTGCTGGATCGTGTTGTGCCGGTGCACCGCATCGTGAAAGTGGATGTGTATATCCCCGGTTGTCCACCCTCCGCAGCGACGATCAAATCGGTGGTGAGTGAGTTGCTGGCCGGCAAGAAGCCCGACGTGATGGCACTGACGCGCTTCGGCGCGTAGCTGCGCCGGACTTTTCCAGGAGTAGTGCTATGCAAAAGCAGATCGTCATTGAACCTGTCACCCGCATCGAAGGCCACGCCAAGATCACTATCCAACTGGCCGACGACGGCAGCGTGGCCGACGCCAACATCAGCGTGACACAGTTTCGCGGGTTCGAAAAGTTTGTGATCGGGCGGCCGTTCTACGAGATGCCCTCCCTCACTGCCCGCACTTGCGGCATCTGCCCGGTCAGCCACTTGATAGCTGCCTCGAAGGCATGCGATCAAATCCTATCGGTGCGCATCCCGGAAACGGCCAACAAGCTGCGCCGCATACTCAATCTCGGTCAGTGGATTCAGTCGCACGCCCTGAACTTCTTTCACCTGTCTTCGCCCGATTTATTGTTGGGCATGGATGAAGAGCCGGCCCGCCGCAACATCTTTCGCGTGATGGAAGTGGAGCCGGAAAAGGCGCGTGATGGGATTCGGTTGCGCGCATTCGGCCAAACCGTGATCGAGACGCTAGCCGGCAAGCGCATTCATCCGGCTTGGGTCGTCCCAGGCGGCGTGAGCGAGCCGCTCTCGGCGGCAGGACGCGACAAGCTGCTGGCCATGATCCCCGAAGCGAAGGCCATTGCCCTGCGCACGCTGCGCTGGTTCAAGCAGTCACTGAGCCAATACCAGGAGTATGTGCGCACCTTTGCCAACTTCCCTTCGTTGTTCCTGGGACTGGTCGACCCGAATGGAAAGCTGGAGCACTATCACGGGCGTATCCGCGTGATGGACGCTGCCGGCAAGATCGTCGCCGATCAGCTCGACCCACTGGATTACCAAAGCTATATCGGCGAGGCAATCGAGCCGTGGACGTTCTTGAAGTTTCCGTACTACAAGCCGGCCGGCTATCCCGAAGGCATCTATCGCGTCGGCCCACTGGCGCGGCTGAATATCGCTACGCAAACCGGCATGCCGCTAGCAGACGAAGAGCTGGCTGAGTTTCATGACCTGGAGCGCGGCGCTGTGCTCAGCTCGTTCTACTATCACTACGCGCGCTTGATCGAAATTCTGTACGCCATCGAGCAGATCGAACGGCTACTGTCCGATCCGGCCATTCTGCGTAAGGACGTGCGCGCCACAGGCGGTGTTAATCACGATGAAGGGATCGGTATGAGTGAAGCGCCGCGCGGCATGTTGCTCCATCATTACAAAGTGGATGAGAATGGCTTGGTCACCTGGGCCAATCTCATCATCGCCTCTGGACACAACAATCTGGCGATGAATCGGGGCGTGTTACAAGTGGCGCGCCACTACATCAACGGAACGAAGCTGAGCGAAGGAATGCTCAATCGCGTCGAGGCAGTTGTGCGCGCCTTCGATCCGTGCCTGGCCTGTTCAACGCACGCGCTCGGTCAAATGCAGATGGAAATCGCGTTGCTGGGGCCGGATGGCGCCCTGTTGGACCGCTTGACCAGTGTCTGATCCTTATAGTGCTTCTTTACTGACAAGCGCGCGGCATGTGCGGCATGCCGCGCGCTTGTTTTTGCACATCGATGAGAGCATGAGCGGCGCGCCCTACTCCAGCTTGCCGAACCAGCCTCGACGCACCATCCATTTGCCGATCTCTAGCACCGGCACAACGCTGAACGCAGCCGCAATCACAATCAGCCAATCTTCCACGACGAGGCTGAAGGTATTGAAAGGACCTTGCAGGAAAGGCGCATAGACAATCACAGACAACAAGAACAGCTCCCACAGGATCGCCAGATTCAACCACTTGTTAGCGAATGGCCGGCGCAGCACCGAGTGCCGATCAGAGCGATAGCTAAACGCTTTGAAGAACTGAATCAGCACCAGGGATACAAACGTCATGGTCATCGCTTCCCTTAAGCTGCGCCCGCTATGCGAGGCCCACATGAACAGACTGATGTTCACTACGGTGGACCACAATCCGCCGATCAGCATCAGCGCAACAACTGGGCGCGTGAAGATACCTGTGCGCGGGTTGCGCGGTGGCCGGCGCATGAGATCGTGATCGGGTGGATCGACCGATAGGGCCAGGGCAGGCAAACCGTCGGTGGCGAGGTTGATATACAGAATCTGGACAGCCGTCAAGGGCAACGGCAAGCCCAACAAGGATGCGCCGGCCATCAAGCCGATCTCGCCGATGTTTGACGAGAGCAAATACATCAGGTATTTCTTGATGTTGCCGAACACGCCGCGTCCCTCCTCCACTGCGGCGACGATAGAGGCGAAATTGTCGTCGGTCAGCGTCATATCGGCAGCTTCTTTCGTCACATCGGCGCCGGTAATACCCATTGCAACGCCGATGTCAGCTTTCTTGAGCGCCGGCGCATCGTTCACCCCGTCGCCTGTCATCGCCACCAGATGGCCTTTGCCTTGCAGTGCGGTGACAACGCGCAGCTTGTGTGCCGGCGACACGCGGGCATATACCTCAATATCCTCAACCTCTTGCTGCAACTCGGCGTCGTCCATCGCGTCGAGTTGTGCGCCGGTCACCACATGTCCTCGTTTGAGTAAGCCCAGTTCACGCGCAACAGCTTGAGCGGTCAAGGGATGATCCCCTGTGATCATCACCGGTTTAATGCCGGCTTCTTCACAGGTGCGAATGGCTTGCTTTGCTTCAGGGCGCGGCGGATCAATCATGCCAACCAGACCGAGAAAGGTCATTTCTCGCTCGGCTGTCTCCAGGTCTGCATTCTGCTTTGCCGCAACAGCCAGCACACGCAGGGCGCGGCCGGCCATCTCGCGCGCGACGGACAGGATGTGCTCTCGCACAGCAGGATCCAGCGCGACTTCTCCTTTCTCCGTCAACTGGCGCGTGCATGAATCCAGGATGATCTCCGGTGCGCCCTTCGAGTAAGCCGTCACGCCAGACGGTGTGCGGTGCAGCGTCGTCATGCGCTTGGTCTCCGACGTGAAAGGAATCTCGTTCAGGCGTGGATACGCTTGCTCCAGCTCGTTTTTGTTCAGGCCGGCCTTGGCCGCTGCCACAATCAACGCCCCTTCTGTCGGATCGCCTTTGATTTGCCAGCCGTTCGGCGTGCTCGACTGCCCTGCCTGGCCGTTTCCGGCCGGCTGGATGAGTCGTGCGTCAGAGGCCAGTGCAGCCGCGCGCAGCAGCTCTGTGACCACCGGCGCCGGCCGGCTAGATTGGCCGGCCAGCAGGAAGTCGCCGCGCGGCTCATATCCTGCGCCGGTCAACTCCCACATCTGACCAGCAGCGAATAGGTTGCGCACCGTCATTTCATCGCGTGTTAGCGTGCCGGTCTTATCTGTGCAGATAACGGACACGCTGCCGAGTGTCTCGACAGCCGGCAGCCGGCGAATCAGGGCGTGGCGCTTGACCATGCGTTGCACGCCGATAGCTAGCGAGATGGTGACCACGGCCGGCAGAGCTTCCGGCACAACGGCAACAGCCAGCGCGATGCCGAAGATCAACATGTCCAGAAACGGCTGTCCGCGCAGCAGGCCGAGCGCCACGATCACCACCACCACCACAAGGGCTGCCCGCGCCAGGCTTTGCCCCACGCGGTCGAGGTTCTGTTGCAGAGGTGTTCGGCTCGATTCCACCGTTTGGAGCAACTGGGCAATCTTGCCGAACTCGGTGTGCATGCCCGTGCTGACCACGACAGCGCAACCACGACCATAGGTAGCGACTGTGCCGCTGTACAGCATGTTGCGACGATCGCCGATCGGCAGATCATCACCAGCAAGGGGTGCGGTGTGCTTTTCGACCGGGGCGGATTCTCCCGTCAGAGCAGCCTCTTCGACTTGTAAATTGATCGATTCAACGATACGCGCATCAGCGGGTATCTTATCGCCGGCGTGTAGGATGATGACATCGCCGGGAACAACCTCGCGCGCCGGCACGGTCTTCTCTTCGCCATCGCGCAACACGGTGGCCATCGGCGCAGCGAGCTGGCGCAAGGCCTCGATGGCGCGTTCGGCGCGGTACTCTTGAACGAATCCCAGCAGCACAGCAAACAGCACAATGATCGCAATGACGACTGACTCGACGCCGTGTCCGAGCAGGATCGACAAGCCGGTGGCGATCAGCAAGATGATCACCAGCACATTCTTGAACTGCTCAATCAAGATGCTCCAAGCCGAGATGCGATGAGCAGCCGCAATTTCGTTGAGGCCATGCTGCGCCAGCCGGCGCGCTGCCTCGTCGTTGCTTAAACCAGTGCTCAAATCCACGCCGAGTTCACGAGCGACATCCACACTATCTTGGGTGTGCCAATAGCTCATGATTCAACCTCCTTGTAGAGGATGGGATAGTCTGGGACAACGTGGGGAGGAGATTTAGTGAGGAAGCCGCGAAGGGCATCCAGCGGGCAGATTCTCCGCTGCCAACAAGGTAATACAAGAGCGCGAGACAACACGACATTGTTTTGCTCGTGTTGGTCTCGCCAATAGCGTGGCTCGCTAGGAACGGCCGGGAGAATTCACTCCGTGCTGACGACCGTTCGCCGCTTGCGCGGTAGACTACTCCCCAACGGCGGCGCAGTATACAACTGTTTCATTTCAACACAAGTCGATGAATGTGTCTTGGCGCAATAATCGGCACAGACTAATTCGACCTGCAATGAAGGACCGTTCTCAAACTTCACCGAAAGATCGGGCGATCACAGATCGAGCAGTCGGTGATCGGAAGAGAGGGCAGGATCGCGTCATCCGCGCCAGCGAGCTAGGTCAGTATGACTACTGCGCGCGGGCATGGTGGCTGCACACTGTGCAAGGAGCGCAGCCGGCGAATGCAGGCGAGTTGGCCGCAGGTGAGGCAGTTCATCGACGACACGGACGCGCAGTATGGCTGGCCGCCGCGCTGCGCTGGGCGGCGATTGGCTTGTTGGTGCTGGCTGCTGCGCTGGTGGTGTGGGCAGCGCTAGGATAAAAATGAAATTGCCGACTTGTGATCCGAGCCGGCAATCTCGCATAACGTTACCCAAGCGGGCGACGGGATTCGAACCCGCGATCTTCTGCTTGGGAAGCAGACGCTGTACCGCTCAGCTACACCCGCGTGTAACTCTATGTTACCACAAAACAATCCCGGGAATGGCTAAACGAGTGTGCATCCAACGTCTGTAGGGAGGCCGGGCAGTACAGCACGCCACTCCCGCTTGCGCGGGAGTCCAGTCTGAGCGCAGGGTCGGACGATCTGGTTCCGGCCCAATATCTTTAGGTTTAGACAGTCCCACAATCTTTCTACAACTGCAATTCGCCCAGCACTTCGCGTACGGCATCCTCTTGCTGCCGGCGCTCGACGCCGGTGGTGAAGTAAATCGCCGCCGGATGATGCACAACCAGCGCAGCCGTGCTGTGCTCTGGGATAAGCTGATGGCCTTCAGACAGGCTGACGCCAATTCGATCGGCCTGCAGCAGGCGCAACACATCGACGTGTTGACTAAGATCAGGACAGGAAGGATAGCCCCACGAATAACGCAATCCTTGATCGGCCGGCAAGGCCAGCTCACGTCGGATGCGCCGATGCGTCCATTCGGCCAGCGCCTCGGCAAACGAGTCAGCAAATCCATTCAAGTAGTACGCGTCGGTGTATAGCCCTTCTTTTTGCAGTTGTTCCATACGGCGGGCCGGCTCCGGGCCGGCGGTCACAACCTGCAACGCCACCACATCTCGCCCTTCGCTGAGCGGAGTAAAGTAATCGCTTAGGCACAACCGCTGACGCTCCGGCTGGCGTGGGAACGTCCAACGCACCATCACTCGATCGGGATCGTCTGGATCGAATAACACCAGATCATCCCCTTCCGCTGCACACGGGAAGTAACCATACACAGAGCCATAAGACATCCAAGCGGTTTGGATCAACTCTTCGGTAAAGCGGGATAGGGTCGGTTGAAACACGGTGTTCACCAGATGCTCCCATGTTTCGCCTTGGCGGGATTTACCGCCCCAATGCAGGCGGAAGAGGGTATTGGTGTCGATCAGGCTTGCAACTTCGCGTGGGTCGATCTCGGCGCGAGGAATGAGGCACGCGCCCCAGAAGGGGGAGCGAGGAATGGCCGGCGCAGGCAGCACGCTGCGCGCGATCGGCGTCGCTTGTGGCTCTTGTTCAGCGTTGAGTGCGCGCCGTTTCCGTTCGTCCTCCAAAAGTGCTTGGCGCGCTGATGCCTTGATCTCGGCAATAAACCGGTCCCGATTGTCACCAACCAGTTGATCCATCGTCGCCAACCCCTCGAAGGCATCTTTGCAATAGAAGACGCCTGGGCCGTAAGGCTGCCCATCTTCCATAAACAGGATGCGCTGACCAAAGCGGCGGTTGATGGCCGCCCCACCGATCAACACCGGGAAGTTCAATCCGCGTTGGTGTAACTCTTGCACGCAGATGGGCATTTGTTTGCTGGTGCTGACCAGCAGTGCGCTTAAGCCGATGGCGACAGCGTTGTGCTGTATAGCGGCGTCGATGATGGTGTTGACCGGCACCTGCTTGCCCAAATCGACCACCGTGTAGCCGTTGTTGCTCAAGATTGTGCCGACCAGGTTCTTGCCGATGTCGTGCACGTCGCCGAACACCGTAGCCAAAATCACCGTGCCTTTGCTGGCGCCTTCCTTGCGGTCCAAGTAGGTTTCCAGACGGGCAACTGCTTTCTTCATCACTTCAGCGCTTTGCAACACGAAGGGCAAAATCAGCTCGCCGGCCCCAAATTTGTCGCCTACTTCTTTCATGGCCGGCAGCAACACGTTGTTCAACACCCAGACTGCCGCTTCAGAGTGTGACGCGCCGTCTGTATGCCGCGCAATGGCTGCATCGACCAGCGCCTCGATGCCCTCTTTCTTACGGTGAACGATTTGCCAGCGCAATCGGTCATCCACGTCTAGTGCTGCTTCTTGCGCCTGGGCTGCCGAGGCTTGGCGCGCACTACTGGCCGATTCAAAATAAGCGATCAATTTGGCCAGAGCGTCCTCGCTACGGTCGAAGATCAGCTCATCGGCCAGTTGGCGTTCTGTTTCCGGTATTTCGGCATAAGGCGTGATATGGCTGGGGTTGACAATCGCCATGTCCAAGCCGGCCTGCACGGCGTGATGCAGAAACACGCTGTTGAGGACGGCGCGCGCAGATTGCTTCAGCCCGAACGACACGTTGCTCACGCCGAGCAAGGTGTACACACCGGGCAAGTGCTCCTTGACCAGTTTGATGCCTTCCAGCGTCTCGATCGCTGAACGACGCAGCTCTGGCTGGCCGGTGGTGACCGGAAAGGTCAACACATCGAAAATCAACGCGCTGGCCGGCAACCCATACTCGTTTACTGCGATATCGTGAATGCGTTTGGCGATGGCCAACTTCTTTTCGGCGGTGTGGGCCATGCCCTCTTCATCGATGGTGAGCGCAACGACTGCTGCGCCGTGTTGTTTGGCTGCCGGCAAGACCTCTTCGATACGCTTGCGGCCGGTCTCCATATTGATCGAGTTGATGATGCAGCGTCCTGGGGCCGTCTCCAGGGCCACACGGATCACCTGGGCGTCGGTCGAATCAATCATCAGCGGCGTTTCAACGCTCATGCTGAGCAGCTTGACCAGCTTGCGCATCTGCTCCGCTTCGTCGTTACGCTCGGTCAATGCCACCTGCACATCCAACACGTGGGCGCCGCCTTCCACTTGCTCACGGGCGATTTCCAAGATGGCGTCGTAATTCTCTTCAAGCAAAAGCTGCTTGACTTTGCGACTGCCCTGGCTGTTGATACGTTCACCAACGAGCAGCGGCTTTGGCTCTTGATCGAGAGTGACGGCGCGCATGGCGCTGGCAACGCGCGGGCGCGTATCCAGCTCAGCCGGCCGATGGCGCCAGGCATTCAGACTATCGATGCGCTTGCGCAACTCGCGGATGTGGTCAGGGGTTGTGCCACAACAGCCGCCGACGATGTTGCAACCGAACTCAGTGACGAAGGCTGCCAACATCTCGGCCATTGGAACCGGCTGCATCGGATACACCGCCTGACCATCCACGTTGATCGGCAGACCAGCATTGGGAATCGCCGACACCGGCAAGCGGGTGTGGGCGGTCAGATAACGAATCGGCTCGCGCATGTAGTCGGGACCGGTCGAGCAGTTCAAGCCGATCGCGTCGATGCCCAACGGCTCCAGAATCGCCAGCGCTGCGCCGATATCGGTGCCGAGCAACATCTTGCCGGTTGTATCCAGCGTGACCTGCGCTTGCAGCGCAGCGCGAATACCCGTCTCGGCCATGGCGCGATGGCAACCTTCAATTGCCGCCCGCACCTCCAGGATATCTTGGCTGGTTTCGATCAGCAAAATATCGGCGCCGCCTTGCAACAACCCGACAGCCTGTTCGCGGAACACATCGATCAGCTCTTCATACGTGACATCGCTCAACACAGGGTCGTTGGCGGAAGGGAGTTTGCCGCTGGGGCCGATCGAGCCGGCTACGAACTGATCGCCGGCCACACGGCGCGCCAGTTGCGCCGCCGCGCGATTGATCTCCAGAATGCGATCTTGCAAGCCGTATTCCGCCATCGTAATGCGGTTGGAGCGGAAGGTGTTGGTTTCCAGCACATCGGCGCCGGCTTCGATATATGCACGGTGGATTTCGGCAATCACATCCGGTCGCGTGATGGACAGATAATCATTGCAACCGAAATACCGCGCGCCGCCGAAATCTTCTGGCGCGAGGTTGTATTTCTGAATAGATGTACCCATTGCGCCATCAAACAGAATGGCGCGCTCGGCCAGCGCCCGCAAATAGCGCCGAGCACGATCTTCGGCAAATGTGCGCGTTGTCAAGGACATGGAGCCGATTATAGAAGCCGCGCTATGATGCAGGCATGGCAACAGAACTGGAAACCTATCGCCGAGTGCTCGATGAGCTTTATGCGCAGATGGACGAAGTGCTAGACGGGCTGACGCCCGAAGCGCTGGTGTGGCGGCCGTTCGAGTCCAGCCCGTGGAAAGGTCCCAGCGGACAGTTGGGATGGATCATCGCACATGGCCTGTCGTCTACGGTGTACTTGTTGCGGCTGGCCGAGTATTGCGCCGGCAAGCGCGAATACAGCTCCGTAGAGGGTGATCGCGGACGCGATGAGTTCACAGCCGCCGATCATGAACCGACAAAGCTGCGCGAGCGGGCGCGTGTATCGCGGGCGCTGGCGCATGACATCTTGGCCGGCTTCACGCCCGTCGAATTGGACGCCGAACGCCCTCACCCCAAGCGGCCCGAACGCATCTTCACTGCCCGCCACAGCATTGTGCACGCCCTCGAACATCTCAGTCAACATATCGGCCATGCTCAACTGACACGCCAATTGTGGGCGTTGCGCCAGGCTTAGGCTTATCTCGTCCTACGCACTGTCCGACTGAGTTTGTGTCGCGGTGGTGAAACCCCACTTGCGGGCATAGCGCATAATGGATATACAGAGCGGGCTTGATCGACACAAGAGGTTGCCCAGGAGGTTGACATGAACACCAGACGACGGTCGTATGTCAAAATTGCGCTGGTCACGTGTCTCGGCGCCTTGCTTTTCCTGGCATCCGCTCCTGCATCAGCGCAAGCCGGCGCGAGATGTTGGGGAGTAGGCTGTCGCGGCAAAGACCCTCAAGTGATGCGCTGCAATCGCGATGCGATCACGTTGGCGGAGGTCGTTGAGCGGGGGGCGCGGGTTGAATTACGCTACTCGCCGGCTTGCAACGCCAGATGGTCGCGTTTCACCGTGCCGGCGGCATGGCTGAGGCGTGGTGCTCCCTACGCCTTCATGGGTGTCGGCAACCGCACATTGCAACAATGGCGTGCGCGTCAAGTGTGGAGCTTGATGTGGAGCGGCCCGATTCGGGCCTGCGGCGGCATGTTCACGCGCGTCGGCGGAATCGAGTTTTGCACGCCGGCATATTGAGCAAGCGGCTTTCTGATAAGAGTCAGCCGCTTCAAGATCAAGCCGCTTCCGGTCGCTCGCGGCGCACGATCGCGCTCAGTTGATCGAGCAGGTTGAGCGCTGCCGCGCGTTCGACCAATTGACGCGCTTTGCCGGTGAGGGTTCGGGCAGGCAGGTCATCAAAGGCGATTCCCAGCTCCCAGCAAATGGTCTCTAGTTCTTCTAGATTGAAACGCTCGCGCAGGGTCTTGAACAAGTAGATTTGTTCAGGCGGCGGAGCGGCTTTGCGAGAGCGACGGGGGGGCGATTTGCGCTTGCCGCCAGGGCGACCGCCAGAGGTGCGCTTGCGCTCCGGTTTGTCGAGATGCACATCGAGACGCGGACCAAGCGTAGCTTGTACATTCTCGCCGGCCACGATTTGAGAGCGATCGGCCCGGCCAACCTGAACAGTTACATTCCCTTTCGGGCGAGACTTGGGCTTTTTGACCGCCATAGAGCGATTATAGGGCGATTGGGGTCAGCCAAGCCCAGGCATTTGCCACCGATACGACTAAGCGCTAGGCAAGCGTTTCGTCATTCACCCGGCGAATGAGTTCGACGGCTTGACGGGCAGCGATACCACGGTGACTGATGCGATGCTTGGCTTCGGCCGGCAACTCGGCCATCGTGCGTCCATCACCGGTCACAAAAACCGGATCAAATCCAAAGCCATTTGCGCCGCGCTTCTCGTGGCTAATGCGCCCTTCGCATACTCCCTCGAACACGTGCTCGCAGCCGGCTGGGTCGATCAATACGATGACAGCGCGAAAGCGCGCTGTGCGATTCGGGTCCGGCACATCGGCCAGCTCCTCCAACAACGCTTGGCAACCATCGCCGGCAGGGGCTTGCTGATGATAACGAGATGAGTGCAGACCAGGCCGGCCACCCAGCGCATCGACTTCCAGCCCAGAGTCATCGGCCAGCACCCACACCTGCACACCGCGTTGCGCCGCCGCCTGAGCAAATGCGCGCGCTTTGATTCGCGCATTGCCCAGGTAACTGTCAGCGTCTTCAGCCGGCTCCACGCGGATGCCGATCTCACGGGGGAGCATTAGCTCTACAGGGCAGTCGCTCATTTCGAAGATGTCGCGTAATTCCCGGTGTTTGTGTGCGTTGTTCGATGCCAACAACACGCTCGGCTTGGAACGGTTCATGCCGCGCCTATAATACCTCTAGCTATGAGATACATCACAACCGTCGGCGAGCGCGTGTACACAATTGACATCGACCGCGAGGGTGAAGTCGTGATTGATGGACAGGCACGCCCGATTGACATGCGTGCCATCGACGAAGAAGGGCTGTATTCACTGCTGGCGAACAACCAGTCGTTCGAAGCATTGGTGGAGGAAAGTGAAGACGGCTACCGCGTTCTAATAGACGGTGTGCTGTATCACGTGCGGGTAGTGGACGAGCGGGCCAAACGACTGGCCGAGGCAGCCGGCGCGTTTACGGCAGCCGGCGGTGAATTGTCGATCAAGTCTCCGATGCCCGGTCTCATTGTTGCTACACCAGTGCAAGCCGGCGACACCGTGAAGAAAGGTCAGGTTGTCGTCATCCTTGAGTCGATGAAGATGGAAAACGAGTTAAAGGCGCCGCGCGACGGCAAAGTAGTCGCCGTAAAAGTGCAGCCACGCCAGGCCGTCGAGCAAAATCAGGTGTTGGTCGTGATTGAGTGAGCCGGCGTAGCCGGGCTATCGCTGAGCAAACGACTGCTTCAACGGCTCGCCGGCCCAATCGAGGAGTGACCGATGAACCGGCAGCTTATCCTGCTCTGCGCAGCAATGGGGCCGATCGTTGTAGCCGGAACGGTCGCAGCCCAAAGCACTGACCATTGGCCGTCCTACGTCAGTGCAGATGCGGCTTACACGTTTGTCTATCCCCCAGGGACGCTCATCACAGAGAGCGAAGACGCCTCACAACGATTCAAAATCGTTTACCTCCAGTTCCCGGTTACCGACACAACGGAGTATCAAGGTGCATCGGTCATGGCGATTGATAACCCGATGCAGCTTGATGTGGCCGCTTTTGCCCCCCAACATACCGCCAGCCCAGCGCGCATATCGATCGATGGACGTGATGCGATCTGGGTGGAACGCGATTCAACGCTCGGCAGTGCGGACACGGTGTTGATCGCCGGCGACGGCGTGGTGTATCGCGTTGCTCTGTACGGCGGCGGGATCGCCGGAGTGGTTGAACCTTCCCCACAAACCGAAGCCATTTTCAGGCGGCTGATCGCTTCTTTTCGCACATTACCCCAACCTCTCAAGCCTAGGGAGATCATTGTTCAGCCCACGGCAGTTGAAGCCGAACCGCCGGTGGCAACCGTGTTCACCTACCCGATGCGGTCGGCAGCCGGCGTGGCGTATGGCATTCCGGTCGGCATCGTCATCAGCGACACGCACATGGAATGGCTGGGGTATGCGATTCGCAACCTCGATCAGTGGCGCATCAAGTGCTACGGCGTGGACTGGTCGCGCATGATACACGCCGGCGAGGACTGGTATCGATTGGATGGCGCTAACACGGCCGGCGCGCCGGTATATGCCGTCGCGGACGGCGTAGTAGCCAAACACAACCCCAGCATCAGCTACCCCGGCAACGTCGTGCTGATCCGGCATCGTCTTGCTGATGGGCGCACCATTTACTCGATGTACGGCCATGTGACCAACGTCAGAGTCGTCGAAGGACAAATGGTATCGCGCGGACAACACATCGCCACCGTCCTAGCGCAAAATTACACTGGCCGAACACCGGCTCAGCATCCGACTTACGATTCACACCTGCACTTCGAGATGCGTTGGTTTCTCGATGGGTCAACCATATACACGCCCGGCACCAACGCGTATGGATACAACTACCCCGCCTGTACCTACGCCTACCCAGGACGTGGCTACACCTATCGCATTCACCCCGATGACTATCCGTATCCTGCCGCCGGCTATGTCGCGCCCAGCGAGTTCATCCGCGCTCGCTTGGAAGAACCGCCGCCGGGTTGTCAGCCCACAGAATTGATCGTCAACGGCGGTTTCGAGAACGGATTGCCCGGCACGCCCTGGACAGCGAGCAACTCACAAGGCCGCGACGATCCGTTGATCTACAAAACGCGGCCTCATACAGGCGTATGGGGCGGCTGGTTGGGCAATGTGGTGAACTACGTGGACACGCTGGCACAGACGATTACGATTCCAATCGATGCCGTGCGCCTGAGGCTGACCTTCTGGCGGCACGTACGCAGCAACGAACCGGCCGGCAACGCTGATGACACGCTGCTGGTTCGTCTGAGCACACCGCAGGGCGTAGACATCGCGCCGCCCTGGATGTTGACCAGCGCGGCTACGCGCAATGTATGGATCAAAGAGACACTCACGTTCGACGTAGCGTCGTATGCCGGCGCAGTCGCGCGCCTGAGTTTCACCGGCAACAATGACGGCGACAATCCCAGCAGTTTCTTCATCGATGATGTCTCATTGATCCGCGTCTGCGATCCGCTGTCAGCGGCTGAGCTCGAGCAACCTGTTTTGATGGAACCCACGCCACCCACCGAGACGCCATCGACAGCGGTTTACACGGCGTATCTGCCGATTGCGCTCCAAATAGATGAAGAGAAGGAATACGTCCTGACTGCCATAGAGTGTGCGGATCTGCTGGTCAACGGGGATTTTGAGCGCCCGGCGCCGGGCCGGCCTTGGGTGGGAATCGCGAATACATCCAGCACGGTGTACAACGACGCCTTCATGTTTACCACCCGCCCCCGCAGCGGCGCGCGCAGCGCCCGCCTCGGCTCGCCAACTCTCAATTCGTACTGGAACGAGCTGCTACAAACCGTACAGCTTCCGTCGTCCGTCGTCAGCATCACCCTAACGTACTGGCGCAATTTGAGCACGACCGAGACAAGCACTTCAACGGTGTACGACCGTTTTCTGATCGGCATCGAGACGGAGCAAGGGCTTGAGATCGTTACGCCACAGCAGATCGACAATACCAGCGCCGGACGCAACACTTGGGTGCAGCACACGCTGGCCGTCCCGAACGCAACTTACTACTCTGGCCGGCGTATCTGGGTGTCGTTCAAAGCCAGCACCGATGGCAGTTTGCCGTCCAGCTTGTTTATCGACGATGCGCAATTGACGGTTTGCCGGCTGAGATGAGCGGCGACAAACAGCCGGGGGCAGCCTCTACCGCACATCAGACTAAGGGAACAGGCGTCGGGCTTTGACCTCGGCGACCGCGTCTTCACGGAAACGATACAACATCGCCGGCCGGCCTTCTCCACTTTGGAACTCGCCGGTTGGTTCGATCACTTGAGCATGCAAAATACGACGGCGAAAATTGCGCTTGTCCAGCTTTTCACCCAAGATCGTTTCATAGGCGCGCTGCAACGCGCTGAGTGTAAAGCTGGGCGGCAAGAGTTGGAAGCCGACCGCCGTGTACTCGAGTTTGTAGCGCAGCCGTTGCAACGCATATCGAACAATCTGATCGTGGTCGAAGGCCATTTTGGGCAGTCGATGAACCGACTTCCACTCAGCGTCGCTGGCATCACTGCCGGCGCGCAAAGCCAACGGAGCCGGCACCAGCGCAAAGTAGGCAACTGTAATCACACGCCCGCGCGGGTCGCGGTGCGGGTCGCCGAACGTGTAGAGTTGTTCAATGTACGGCACACGCGCTGCGCTGCCTTCCAGTTCCCCGACTTGGATGCCCGTTTCTTCGTACAGTTCGCGGGCAGCGGCTTCTTCCAGAGATTCATCGACATCCACATAGCCGCCGGGGATGGCCCATTGACCTGAAAAGGGTGGGTATTTGCGCTTGACCAGCAACACCTGCAAGTCATTGTCGCGCAGAGCAAAGATCACCACATCAACGGTAACGGCAATTTGGCCGCGATTCATAGCCAAAGAGGATTCTAAACCGGTTGACGCAGAAGTTGTATAGTTGTCTTGCTTGAGACAACGAGCATCCTCATGGCCAAGATGGATTGCAAGCAGGTGCGTCTTGACAAGCGCCAGCACAAGTGGTTAAAACAGACTGCCAAAGCGCGCGGCTTGCCGCAAGCCGAAATCATTCGAGAGGCGATCGATTTTTACATCGCCGCGCAGGCCGCCGGCACAGAGATCGTTCCGGCCAAGCAGAAACGGGCAAAGGCGAAGCCAAAGGCGCGCTCAACATCCGGCGTCGTGCGCCCACGGGCGCAGCGTGCAGAGTCCGACCGCGCACCATCTGCTTCAAAGTGGCGTGCAGACGATCCTTACGAACAGCGGCTGCGCCAGATCGAACACTTGACCGGCTGACATGCCGGCGCTCTTAAAGGCTCACATCCCCAGGAATTCCTCGACTGATTCCTCCATAGTCATCACGCCGGCCAACACAAGCGCCTCGAAGCGCTGCCCCCATTGATAAAGCTGCGACCGCGCCGTGCGCAACTCAATGCGCATCAACCGCGCGAGCGGCCCACCCTGTTCCAAAAAGCCGGTTTCCTCAAAATCTTGATCAGCGCGGGCAAGGTCGTATGTCAGGCGAATGATCTCCGCCTGCCAGTGATCGCCGCGCCAGACCAGTTGGGCGTAAGAGGCGCGCGTGTCGCCATCGAACGGCATCCCAACCGAGCCGGCGTTCACCACCAGGGTCTGGTTGACCAAACGAATGAACGGCATATGGGTATGTCCCACACAAAACACAGCCGGCAGACGATTATCGCAGCGAGGGGGTCCAATCTGCTCTAACAGCTCGGCATCAGATGAACGCCGGTACATTCCGTCGCGCGTCCCGCGCATCGAAGCATGGGTGAAACGCGCTTCGTGGTGATCGGGCGCATCCAGGCTGATGCTGAAGGGCAAATCGGCCAGCGCGCGTACATCGCCACCGAGCTGGCAAAACGTGAAGTAAGAAGCGCGACGCAGTTCGAAGGCCGGCCCAGAGCGCGCCGCATCCGGTCTGGTGTGATACAAGACGTATTCTTCGTGATTCCCCAGCAGCATTTGCCAACCGGTCGCAGCAGCTCTGTGTTGCACAAAGCGCAAGCATTCCGGAGAACGCGGCCCGCGATTCACCAAATCGCCGGCCACAATCACCTGGTCGGGTCGCCAGCGTTCCACATGCTCGGCCACCGCTTCAAGCGCCGGCAGATTTGCATGCACGTCGGAGAGAACGGCTATTTTCATCGTTCGATCTCAATTCAGGCGCTCAATCATAATCTGTCGATCGAAACAGCTTGATTCACAAATTTGGGGTTTTGATTTGAGGCTTGCCCCTTGCGCGTCATTGGATATAATTCGACTTCGCTGTCATTCGCCGGTGACCACAGGCGCCCCATCGCGTGGGGCTTAATCGAGCGCCTGTCGAGGTGAGACGATGCGTAGTCTTAGTGCGCGTGTAACGTACAGGTGCGTTGCGCGTTCTGTGCTCAGTCAGCGCCTCGGCGGTTGCCGTCGAGGCGCTTTTGTTTGCACATGATTGAAGAGTATTTGATTGTCGCCATCTGGCGAAGGAGGTGAAACAACCTTGGCAGTCTCTAGAGAGAAGAAAGAGGAGATTCTGGCCGGCTATCGCGAGCTGTTGAGCAAGAGCCAGGCCGTCATCATCACCCATTATGGCGGTCTAAACATGCCACAGCTCAACAAAGTGCGCAGCGCCGTGCGCGGCGCGCAAGCCGAGTTCCACGTCACCAAGAACACGTTGATCGCACGCGCCTTCAAGGAGGCCGGCTATCAGGTTCCCGATGAGTGGCTGACCGGTGCGACGGCTGTTAGCTTCTGCTTCGGCGACCCGCCGGCTGCGGCAAAGGCCATCCAGCAATTATCCGAAGACCTGGAGAAGTTTAAGATCGTCGGCGGTGTGCTGGCCGGCGCTGCCTTGAACGCCGAGCGTGTCAAAGAGCTGGCTACCATGCCCTCCTTGGACACGCTGCGCGCCCAACTCATCGGCTTGCTCTCCGCCCCCGCGTCGGGGCTGGTCAGCGTGCTCAATGCCGCGATTGGTGGCGTAATGTACGCTTTGCAGGCCAAGATCGACAAGGAACAACCGGCCGGCGAAGCGGCGTCGGCTTAAGGCGATGCCTGTGCCGGCGTTGATCTTCATCCATCGTCATCCGTAATTCACCGTCTCGTAATTTCACGATCCCTGATCGAACCCTTTGGAGGAAACTAAAAATGGCAGACTTGAAAGCACTTGTTGAACAATTGAGCAGCTTGACGCTGCTTGAAGCCGCCGAGCTGAAGAAGATGCTCGAAGAAAAGTGGGGCGTGACCGCAGCGGCAGCTCCGGTCATGATGGCCGGTCCGGCGGCGGCCGGCGCTGCGCCGGCTGCGGCGCCGGTCGAAGAGAAGACCGAGTTCGATGTGATTCTCGAAGATGTCGGCCCGAAGAAGATCGAAGTGATCAAAGTCGTGCGCGCCATCACCAACCTCGGCCTTAAGGAGGCCAAGGACCTGGTCGAGGCGCCCAAGTCCACCGTGCAGACCGGCGTCTCCAAGGCAACTGCCGAGGACACCAAGAAGAAGCTCGAAGAAGTTGGCGCCAAAGTTACCATCAAGTAACTTGGCAACGTCCGATTTCACTCTGTTCGTCGTCTTAGCCGCCAGGATCGGTTTCTCATCCTGGCGGCTTGTTTCTGCCCGGCTGCCGAACGATGCGGTAACCTAGCCTGCTCTGGACAATCATTCCGATATGTGGCAAATGGTCTCAGAGGCTGTTGCCTGGAACGACGCCCTGCATCGCACCGAGCAGCCGCATGTTCTGCAATCGTGGGAGTGGGGCGAATTCAAATCGCGTTGGGGATGGACGGCGCAACGCTGGGCGCTGCGCGACGAAAACGGCCGGCCGCGCGCGTTGATGCAAGTTCTGCGTCGCACGATGGGACCACTGCGCGCGCTCTACGTGCCCAAAGGACCGTTGACGGCTCCAGATGTTCTTGCTTACGACCAAGCGCTTGAATGGCTGGAACGTCTGGCGCGCACCCAGCGGGCTGTGTGGGTCAAGCTGGATGGCGATGTGTGCTCGCCGGCATTGAACCTAAACCAGGCGCGCGAGGTGTTGCGCCGGCGAGGATGGGTGTTTTCATCCGCCCAGGTTCAATTCCGCAACACCGCGCATACCGATTTGCAAGCAGACGATGACACTCTGTTGGCGCGCATGAAGCCGAAGTGGCGCTACAACATCCGTTTGGCCGAACGGCGCGGCGTTCAGGTACGACTTGCTCAGCCGGATGACTATCAGACGCTCTATCGCCTGTATGCCGAAACTGCTGCACGCGATGGATTTATCATCCGCGAGCCAGCTTATTACTTTGACGCATGGCGCACGATGGGCGCAACAGGCTTCATCGCGGAGAAAGAGGATCGAGCGCTCGCCGGCCTGATTCTCTTCACCTTTGCCGATCGCGCCTGGTACTTCTACGGCATGTCGTCTTCCGAGGGTCGCGAACACATGCCCAATCATCTCCTGCAATGGACGGCCATGCGTTGGGCGCGCGACCAGGGCTGTCGCATCTACGACTGGTGGGGCGCGCCAGAGCAACTCGACCCGTCTGATCCATTGTGGGGTGTGTATCGCTTCAAGGAGGGATTCGGCGCTCACCTTGTCGAAGGACTGGGAGCATGGGATTACGCGCCCTCGGCCCTGCTCTACCGCCTGGCAGTGCGCCTGTATCGCTCGGCAATCGGCCGCTGAGCGCCGCCCCTCTCGTTAGAATCAGGCGCCATGAAGAAGAGTAAATCGGTTGTGGTCATCGGCGCCGGCATCGGCGGCCTTACAGCAGCCATTCGCCTGGCGGCGCGCGGCCATGCTGTGACACTCCTTGAACAGCTAGACCGGCCCGGCGGCAAGATGGGCGAATGGCAATGCGAGGGCTTTCGCTTTGACACCGGCCCGTCTGTCGTGACCATGCGGCCGGTGATCGAACGGCTGTTTCACGAGGTCGGCCGCCGGCTGGAGGATTACCTCGATCTGATTCCGCTCAACCCGATCACACGCTATCACTGGCGCGACGGCCTGACGCTGGACGCCACAGCAGATGAAGAGGCGATGTGCCGGCAGATCGCGCAATTCAGCCCCCGCGACGTCGAGGGCTATCGCAAGTTCATGCGCTATGTCGCCGAGTTACACCGCATCGTGGGGCAGCCTTTCTTATACAGCCGGCAACCGACTTGGCGCGACCTGCTCCGCTTGCCGGTGATGGATGTGTTTAAGATCGATGCGCTGCGCACCATGCACCAGGCCATTTGCGCCTATTTCCGCGATCCGCACTTGATTCAGCTCTTCTCGCGCTTTGCTACGTATAACGGTTCCTCGCCGTATCGGGCGCCGGCCACGCTGAATGTAATCGCCCATGTCGAGATGGCGCAGGGAGCATGGTATCCGCGCGGCGGCGTATTCCAAATTGCGCGGGCGCTCGAGCGGCTGGCGGGCGAGTTGGGCGTTGATATTCGTTACGGCGCGCGCGTGGAGGGCATCGTTGTTCAAAACCGGCGGGTAGTCGGAGTGAATGTGGCACAGGGAGAGCAACTACGCGCGGAGGCAGTTGTCGCTAATAGCGATGTGAGCGACGTCTATCGCCGATTGGTGCGCGATGTGGCTGCTGCGCGCACCGGCATACAGCGGATTCAGCGACTGGAACCATCGTGCAGTGGTTTTATTGTGTTAATCGGTGTGCGCGGGCATCGGCCCCAACTGGCCCATCACAACATTTT
>JANWVJ010000130.1 GCA_025056895.1 Thermoflexales bacterium
GGGAATGAACAGCAACACATCCAGAAACATGCGTTGCCACAAAGGTGGTCGCAGCGTGCGCGCGCGTTCTTGCTTGTAACTGATGATGGTGTGGCGGGCAGCGCCGACCACCGGTAAGACGGTGATCACCACCGCCAACAGCACAATCGCCAGACCAAAGCGCAAGCTCGTGCCAGTCAATGCAACAGAAAGCGGCTCACCGCCGGCAAAATTGAGGAAACTGCGCGCCTGACCGACCAACTGGGCCAACCCTTGCCCTGCAAACATGCCGATTGCCAGCGCTAATCCTGCCAGCACCAGCGCTTCGACCAGTGAGATGGCAACGACCTGGCTGATGGATGCGCCTCGGCTGCGCAAGACAGCAATCTCATTGCGCTGGCCGCCGACCGTCAAGCCGGCGACTAACGTGATGAATGCCAACACCAAACCCAAAATCGGCGCACTGAACGCAAACAGTTGGATGGTCAACAGCCGATTGGCCTGCTCGTACTTCCATAGAGCGTTGACCGGCGACTCATCCAAACGCACATTCGGCATCAAGGCATTGGCCCGCGTCATAGTCAAGTTGATGCGGGTCAGCAGCTCTTGCACATGCTCTGAACGAACGTGGTCACCGTTGAACACCATGTACCACAAGGCCAAATACACTTCACCGTCTAGGTACGGCGACAAGTAATGGGCATAGGTGTTCTCAGTGGTCAACATGACCTCTTTAAGGTAATCCGGTCGGTAGAACCAGTACCTCTCAGTAGGGTCTTTGGCCACCCAGATGCCGGAGATGCGGATCGGGATTTGCTTGTCGGCAGTTTTCTGGCTGCCGCCTCTGCGGAAGAAAGCGATGTACTGCTCGCCCACCTGCAAGCCCAGCTTTTCGGCCAGGTTCAGGCTGATAATCACATTAACTGGGTCGCTGGGTGTCGTTGAATCTGTGGGCAGTTCGCCCTCGACGATCTGGACATGTCGCTCGAAATCACTGACATAGCCGAAAGAGGCCCAAGTGAGCGGCTGGCGCGAATTGAAGAAGCCGGCATCGGACTGGGGAAACAACTGGAATGTGTCAGTCTGAAAGAAGCGCACCAACAGCTCGCGCGGCAAGCCGATATAGGCCGGCGCATGAACGATCATAAACTCATCGACCGCTGTCACCTCCCCCAACTCACGCAGACCATGCCACGAGCCGATGTAGCGAAACATGAACGCAAACGGTGGGCGTAGCCCGTTCTCGGTGGCAGTCAGCTCAGTCTTTAGAATGCGAAAATAGACTGAGTCGGCGTAGAGCGGAATGCTCAAAGTGAGCGCCACGACTGATAACAAGCCCACTGCGCCGGCCAGAGCCAGCCAACGCGTAGCCCATAGCCGGCGCGTCGCAACGACAAAGGTAGCCAGTGCGGTGCGAACAGACTGGATCACGGCGCTATCACAACTTGGCCTTCCTGGAGTCCTTCCAGGATTTCAACACGATCTTCGCCGGTGATGCCCACTTTAACGTCCACGCGCCGTTGCGCTTCACCTTCCTGAATCACTACAAATTTGCGGCCCTCAAAGGTGCGCACCGCTTGAGGAGGAATCCACAGGGCATTGGCCACGCGTTCTAGGATGACGTTCACTCGCACCAGATCGCCCATCTCGTAACGCACGCCGGTCGTTGTTGTTTCGTCTAGGCTAATGCGAGTCGATTTATCGGCATTTGGTGGTTCGATTCCCTGGGCAGTTCGACCACCGCCACCGTAGGGGTAAGGCAACTGACGAATCTTACCCTTCATCGGCTTTTCCGGCACGCTGACCAAAGTGACATCCACGATCAGGCCTTCTTGCAGATCCTTTAGCAGATTGGTGCCGGGATCGGCCACAACTTCGAGTTCAGTGGGGTCAGCGATCACCATCACCGGCTTATATGCCTCAACCGGCAATCCAGGGGCAGTGGACAACGACATGATCTCGCCATCAAACGGCGCGATGATCTGGGCATCTGCGATGCGAGCGCGCAATGACTCGACATTGAGTTCGGCGCTCTTGACATCATTTACCAGCAATTGGTCTACGCTGGTTTCAGCATCGACTACTCCCTGACGCGCCGCAGCAACCTGCTGAGCCAAAATCTTCAGGTTGTACTGGTGATTGGTGATGATCTCTTGCATCACCAGATCGTAATTGGCTTTGGCCAACTGGTAATTCAGCGTGGCATTTTGTAGGGCCATAGCCTGCCAGGAGCCGCTACGCCCTTCAATTGGGGAGCGGTCATATTCTGACTGCGCCACTTCCACAGCAATCTCAGCCTGGCGCAACTGAATCTCGGCCTGTTTCTTACGCGCTTCCATGTCTATCGACTTCAGACGTGCATACTCAAGCTGCTTAATCTGCAAGTCCACTTTAGCGCGTGCGGCGGCGCTTTCGGCCGCTTTCTGGGCGCGCTCCAGCCGAATGCGGGCGCGATCAAGCTCCAGCTCCAACTGTTGCAATTGGCGCTCCAACTCCGCATTCTCCAAGTCGGCCAGAATGTCGCCTTGCTTGACTTGTGCTCTGCGCTCTGTGTTGACTGAACGGACGCGACCACTGACTCGGAAGAACAAATCGACTTCACGCACCGGGCCGATACGACCCGTAAACGTGATACGACGCACAACCTCGCCTCTCTGCACGACGTAGGTTGGTTTGGTGGGGATGACCGGCGCCGGCAAGGGTGTTGGGGTCGGCAACTCCTCCTGCCCCACTTGATCACCACACGAGGTAGCTACCAACGCGGATGCAATCACCAGAGCGATTGAGGCGTTGCGAATATTCATGTGGAACGATCCTCCAGAAAAAGAGATAACAGAAACAGTGTAGCCACGCCTGCAAAATGCACACGCGCATACGTGGGCGCGAGCAGAAAACCAAGCGCGGCCTTTCGCAAACCACCACACACATAGTGTGCATTAGACGCAAACACGGTTATCGAGCAAGGCGATTATCGCACCGGTCAGCTCGTTCGGCTATGACACCTCTCGATCCGGCATCGAGTGCTGCACGGCACCAGTGGCGCAGGGTCGGTGCTGCATACTACGAGCATACCCAGAGCAATTTGAAGTGTATCCATCTTGACAATCACATCTGGTTCGCTATAATTAGTGTCAACTATACACTAACTGGACTGGCTTAATCGCGCAGCCTAGTTCGGATATGGAATCTCAAAAGGAGAGCTTGGAATGAGCAATTCTCTCGCCCAGCGTTCAGCAGAATTTGTGGAGTATGTAGAGCAGTGGCTGAGCAGCCGGCCGGTCTTAGCGTTGCGAGACGTGGTCAGCAATCCAGAGCGCGTTGCGATTGTGTGTGTCGATGTCATCAACGGGTTTTGCACACTCGGCCCACTGGCCAGCCCACGCGTACAAGGCATCGTCGCACCGATCACCGAACTATTCAAGGCAGCTCATCAGCTTGGCGTGCGACACTTTATTTTGCCGCAAGATACCCATGCACCCGATGCAGTCGAGTTTCGGCAATATCCCCCACACTGCGTGCGAGGAACGCCTGAATCAGAAACTGCGCCGGAACTGCAGGCCTTGCCCTTTTCAGACAGCTTCGTGATTGTCGAAAAGAACTCGCTCTCGTCTGCCATGAGCGGCAAACTGGATACTTGGCTGACGCAGCATCCCGAAGTGGACACGTTTGTCGTAACCGGCGATTGTTCCGACTTGTGCACCTATCAACTGGCGATGCACCTACGACTACGCGCGAACGAATTCCAGATGGGCAACGTGCGGGTTATCCTGCCGGCTAACTGTGTGCAGACATACCACACGCCGGTGACCGTCGCGCGCCAGCTTGGCATCCCTGCCCACGACGGGGATTTACTCCACGCCATCTTCCTGTTCAACATGGCCGTGAACGGCGTTGAAGTGGTGGCGCGGCTGGAATAAGCGGCCGAGCACCTCGAGCACGGCTGGAGTATTCCGACCTCGTCATTACTCTCACCTTGTGAGGCAAGGTCATGGAAATCGCTCTCATCGCTGTAGGGTTGATGGCGGCCTACTTGGTTTATCTGAAGCTGCAAGTGCGCGCCCAACAACAGGAATTCGCCGAGTTCAAGCGCAGCGTGGTGATGGTTCCCCTGCCGAAGAAGAAACAGTCGCCCTGGATTGCCGTATTCGCCATCAGCACATTCATCTTGGCGCTGGCTGTTCTGCTTCTGGCGTTAAAAGTAGGATAACGCGTGAGGGATCGGTTGATCCATCGGTTGATCGGACGAGCAAGGCTAAAGACGTGCACGAACTTCTAGACACAATTGAGGCATGGCAAGCGCGGGGAGACGCGGTAGCACTTGCCACCGTCGTTCAGGTCAGCGGCTCTGCGCCCAGGCCGGTCGGCGCAAAAATGGCCGTCAGCGCGCGGGGTGAAATCGCCGGCTCGGTCAGCGGCGGCTGTGTAGAAGGAGCTGTGGTTGAGATTGCGCTCGAAGTGATCGAACACGGACGACCGCAGCTTGTCCATTTCGGCATCGCTGATGAAACAGCTTGGAGCGTCGGCTTGATGTGCGGCGGGCAAATCGATGTGTACGTCGAACCGATTGACGCACGCTTTGAAGAGATCGCTCACCTGATGCGGACGCGCCGGCGCTTTGCTGTACGCACCGTAGTCACCGGTGCAGCCAGCGGCGCCAAGACCATCCTGCTCGATCCGTTTTCTGAGGGCGCGCTGCCGGTCAGCGGCTTGCGCGATACGCCGGACGGCCTGACCTTCGTGGATCTGATCGAACCGCCGGCGCGGCTGTACATCATCGGTGGGACTCACATTGCTATTGCGCTGACCAGCATTGCGCGCACACTGGGCTATCACGTGACAGTCATCGATCCACGCCAAGCATTTGCCACGCCGGAGCGGTTTGCCCATGCCGATGAACTGGTGACAGAGTATCCCCAGCGCGCGTTAAAGCCGGAGATGATCGACTCATCCACGTGCTTCGCAGTTGTGACGCACGATCCCAAGGTAGATGACCCAGCCCTGCTCATTGCGTTAAACAGCCCGGCTTGCTACATCGGCGCGCTAGGCAGCCGCAAAACACACGCCCAGCGCATCGAGCGACTCAAGCGGGCCGGTTGCAGCGATGAACAAATCGCTCGTATTCATGCCCCGATTGGTCTGGACATCGGAGCACGCACACCGCAAGAAATTGCAGTCGCCATCGCTGCGGAAATGATCCAAACGCGCGCCAGGCGTTAGCGATGGCCACCTCGCTTGTTTCCTCATCAACTTGATCAGGCTGCACGACCGGCACAGACCTTGCGCTTGAAATCGGCTGGCCATTTGTCCTTGCTACAATCGCATGGCGCATGAACAGGTTATTCCGAGCAAGCAAGGGCAGCGTGGGTGCTGTGCTGTGCTTCGTATTGACAGCCTGTGTGCCGGCCGCCCCTTCACCCACCCCACTGTCGATTACGCCAACTTTTAGCGTCACTCCCTCCCCTACGCCGGCGCCGACGCCCATCTATCTTAATTTGGTGTGGCTGCTGCATCAGCCGCTCCAAGCGATTGACCCGGGCACAGGCTTGATCGAGCGCAGCGTAACACGCATCAGCGCCCTGCACACCTATTTAGCGTTGATGCGCGCGGCAGAGCAACATCCAACCATTCACACTACCCTGATTGTTACGCCGATTTTGGCGCGACAACTGAGCGAGATCGCATCAGGCGCGCGGGATCAGATGTGGGAATCGACCATTCGCGCGCCAGACAGCCTGACGCCGATGGAACGCAACCTTCTGATTCGGGAGTTCGGCCAAAACGGCAGCGCGCTGAGGACGAGCAACGAGATCGTTGCCGGCTCAGTGCGCTATGGAGAACTGCTCGGCAAACTGGCCGAGGGCGCCGGCTTCAGCGAACAGGATATTCTCGATACGCAGGTGTGGCACCATCTGGCGCTGCTGCCGGCCAGTCGGTTGAGGGAAGCGCCGCTCGACAGCTTGGTGCGCAAAGACCGCAACTTCACCGAAGAGGACAAACGCATCACGCTGGAACAGGTCACCCGGTTTTTGCAAGAGATTTTGCCGGCCTTCAAAGCGCTGCAAGATCGCGGCGTGATAGACATCATCACTGCGCCATTTGCCTATCCCATCTTGCCGCTGCTGATGGACACCGCTGTGCAACAGTCCATACCCGGCACCCCCCAGACGCAACGACCGGTGTACGGCCATCCGAACGATGGCGCAGAACAGTTGGCGCGCGCCATTGCGCTGCACGAGAGACTATTTGGCCGCAAACCAAGTGGCCTGTGGCCCTCTGCGGGGGCCATCTCACCAGCCGTCCTGTCGGCCATTCAAGAGGCGGGCTTCTCTTGGCTGGTCGTCGGCGAGCGCGCGTTGGCCGGCCAGATCGGTGAGAGCACGCTTGCGCCGCTGGCGCGGGACGCAAATGGTGTTCCGCTTCAAGCCGAGGCGCTATACCAAGCCTACGCGCCGGCCGGTCAGCCAAATTTGACACTTGTGTTTGGTGACAGCGAACTGTCCGAGGCAGTGCGCCGAGAAAGCCACAGCGCGCCCGATCAGGCTGCCCAGCGATTGATAGATGGCGTGCTTGCCATTCGCCAGAGACTGAGCGGCGACGCAACCCGCACACACCTGGCAACTGTGGTGTTAGATGTTGCCGGCATGAGTGAACCTTTCTTCCAGGCGCTCTTTAACAGGTTGGCGGCTGCCGCCGAAGCCGGCCTCATCCAGACGGTGCATGTGCCCGAATACATGAGCCGCGCCAGCGCGCGGCCCGAACTAACAACCTTGACGCCGGCAACTTGGAATCGTTCCTACGAAGAATGGGCCGGCAGCGTCGAGGACATCACAGCCTGGAATCTGCTTAACCAAGCGCGCGAGTTTTTACAGAGCTACCTGGTCGGCAACCGAGTCACCGAGCCGGCTGCAGTCAGCCGCGCCTACGAAGCATTATTGCTGGCGCAGAGTGCAGACTGGTTTGAAGCGTATGGTGGGAACTTACCGGCCTCAGAGCGGGCATACGCCGATGCGATGTTCCGTGGCCTATTGGCGCAGGTGTATCGGGAAGTAGACGCCCCTGCGCCAGACTACGTGAAAACGACTGCATTGCAGCCCAGCGTGGTGAATACCATCCAACCGCCCAAGGGACCAATCGCGCCCACCCTGAACGGGATCGCCGAAGAAGAAGAATGGGACAAGGCCGGCCTACTAACAGCCGACAGAACCTTAAGCGCCGGCACCGTCATCTCAGCAGTACGGTTCGGGTTGAACCCACAACATCTGTTCTTCCTCGTCGAGACCACAGCAGATATCGGCGCCCTGATTTACTCTCCAAATGGGACGAGTGAACTGCGACTCGGCGTATATCTTCGTGTGCCGGCAGCTCCAACGGTCTCACGGTTTACCCGCGTCAGCGGCGAGAATGAGGCGCGCCAGCCACTCGGCTTCGACGCCAGCCATTTGGTCGAATGGGTTCTTTCTCCGGATGGCTCGGCATGGAGCACGCTTTACGAGGCAAATGCCAACCTGGGCTGGACGGCGGTCTCGCCAGTTCAGTCCGCCGCACGTGGCTCGGCGATCGAGTTGATGATACCGATTGAGTCCTTGGGGGAATTGAGACCGGGTGACACCATTTCTTTCGCCGGCATGGCCGGCTTGGGTCAGCAGATGATGTCCCGCATACCCGACACAGGCATCGCGCAGATACGTTTTACTGAACTCAGCCCACCAGAGGACAGCGTATCTGCTTTCACACTACAAGTGAGTGATCCGGCCGGGGACGACTACGGCTTTGGCCGCTACACCTATCCCACCGACGCCGTGTTTACGCGCGGCGCTTTCGATCTCAAACAACTACGCATCACCCAAGAAAACGGCGAGCTGGTCTTCAGAATTGAATTGTTCTCACCGATCAGCAATCCGTGGAACTCACCGATCGGCTTATCGTTGCAGACATTTGACATCTACATCGATCGCGACCCCGGCCAAGGGACAGGACGGCGCAAGCTGCTGGAAGGGCGCAACGCTTCGCTGCCCAAGAACTACGGCTGGGAAATTGCGCTATGGATCGAAGGCTGGCGTCAGCAGGTGCTGAAGGCGGTGGATGAGAATACGATCACATCCTCTGATGTCGCTGCCCCTACCGTCACCGTCGATCCGCTTGGCACGCTAACGGTACGGGTAGCGGTAGAGGCACTAGGTGGAGGAAATCCGGCCGATTGGGCCTATGCCGTTGTTGTGCTGAGCCAAGATGCCTTCCCCGCGCGCGGGGTGCGCCGAGTGCGCGACATCGCGCCGGTCGCTTCGCAGTGGCGGCTGGGTGGCGCGCCGGCGGATACCAATCACACCCGCATCATCGATCTGTTCACGCCGGCTAACTCGGCGCTCACCCAAGAAGCCGGTCTGGGCGCCTATCCTCCACACTCAGCCGATCCGGCAACTCTGGATGCAGATCAGTTTGGCACTGTGCCCGTGCTGACCCTTCCGGTAGAATAATCCGAACCATTGGTCCGCGTGATTGACTTGCTGGACATAGGGGCAGGAGTCTGGCAGGACGCACAGAGAGTGTTTCATGGTAAACGCATTT
>JANWVJ010000131.1 GCA_025056895.1 Thermoflexales bacterium
CAAGCAGATGATAAGTGGTGCGTTGGAGCTGTGACTGCGGTGAAATTCCCCAACACCGTTGGTCCGATACATCAGAGGAGAAATGAATGAAGAACCATACACCACGAATTGCTGTATCTGTATTGTCGGCAGTGTTGATCAGTGTTGCGACGTTTGCGCCTACGCCGGCTGCGGCAAAGCAAGCGCCGGCAAAAGTGATTTCCGCGCCGTTGGCCCCAACCAACGCCGTCGCTGATGTGACGATCACGCGCCGGGCATCCGGTCTGCTCAACAAGCCACAAGTCTTTGAGGCCAGTGTCACGCCGTTGACGGCGACGCTGCCGATCACCTTCACCTGGCAAGCCGATGAGCAACCAACCCAGGTGGCGGTTGTCAGCGGCCTGACGGCGACCGCTGTTTTCACCTGGACGGTCGCCGGCCAGAAGACGATCACCGTTACCGCGGACAACGGCGCCGGCTCTGCCACGCGCGCGATCTCCCTCACGTTGTCTAACAATTTCAATCTGACCATTTTGCACACCAACGATGTGCATGCTCGGCTTATGCCGTACGGCGTAGGTGGTACGTCCAGTTGTGTGGACAACGTCAACAGCACCCAGGTGTGCATCGCCGGTGCGGCGCGCCTGTTGACTGCCATCAAGCAAATTCGGCAGCAGGTGGACAACAGCTTGTTACTGGATGCCGGCGATCAATTCCAGGGCACACTCTTTTACAACCTTTTCAAGAGTCAGCCGATTGCCGAAGTGATGAATGCGATGGGGTATCAAGCGATGGCGATCGGCAATCATGAGTTTGACGATGGCCCGCCCGAGCTGCGCAATTTCATCGATGATGTGAACTTCCCGGTCATCAGTGCCAACATCGATGCCTCTGCCGAGGTGTCCTTGGCCGGCAAAATTGCGCCTTCCACCATCATCACTGTAAACGGTGAGCCGATTGGCGTCGTGGGACTGACTACCGAAGATACAGCGGTCATCGCCAGCCCCGGCCCGAACGTGAATTTCCTGGCGCGTGTGCCGGCCATGCAGCAGGCGGTGAATAACTTGCTGGTGCAGGGCATCGACCGCATCATCGGTCTGACGCACATCGGCTATGCCGACGATCTGGCGTTGGCCCAGACCATCACTGGGGTGGATGTGATTGTCGGTGGACACAGCCACACCTTCCTGCGCACGCCTCCAACGTCGATCGTAGTTGCGCCTGGAGCAACCGACACGCCGGCCGGTCCATATCCCACCGTTGTCACGGCCCCCGACGGCAATCCGGTGCTGATCGTGCAAGCCTTCCAGTGGGGCCGTTATCTGGGCAACCTGAACGTGACGTTCAGCCCCACGGGTTCGGTGAGCGCATGGTCGGGCAATCCGATCTTCATGACCAACACGATCCCGCTCGATCCGGTCATTACGAATATCCTATCGCCGACATACACTGGGCCGGTAGCGGCGCTCGGCAACACGGTAGTGGGCACAACGACGGTAGATATGCCGCTGACACAAGCCTCGGTGAACATTTGCCGGCGTGTCGAGTGTCTGTTAGGCAACTTTGTCACCGATGCCATGTTGTGGAAAGTCAATCAGACGCTGCCCATTTCGCAGCATTATCAAATTGCTTTGCAAAATGGCGGCGGCTTGCGCGCTTCGATCACGGCGTTGACGGTGACGGTCGGAGAAGTCATAGAGGTGCTGCCCTTCGGCAATACCATTGCCACACTGGAATTGACCGGCACCCACGTCATCACGGCGTTAGAGAACGGATTGGCGAATGTGGCCGGTTCTGGTGATGGTCGCTTCCCACAGGTGGGCGGTTTGCGTTATTTGTGGGACTTCTATCGCCCGGTTGGCTCGCGCGTCATTTCAGTCGAAGTGTGGCACGCCGATACAAGTAGCTGGTTGCCGCTGAACCCGACTGCGCGCTATCGAGTGGTCACCAACAACTTTATGCGCGCCGGCGGCGATGGCTATACGGTGCTGCGCGACTTTGCGATCAACCCCTACGATTTTGGCCCGCAGCTTGACCAAGCAGCCATTGAGTATCTGCAGCAGTTCTCTCCGATCACGCCTGTGCTTCAAGGCCGTGTGCTATACACCCGCCGCAGTGCGCTGATTCCGCGCCTCAACATCCTGCCGGCCAACGGCATCAGCAGTACTGTCTTGACGCTCACCTTGCGCAACGACCTTCTCTCTACGTTGGGCGGCCTGACGGCGACGGTATTGACTAACAAGGGCGCGTTGTCATCGAACGTGCTCACCACGGCCGTATCGGGAGCGACAGCCGGCCAGGCCGTCGTGACGCTCACCGCCCCGCTGGATGCCGGCCTGGCGACGATCTTTGCGGTCGGCGGCGGTCAAATTGTTTCGACGACGGTTCAGTTCTACCAAGACGCCACAACGGTGAATTTCACGCCGAGCACGATTACCCAGTCGTCCGGCGGTGTGGTGCAGAGCGGCCAGATCGTCACCTACACGCTCACTATCACCAATGCCGGCCCCGGCAACGCCAGCAATGTGTTGTTGGTCGGTACAATCCCGAACGGCACGCAGTATGTCAGTGGCAGTGCGGTCGGCGGCATCGGGCCGGGCAGCCTGCTGGCTCAGCAAGTTGGGCGTATGTCGCCGGCGGCAGCGTCATCAGTAGTGGTGTGGCAGGGCAACGTGCCGGTCGGTGGATCGCACACGATGTCATACGCCGTGCGCGTGACGGCGCTCGGCGGTGTGATCACGGCCACGTCGCGCGTGCTGTTGGACAATGTTGAAGTGAATAGTGTCTCTGCGTCGGCCACCGTGGAGCCGGCTGCGCGCGTCTTCGTGCCGATTGTGTCGCGCTGAGCGGCGCACAGACGTCTATCTGTTTCCTGCTTTAGTCAAGGCCGAACTTCCTGCCGATTAGAGAAGTTCGGCCTTAATTCATGTGCTAGCCTGAATACCTACCGTTCTGTTCTGGCTAACTGAATCGATCGAATAAGCGCAGCGGCCCGCTCATGCATGGTTTTCAGACCGTCCCCGTGCTTGATGTATTCACCGATGATGGCGCTGCCCATCCCGACGGCGACTGCGCCCAGTCTGATGAACTCAGCAGCGTTGCTCAATTCCACACCACCTGTCGGAACGAATGGCACATGGCTCAACGGCCCGCGCAGGTTCTTGAAGTAGGTGAGATCGGCAGGAAACAACTTAACCAGCGTGGCGCCGGCCTCGCAGGCTAGCATGACTTCGGTAGCAGTGTATGCTCCAGGCACGACACACACGTTCCGTTCCACGCAAAAGCGGATCACTTCAGGGTTGGTGTTGGGTGCGACAATGAATTGCGCGCCAGCGTCCAGTGCAATCTGTGCTGTGTGCACATTCAACACGGTGCCTGCGCCCATCAGGATCGCGTCGCCGAACTTCTGGCGCACTTCCTGAATGCCTTCGGCCGCGTGTGGAGAGTTGAAGGTCACTTCCATCGCTGTTGCGCCGGCGTTGATCAGCGCTTCGGCGATGCGGCTGAACCAGCCGGCATAATTGCCGCGCAGAATGGCGATGAAGCCGCTCTGCTCGATGCGACCTCTAATCTCTTGTACGTTCATGGTATTCCTCCTGGTTGATGTGTGCTGGCTTGTCCGGTGTCGCACCGGCATGAGGCAATTTAAATCCTGCTTAAGGGTTTGCCCGTAGTATAGTTTTGACTCTACTTCAACAGGTGGTTCAACATGGAAAAGATGGAGCGACACGTTGGGAAGGCGTTGATCGTCATCATGGCAAGCGCAGCAGTGCTGGCAAGCGCCTGTGCTACCCCTCGGCAGCCGCCTGCTGCTGACTCGTCCGTTCAGCCGACGCCACAAGCGGAAGTGAGTCAACCCACGCGCCTAGTCATGCGCACCATGACCGACCCCGACAATCTTGACCCACATATCTCGGCTGCGTCGTTAACTCAGCAAATCATGCTCAACGTGTTCGAAGGGCTGGTCAAGCCGGCGCCCGATGGCAGCGTTGTGCCTGGCCTTGCCGAGTCGTATGCCGTCAGTGCCGATGGCCTGACCTACACATTCACGCTGCGCTCCGGCGCGCGTTTTCACAACGGTCAGCCGGTTACAGCCGCCGACGTGCAGTACAGCTTTGATCGGCTCATGGGCAAGCGCAGCCCCGATGGCAAGCCGCTCACGAATAGCCTGGCCGACGTCGAACGCATCACAACACCTAACGACGCCACATGTGTCATCAAGCTCAAGCAGGTGAATGCCTCGTTTGTCAGTTTGCTCTCCACGTTGGCGATTCTGCCGGCTTCCAACGATGGCCAGCATGACAAAATGCCCATCGGCACAGGCCCCTATCGCTTTGTGTCGTATGAACCCCAGCAGCGCATCGTCTTGGAGAAATTTGCCGATTACTGGCAGGACACGCGCGACATGATTGATCAGATTGAGTTCCGCATCATCACCGATGATCAGACAGCGTTGCTGCAATTGCAGTCTGGGGCAATCGATTTCACGAATGTCTCCGCCGAGCAATTGTCCACCCTGGGCAGCGCGTTTAAGGTGGTGAGCCATCCGGCAAATTCTGTGTTCATCCTCGGCATGAATCACGCACGACCGCCGTTCGACGCGCTGAAAGTGCGCCAGGCAATTGCGCATGCCGTAAACAAAGACGCCGTTATTCAGGCTGTCTTCAATGGCTACGCCGTTAAGCTCGGTTCGAACATGAGTCCGGTGATGGCGCGCTATTATCAGGATGGACTGCAAGACATCTACCCATACGATCCGACGCGTGCGCGAGCGCTGTTGGCCGAGGCCGGCTATCCGAATGGCTTCACCACTACCCTATCTATCTCATCTCATGCTGATCTATACGGCCGCACGGCGCAAATTGTGGCTGATCAACTGGCACAAGCTGGCATTCAGTTGACCATCGAAACCGTTGAGTGGGGCGTGTGGTTAGACCGCATCTACACCAATCGTGATTTCGATATGACCTTGATCGACTTCACCGGCAAGATCGATCCACAGGCCGTGCTCGACCGATACACCTCTGAGTTCCGCCGCAACTTTATCAACTACAAGAACCCAACCTATGATCAGTTGATCGAGCAAGCCGTGCGCGCGATAGACGCTGCGACGCAGATTGAACGCTATAAGCAGGCACAAACTGTGTTGGCTGAAGATGTGGCGGCTGTCTTCCTGCTTGACTATGAGTTCCATTGGGCGATGAAGCCGCAGATCCAAGGCTATACGCCTTATCCGATGTTCTTCCACGATTTGTCACGCCTGCGGCTGGCGCCTTAGTGCATCCTGATCCGGATTGACCGAGGACGGAGTTTGGTCAATTACCTCGTCCGACGACTGGTCACAATGGTCATCACCACCTTGCTGGTTGTGGTGATGATCTTTTTGATCTTTCGCGTTATTCCGGGAGATCCGGCCTTAATCATTCTGGGCACTGAAGCAGATGAAGCTCAATTGCAAGCGCTGCGCAGCCGACTGGGCGCCGATCGTCCCTTGATCGATCAGTTCATCGCCTGGTTGCTGGGCGCGCTGCGTGGCGATTTGGGCGTCTCGCTGCGCTTCAATCAGCCGGTGACCAAGATGATTGCCGACCGACTGATGGTGAGCGTGCCGCTGGCGTTGTTTTCTGTCGCCCTGGTGATCGGTGTGTCTATTCCTTTAGGCGTGTCGCTGGCGCTCATTCGCAGCCGTCCGGTGGAGCTGACCTTTTCCTACCTCAGCCAACTGGGTATGGCCGTGCCGTCGTTCTGGGTCGCCTTATTGCTAATGATGCTGTTCGGCGTAGCGCTGCGCTGGGTTCCGCTAGGCGAGACGGTGGACTGGCAGCGCAATCCGGCAGCTTCGCTGCGTGCTTTGGCGTTGCCGGCTATTGCCCTCGCGCTGCCGGCTATTGCTGTGGTCGCGCGCTATGTGCGCGGCGGCCTATTGGACCAACTGGGCCAGAACTACGTGCGCACTGCGCTGGGTAAGGGATTATCTTTTCCTCGCACGGTGTATCGACATGCCCTGCGCAACGCGCTGATGCCGGTAACGACCGTGCTGGGCGTCATTTTTGCCGACATCATAGCTGGCGCAGTAATTATCGAGACAGTGTTTGCCTTGCCCGGCGTTGGCTTGCTGCTAGTCACCGCTGTGGGCTACCGTGACTTCCCACTGATCCAAGGTTTGGCGCTGCACATTGCAGTGGTCGTAGTGACGCTTAACTTTACAGTCGATCTCGCCTATCGTGTGATCGATCCTCGCGTTCGGTTAGACAGATAATACTCATGCAAAGAGCTGCGCTATGAGTGAAGCGCCATCATCTGCACGTCGCAGTCGCTTATTCCTCGGCCCGGGTTGGCTGCTGACTGTTGCGTTGCTGACAATTACGCTGGCCAGCTGGTTTGGCACGCCGCACCCACCAAACGCGATGAATGTGCCCGCTCGTCTGCAACCCCCCTCTTGGACGCACCTGGCCGGCACCGATGAATTTGGACGTGACCTCTTCAGTCGGTTAATGGCCGGCGGGCGCATCTCGCTGGCGGTTGGGTTAGGGGCGATGACATGGAGTGTGCTGGCCGGCATGCTGATCGGCATGTTGGCCGGCTATTTTGGCGGCTGGCTCGACGATGTCTTGATGCGGTTGATGGACGCCCTCATGGCCTTGCCCGGCATTGTGATCGCGTTGCTCATCGTGGCCGTGCGTGGCGTCGGATTTGCGAATACGGCGCTGGCGTTGGGTCTGATGGGCACGCCGGTGATTGCGCGAGTGACGCGCAGCGCGTTTTTAGTAGGCCGCGAGATGGAGTATGTGTTGGCGGCTCGTGCGCTGGGCGCTTCATCGCGTCGGGTCATTCTCATGCATATTCTGCCAAACCAGATCACGCCCTTGTTGGTGGCTGCCTCGATCAATCTGGCGGCGGCTATTCTGGGCGAGGCCGGCTTAAGTTATCTCGGCCTCGGCACCCAGCCTCCCGATCCCAGTTGGGGGCGCATGTTGCAGGAAGCCCAGCGCTACATCGGCGTTGCTTGGTGGTATGCGCTTGCGCCCGGTCTAACTATCACCGTGGCCGTGTTTGCCTTCTATCTGTTGGCGAATGATTTGCAACGCTCGGTGAGCAGGAGTAGGTGAGGGCTTGAAACAGGAAAGCAATGGGAGGCAGCAACGCCGACCTTCAACCCTCGAACTTCGAGCTTTTAACCTCTGACTGTCTGACTCATTTTAAGGAGTGAGAAATGAAAATTACCCAGGTCCAGACATATATCGTGGGCAATCCGTGGAAGAATTGGCTGTTCGTCCGCGTGGACACCGACGAGGGATTGCATGGGATCGGCGAAGGCACGCTGAACGGATTCGCCCGCACAGTCGAGGCAGCCATTCACGAGCTGAAGCGATTCGTGATCGGCCAGGACCCCTTCAACGTCGAGGCGCACTCGCTGCGCCTGTTCCGCGACGTGTACTCTGATGGCGGCCAGATTCAGGGCGCGGCGCTGGCGGCCATTGAGTTCGCCTGTTGGGACATTATCGGCAAGGCGACGAACCAGCCGGTGTACAAACTGCTGGGCGGGCGCTGTCACAACCAGTTGCGCGCCTATGCCAATGGCTGGTATCGCGGCCCGCGCACGCCGGAAAGCTTTCATGAGAAGGCCAAAGATGTGGTGGCGCGCGGATACACGGCGCTGAAGTTCGATCCATTTGGGCCGGCTTGGCGCATCGTCGATCGCCCCGACTTCGGCCTGGCGATCGACATCATCGCCGCTGTGCGGGACGCCGTTGGACCACACGTGGATGTACTGGTCGAAGGGCACAACCGCTTCAGCGTACACACAGCTCTGCAATTCGCCGACGCCATGGCGAAGTACAACCCCACCTGGTTCGAAGCGCCGGTTCCGCCGCAACTGGTCTCGGCGATGATCGAGGTGGCCCGCCGCAGTCCGGTGCCGATTGCTTGTGGGGAGGATTACTATTGTCGTGAGCAATTCGCCGAACTCTTGGCGCACAAGGCTGTGCACATCATCCAGCTTGAGCCGCAGTTCTTGGGCATGACGGCAGCCAAGCAAGTGTGTGGCATGGCGTTTGCCGCCGGCGCGGTTACTGCTCCGCACAGCGCCCAAGGCCCCCTTTGCACCGTCGCCTGCGCCCATCTCAACACCGCTACACCCAACTTCTTCATTCATGAAGTGTTCGATGATTTCAATGAAGTGTGGAGCGAGCGCGTTCTGACCCATCCCCTCAAGGTGGTGAACGGCTACATCACTGTGCCCGATGACGCGCCGGGCTGGGGCACAGACCTTAACTATGAGGAGATCGCGCTGCACCCCTACAACCCGGACAACTTCTTGCCCTTGTTCCGGCAAGGCTGGGAGCGACGCGAGCCGGTCAGAGATTAGTCATGCAGACCGCCGCGAAGTGAGAGAGAAAGGAAGGCGTTGGGAGATGTCTCGACGTCTATTCCAGCCTATTCCAAATGTAGCTTTGCCTGGGTGATGGCTCCTGCATCAATCACCCTTTCAGCCCTGTTAGCGTGATCCCGCGAATAATCTGCTTCTGGAAGATCAGGAACAGAATC
>JANWVJ010000132.1 GCA_025056895.1 Thermoflexales bacterium
CCGGCCACCCCGCCGGCGACCAGCGCGCGCACGGCGTTCAGCGCGTCGAGCGGCACAGGCCGGCCATCGAGCAGCGCGATCTCGCGCTCGAGGCGTTGCAATACGACGTCCAGGCCGGCCTGGGTTGGCTCGCCGGGCGCGGGCCGGACCGCGTCGGCCAGCCGGCGCAGTTGGGCCAGCACGACGTCGAGCGTGGGCGGTTCGTCAGGGCCGGGCGTGGCTGCCGTCACCGGCGTCACGTCGCCGGTGACGATCGTGCCGGAGACATCGCGGGAAATTACGGCGCGCTCGCCATCGGCCTGCGCACCGGGGCCTTGCGCCGGTGCGCCAGAGGCGCCCTCGCCTGATTCGGCGTGAGCAGGGGTCTCTTCCAGATCGTCCTGATCGCGCGCCATACCGCCTCCCGCTGGCGCGCGGGTGGTCGCGCGCCGCCCTTGTCCTGCCTGGGGCGTATTATCACGGCGGATGGCCGCGTGCGCAAGGGCCGGCTCATCCTACCCGGCGAAATGCGGCGCTGACCTTGCGACGCTATGGCAGGTCTTCCTGACACGCTGCCATAGCAGCACCTCCCTGTTCTGCCCCATAGCCGGCCGGCGCGCACGCCAGACAGCCGGCTGTCCGATGGCTGAATTCTAATACAGCGGGCGAAGGCAGTGCCTTCGCCTGGTTTTTATGCCTCTCAGAGAAAGTGCACCCAAGCTGAACAGGTGTTCTATAATCAGGACATCATGCCAGAGTTGATCGTGCACTCGCCTTTCCAGCCGACAGGGGATCAGCCTGAAGCGATTGAGGCGATCGTCCACAGCTTAAATGCCGGCAATCGCTACACGACGCTGCTCGGAGCCACCGGCACCGGTAAAACTTACACCATCGCCAAAGTGATTGAGCGCGTGCAGCGACCCACATTGGTGATCGCGCACAACAAAACATTGGCCGCCCAGTTGTATGCTGAGTTCAAGGAGTTCTTCCCCAACAACGCAGTCGAGTATTTTGTCTCGTATTACGACTACTACCAGCCGGAAGCCTACGTCCCGCGCTTCGACCTGTACATTGAAAAGGACGCCTCGATCAACGATGAGTTAGACCGGTTGCGACTGGCTGCCACCAGCGCATTAATGAGCCGGCGCGATGTGATCATCGTCGCTTCAGTCTCGTGCATTTACGGCATCGGCAATCCCGAGGATTACGGGCGTTTCGTGGTGAAACTGCGCAAGGGCGAGGTGCGGCGGCGCGAGATCGTCTTGCGGATGCTGGTGGCTATTTTGTACGAACGCAACGACGCCGTGCTGTCGCGCGGCAAGTTCCGCGTGCGGGGCGATACGCTGGAAGTGCAGCCGGCTTATACCGACACCGCCTATCGCATCGAGTTCTTCGGCGACGAAGTCGAACGGCTGACCGAAATCGACACACTCACCGGCGAGGTGCTGCATGAACTGAGCGAGATCGAAATCTACCCGGCCAAGCACTTCATCACGCCGCAGGAAAAGTTGAAAGCCGCCATTGAGGCTATCGAAGCCGAACTCGAAGAGCGCATTCGGTTTTTCAAAGCCAACGACAAGTTGCTCGAAGCCCAGCGGATCGAGCAGCGCGTGCGTTACGATTTGGAAATGCTGCGCGAAGTCGGCTACACCAGCGGCATCGAAAACTACTCGCGTTTGCTGGACGGTCGGCCGGCCGGCACGCCGCCCTTCACCCTTCTTGACTACTTCCCCGACGACTTCCTGCTGGTGATCGACGAAAGCCACATGACCATTCCACAATTAAACGGGATGTACAACGGCGACCGCGCCCGCAAGCAGGTGCTGGTTGATTACGGCTTTCGTCTGCCGAGCGCGTTGGATAACCGCCCTTTGCGCTTCGACGAGTTCGAGCAACGCTTTCGGCAGGTGGTGTTCGTCAGCGCTACGCCCGGCCCGTATGAACTCGCGCGCAGCCAGGTCGTCGCTGAACAGATCATCCGTCCGACCGGCATTGTCGATCCGGAGGTAGAGGTCAAGCCGGTGCGGGGACAGGTGGACGACTTAATTGTTCAAATCCGCGAGCGTGTGGCGCGCGGCGAACGCGTGTTGGTGACCACGCTCACCAAGCGCATGGCCGAGGACCTGACTGACTATCTGCTCGAACTGGGAATCAAAGTGCAGTATTTGCACAGCGAGGTTCAGACGGTAGAGCGGGTAGAGATTTTGCGGGATCTGCGCCTGGGGCAGTACGATGTCGTGGTCGGCATCAACTTGCTACGCGAAGGGCTTGATTTGCCGGAAGTGTCGCTGGTGGCCATTCTGGACGCAGACAAGGAGGGGTTCCTGCGCAGCACCACCTCACTAATTCAAACGATCGGCCGCGCTGCGCGCAGCGTGCACGGCAAAGTGATCATGTACGCCGACCAGCTCACCGAGTCGATGCGCAAAGCCATCGATGAGACCAATCGCCGGCGCGCCAAACAGATCGCGTATAACCAGGCGCACGGCATCGAGCCGCAGCAAATCCACAAAGCCATCCGCGACTTGACCGATCGGGTGAAAGCAGTCGCCGAATCAAAAGCCGGCTACAGCGCCGATAAGCGGCAAGCAGAAAGCCCCGGCCCGTCGCTCTCGCTGCGCGACCTCCCCAAACACGAGGCCGGTCGTCTGTTGGTTGAGCTGGAAAAGCAGATGAAGGCAGCAGCCCAGGCGCTTGAGTTCGAGAAAGCGGCTATGCTGCGCGACCAAATTTTTGAACTGCGCCAACTGCTCAACGACATCGACGATCACACGCCGGAATGGGAGAAAGTGCGCCGGCTGGCTCAATCAACCCACGACGAGAGCGACGTCGCAGGGGGCGTTCGAGAAGGCGTTGCTCCTTTGGAGAGAGAGGTCGAGCGGCCTTATCGCCGGCCCACGCGTGGACGGGGCAACCGACGGCGATCGACGCCCCGAAACATTTGACAAATATTCGACAACGGGTAATATAGAGGCCTGTTTTCCGGGTTCCTGTAAGGAGTGTTGTTCGGAGGTAGGAAGATGAGTAAGCGTGTGTCCGTCAAGCGAGTGTTCGCCTTGGTTGTCGCCGGCGCCGGCGCAGCGGTTATGCTCAGCGCGTGCAGCGTGAGCACCAACACCGGCAATGGTGTGACAACCGGTCCGGGCGGGGTGTTGCTGTTCCAGCCCGTCCAAGCGCCAAAGATTCAATTCACTGCTCCCAAGACCGACATTCTAGAACAAGCCGCGCCCAAGGCTGTCCCGCAGGAACAGGCAGTCAGCGCGCCGGTTCAGAGCAGCGTGCAGGCCAAAGAAGTGCGCGCCGAAAAGACCGTTGCACCGGCTCAAGATGCGATGAAGACATACGGCGGCTGCGCCGGCAAATCGTACAGCGGGTACGCCCCCTAGTCTTCACGCCGCACCCGAGCGAGAGAACGAAACAGGCCAGACTCAAAAAGTCTGGCCTGTTTTATTGATCCGGCAGCGTGTATCAATCGCGCCCTTCGCCGCCGGCCACATCAAGCTGCGCCACGCGCGCCGCGCGATTCAAATCCACCTGCGCCTTGACGCGCAGCGGCAAACCGTACAACCGAATAAAGCCTTCGGCATCCTGATGGTTGTACACATCATCGCGCAGGAATGTCGCCAAGTCCTCGCGGTAAAGAGAGTAAGCGGCTTTGCGCCCAACGAGCATGGCGTTGCCTTTGTACAGCTTGACTCGCGCAGTGCCGGTTACGTCACGTTGAGTCACCGTCACAAAGGCTTGGATCGCATCCCGCAAAGGCGTAAACCACTGGCCGTTGTAAATCAACTCGGCAAAGCGCAAGGCAACCACCTGCTTGAAGTGCAACGTTTCTCGATCCAGGGTAAGTTCTTCCAACCCTTGGTGCGCCGCACGCAGGATGGTGCCACCTGGCGTTTCGTACACGCCGCGCGACTTGATGCCGACCAATCGATTCTCCACCAGATCAACTCGTCCAACACCATGCCGTGCGCCGATCTGATTGAGGGTAGCGATCAACTCGGCCCCGCCCATGCTCCTGCCGTTCACCTTCTTGGGCATCCCGCACAAAAACTCGATCTCCACATACTCCGGCTGATCCGGCGCCTGTTCTGGGGCAACCGTCATGCTGTACAAGTCAGGGTCGGGTTCGCGCCATGGGTCTTCCAAACTGCCGCCTTCCGTGCTTTTGTGCCACAAGCTGCGATCGCCGGAGTAGATGCGCTCCAAGGAATGGCTGATCGGGATGTTGTGCGCTTGGGCGTATGCGATGGCGTCGTCGCGTCCGCGAATGTGCCACTCACGCCAGGGGGCGATCACCTTCAGACGCGGGTTGAGCGCCATGTAGCTCAACTCGAAGCGCACCTGATCGTTGCCCTTGCCGGTGGCAGCGTGCGCGACAGCGTCTGCGCCCAGTCGAGCAGCCAGGTCAACTTGATGTTTGGCAATCAAGGGCCGCACAATGCTGGCGCCGAGCAAGTACTTGCCTTCGTAGATCGCGCCGCTTTGAATGAGCGGAAACAGGTATTCGTTTGCAAACTCCTCGCGCAAATCCTCAACGATGCACGCGCTTGCCCCTGAGGCAATGGCGCGACGCTTGATGGCCTCGAAGTCGCCGCCTTGGCCGACATCGGCAACAAAGCAAATCACTTCACAGCCATAGTTTTCGCGCAGCCACGGCACGGCGCAGGCGGTATCTAGCCCGCCGCTATAGGCCAGCACCACTTTGTTCACCGGCTCGCGTTCGCTCACGACACTCACCTCCTTGTTCTCGGCCTGCATTCTGCTGACGACTTGCAAGGGAATGGCCTTCTCGCGGGCTGGGTCCGGCCGAGCCGAGCCGGCCAGGCCGGCGTGCAATCGTTTATCTTCAGCCGAAAGCGGCAACACCATCGCCACTTCGTCACAGTTGGCGAGCATCGGACACGCCACGCAATCGCGCCATACTTTTTCCGGGAAGAACTCTTTCGGGGCGACCACGAAGCCGCACTTCTCGAAGAAATGGACGGCTCGCGTGAGAGCGAAGAGCGTGCCGAACTGACGCCGGCGGGCCAACTGGACCAGGTAAGCGACGATTTTCTGACCGACGCCGATGCCGCGCGCGCGCTCATCGACGGCCAGCGAGCGTAATTCGACCAGGGTCGAGTTCATCGGCGCCAAGGAACCGCATCCCACCAAGGCCGGCTTGCCCTGATCATTGACGAAGGGGCCTTCGGGAGGCGCAACGGCTACGACGAAGTTTTTTAACGTCGCCCGAATGTTGGCTTCGCTGCGCGGCAACAGGCCGCCCTTGCGCGCATTGGCGGCCACCAAGAGTGCAATCGCCGGCACATCGTCCGGCATGGCCGGGCGAATTTCAATTTCCACTGCTGTTCACCGTGCTGTTTACCCTGCCGGCCACTGCTCAGCCTTCCAAATCCATCAACAATTCGCCGGCAGATGGCTTGGGCAACTCCGGTTCGGCGGGCGGGGCCGGCGCTTCGATTAAGCCAAACTCGGCTCCGCTTTCGATTTGCAACACGCCGGCTTTGGCATACACAGCCAGCTTGTCGCGCGAGTCGGCAATGTCAAGATTGCGCATCGTCAACTGGCCGATGCGATCCAACGGGCCGAACTCACCTTTGCCGCTCTCCATCGTCAAGCGTTCCGGTTTGTACGTCAGGTTAGGCCCGGTGGTGTCGAGAATGGTGTAGTCATCGCCGCGCCGCAGTTCCAACGTCACCGCGCCGGTCACCGCTTTGCCCACCCAGCGCTGTAGGCTTTCACGGATCATGAGCGCCTGTGGATCGAACCAGCGGCCTTCGTAGAGCAAGCGTCCTAGCCGCCGGCCCAGGGTGTAATAGTTGTCCAGCGTGCCTTCATTGTGAATCGCGGTCAGGAGCCGCTCATAAGCGATGTGCAACAAAGCGATGCCGGGCGCCTCGTACACGCCCCGGCTTTTCGCCTCGATCACGCGATTCTCAATCTGATCAGACATCCCCAGCCCGTGCCGGCCGCCAATGCGGTTAGCCTCCATGACCAGCGCGACTTGATCGGTGTAGACGCGCCCGTTGATTTCAACGGGCAAGCCTTCGTAAAACGTAATCGTCACCGTCTCCGGCTCGATGCGCACAGCCGGATCCCAAAAGCGCACACCCATGATCGGCTGAACAATGTACATACTGGTATCGAGCTGTTCCAGGTGCTTGGCCTCATGTGTGGCGCCCCAGATATTCGCATCGGTGGAATACGCTTTCTCGGCGCTCATGCGGTATTCGAAGCCGCGCGCGGCCAGATATTCGCTCATCTCTTTACGTCCACCCAGCTCCTCGACAAAAGCTGGGTCCAGCCACGGTTTGTAGATGCGCAGATCAGGGTTGACCAGCAAGCCATAGCGATAGAAGCGCTCAATGTCATTGCCTTTGTACGTAGAGCCATCGCCCCAGATGTTGACGCCATCTTCCTTCATTGCATTGACGAGCATGGTGCCGGTGACGGCGCGACCTAGCGGCGTGGTGTTGAAGTATTTCCGGCCGGCGGTGCTGATGTGAAAGGCGCCACACATCAGCGCTGCCAGTCCCTCTTGCACGAGTTGTTTACGGCAATCGATCACACGCGCCTTTTCTGCCCCGTGTTTGATCGCGCGGCGGGGAATGTCGTCGTAATTCGTCTCATCGGGCTGACCAAGATGAGCGGTGTAGGCAAACGGGATGCCGCCTTTCTCTCGAATCCAGGTCACGGCGGCGCTGGTGTCTAGACCGCCTGAATAAGCGATGCCGATCTTTTCTCCGACCGGCAAAGATTGAATGATGCGTCCCATTTTTGTGTTACTCCTACGTGTTCGATGTTCTGTATGGGTTGGAAGTTGTGTGCATGACTCGCTCACGCTGTTCCAGATTCACCTGCCACAAATACCGTGCCGGCTTGACCGACCATGCCGTCCAGATCGGTGATGCGGGCCTGCTTGACGCCATGTTGCACCGTCTCTAGCGCCGCACGCACCTTGGGAATCATGCCGCCGAAAATCACGCCCTGGGCAATCAACGATTCGGCCTGGGGGACGGTTAAGGCAGCAATCGGCGCGCCGGCAGAATCGAGGACTGCCGGCACGTTGGTTACAAAAGTGAGCATATCGGCGTCGATAGCCGATGCAATGGCAGCCGCCACATCATCGGCATTAACGTTGTACATCTGGCCATCTTCACCGATCGACATCGGCGCAATGACCGGCACGATCTTGCGCCGCAACCAATCGTCCAGCACATCGCTGCGCACAGAGGCCGGCTTGCCCACAAAGTGCAATGCAGGATCAAGCGGGCGCACCCGCACCAGCGCCCGATCAACCCCACACACCCCGATGGCATCAACACCTTCGGCCAGCAACGCCGCCACCAGGCGCTTGTTGGCCAGGCCGGCCAACACCATCAACGCTGCATCGCGCGTTTGCGCATCGGTCACACGCAGGCCGTTGACAAACCGCGATTCAATCTGGAATGCCTTGAGCAGAGCGGTCAACTCTTTGCCGCCGCCGTGGACAACGGCAACGTGCGCGCCGGCCCGCACGGCATCTGCAACCCGCGCGGCAAAGCGTTGGCTGAACACGGCATCATCCAGCTCACTGCCGCTGATTTTGAACACGTGCGCCGGAGCCAAACGCAAGGCCATGTACACCACACCGTTCAGCGGATTGAAGCGGTAGGCCGGCGCCTCTTCAAAGCCTAGGGAACGATAGAGGGTCAAGGCTTCGGTCATCGAGGCCAGTGTGTCGAGTTTCATGGTGCGATAGCCCAACGCACGTCCAGCTTCCACAATCGCTTCAGCCAGCGCGCGGCCAACCCCTCGGCTCCGAAAAGCCGGCCGCACGTACAGCCGCTTCATCTCGCACGTGCGCGCGTCAATCGGTTGCAGCGCCACACAACCGGCCAACTGTTCGCCAAAGCGCGCGAGCAGCAAGCGACCGGCGGGAGGGGCGTACTTGCCGGGCAAGCCGGCCAGCTCTTCGTCGAACCCCTGAAAGCACAAGCTAAAACCCAGCGACTGCGCATACTCCACGAACAGCTCCTGCGCCTCCAGCACCTGCTGCGCCGACTCGGCCGGCGCAATGGTCAATCCTTCACTGCTCATCTGTATCGCTGTCTCCTTGATGATTGACCGTCATAGACGACTGGCCGTGATTCCCTCTGTCCGATTTACTGCCTACATCAATCCTTCACGCTCATCAAAGCCGAACATCAGATTCATGTTTTGCACGGCTTGGCCGGACGCGCCTTTGATCAGATTGTCAATACAGGACACCACCAACAAAGTGGGGCTGCCTTGCTCTGCGCCAACCACCGGCCCCACCGAGAGGACAGCGTGATTCGTATAGTTGGCGTGAGCGATAGTCGCAATCTGACCTTTAGGCAGCACCCGCACGAACGGCTCTTCGTCAAAGCGCTGCGTGTAAATGGCGTGCCAATCCACTTGCGCGGCTTGA
>JANWVJ010000133.1 GCA_025056895.1 Thermoflexales bacterium
AATTAAGCTCTCTGTCAAGCCACTTGAATACGACGACGACAGTGCAGAGCGCAAGGCCACTATTTCCAAGACAAAAAAGGCTCAGCGTCCGCCTGGGCAACCTGATGACAATCCCAAGCACAACAACGGCAAGAACGACGATAAAGGATCACAAAGGCCACCAGGCCAATCCGACGACAATCTCAAAAACAACGACTAAGTTTGCCCCCTGACGATATAGGCCGCAACAGTCGCCACAGTGTCCATCCAGATGCCGTTGGCCGGCCTTGTGCAGTAGCGGCATACTGCTTCCAGCACATCGGGGTGAATCGCTTGGCGTGGGAAATCGCCCACATCGTGCATAGCGAATACGAGCCAGCCCCCTGCCTGCACTGCCTGATCAATCCATACTGTTAGCCGATCGAAAGATTGATCATCGCCGTCGATCCCCATCACCTGTGCCAGATCGCCCGCCAGGGGATCGTGCACGCTTTCATCCTTAAAACCGCGCCCGGCCAGAAAGTGTTTGGCTACGAGGGGGACGTAAGACTGGGCAGCTTCGCCGCGTCCGACAAACTTTTGACCGCATGGATAAGCAAAGGTACGTGGCGTCACACCGAGAGTTTGGTCAATGAACTGATTGGCTGCAATAAGCTCTTGCTCCATGCGCTCCAGGGTGTAGTCTTCGAGAGCGTTAGCACGCGACCAAGGGAAGTTACCGGTGCACGGATGAGACAGCGTGTGATTGCCGATTTCATGGCCGGCAGCAAGCGCGTCTTGCCACTGCGGCCTGCGTTGAGCGATGTTGGGCGGCGAGACATAGAAAGTTGCCCGCACGCCATGCGCATTCAGAATCGGCACGCCCAGATCGACCTGAGAAGGTCGAGCGTCGTCAAAGCTTAAACTCACGGCGGCGCGTGCGCCATTTGGCCACTTGAACATGGTTACACCACCACACATTCCAAGCCCAACAAGCGGGCCACCTTTTCGATTTTGCTGCGTTGATAGCCAATGCCGAGCGCAACATGATGAGTCGGCCCTTGGGCGCACCACTTGTCCATGAACTCGGCGGGACCGAGAGAGAACTTTAAGCGGGAGTTAGTGTTGCCGATCTTGAACGTGGGACCGGGAATCGATTCGCCTTCCGCAACTAGGAACTTCAACTTACCCTCTGCCGTTTGTGTGGTGCCCAGAATGGTGATTGGGCCGGTCTTGACGCTAAACTCAACCGAGATGCCATAGCCGCGCTTGCCGTGATATAAGCCCAGGCCGCGCAACTTGGGTTTGCGGTCACTGATGGCAATATGGCCGGGTCCATCATGCCCCATCAAGATGAAATTGTCTACGAAATCCATCGCATAGAACTCGGTGTAGGAGCCGCCGGCGCCCAGTCGATCCATGATGAACATGGAGACACACGTTTTCAAATCGCCCTCGCCGCTGCACGGCACACCGCGCGCTGTCAGCAACGAATTGCCCACGATCAACGCAGCGCCCAGTTGTTCGTTTAGATTGCCGTCCAGCCCGCGATAGTAATAAGTCAGTCCATCCAGCTCAAAGTCACCGACCAGCCGATCTAGGCCGCAGGCTACGCGCGCCGACCAGTCCATCGCTTCTGGCGTCACCGGCATCGAAATCTTATCGCTGCCCGGCTCAGCAATTTCAAAGACAGACAAAATCTCTTCTTTCTTGGCCGCTACTTCAGCGTCGGTCACGGCATTGACGCGCTGCTCAAGGTCATCCATCTCCAACACCTCGATATGCGTTCCAAGTTGGGCATGATGCATGGTGAAATCAGAATACATATCGAGCATGCCGGGATAGGTGTGACCCAGGAACCCAATGCGGCTGCGATGAAGCGAACGTAGGACAGAGGCCGCCTGCACCCATTCACCGATCAACCCCCACGCGCGAGGATCGTCGTGCAATATGCCAGAAACCACGTTGAACTGGATGCAACTACGGGCAAACGCATTAGAGATTTCCGGCACGCAACACGCACAGCAGTTGGCCAACCACTCGCCGGTAGTCATGTTTTCATAGTCCAGTTGGGGCGTCGGTTGCAGATTGAGCACCAAGACGGGCCGACGCACACGCTGCACCGCCGGCAACACCTGCGATGAGGTCGCATAGGTCGCCACATAGCACACGATCAGGTCAACGTTCTCGCGGATAAACAGATCGCCGGCAGCCAGCGCAGCCGGCGCGGTGTCCACTAGGCCGGCGGAAACCACCTCACCTCCAAACTGCCTGAGCCGCGCCTCAACTTCACGTTGATAGCCTTCCAAGCGTTCTTTCAATCCCTCGAACTGCGGCCAGTAGGCGGCCAACCCGATGCCGAAGACGCCGATCTTGGCCGAGTGCGCTTTGCGAACGAGCTTGTGCAATGACATGAAACTCTCCTCCTGCTGTGTTCTCTACTGTTTGAATTTCAATTTTCACCTAAGGCATGAACCGCTGAGGCGACAAGGGATTGTAGTCGTGGAATCATCGCCAACGCGACAACACCCGATAGGCGCCATATTGCGCAACAGTGCTGTAGTGATAGCGGATATACTCATCCAGCAACGTCACTCCAGAGCTATCGCAACTGGCATTCGGCTCGCACACCTCATTGAACATATCGCTCAGGACGATATAGCGCGTTTGACTGCGCTCTAGCTCGGCCACGATCTCTTCTTGCACCGCACGAGTGGTAGCCTGGCCGGGATGCAATTCGTGGTAGCGCGTGACACTATGGCGCTCGACCAGGAAGTAAAACATCACATCGTTGACAAAGATGCGATCGTGCCGGCCTACTCCGGAGTAGATGGTATCGGTCGGTCCTGTGACCTGGCGGATCAATTGAATGGCGCGCAACTGATTTGGATCAACCGGCGTTCCCTGGGCGCGGGCGACATCGTGAGGCGGAGGGGGCTGTTGGGGAAAGGCGCTGATATAGTTGCTCACGGCGGGGAAGGCCAAGCCGATCATCACCATCACCACCGGCGCAGAGACAAGATAGTTGAAGTCTTTCAGGAGCGGTTTGAAGCCGGCCATGAGCGGTGCAAGCAATACCACCGCCGGCAAGAAGAATTGGGGAATGTGAATCAGATCAGAACGGATATTCGCCTGATTAAAGCCGAACAGTCCAAACAAAGCGATTGCACCAATTGACCAGATGCGCTGGTTCATCTCATGCGTGGGCTGATTTATCTGCGCGCTGGCGCGGCGCACGTTCCACAGCCACAGCACGGCCAGTATGGCGCACAAGGCATAGATACAGAACGGGAAGTAGAACGGGAAATTTGCCAGCTCGAACGGCGGGTAAGGGAGCCACCGCACACGGGGAAAGATGGTCAACGGGAACACCAACAACTGGTGGGCAAGTTCGCCAATCGGGACGGTGACCAGCAGAAACAGGGCAGCCGGTGCAATTGCAGTCAACAGGCCGCCACCGTACATCAACCCGTTGCGCAAACCGCTTGCGAGACGTGCGCGCCAGGTGGATCGAACCGGTGCACTGAACATCCGCTGCGCAACGATCACGAAGCCCTGTGCCGCAACAGCGTATACGGCAAGGTCATGTCGAAACCAGGCTGCAACGCCGGCGCACACGCCGGCCAACATCAAACCGCGTTGGCGAGAACGTTCTGCGGTCGTCGTCTGAAGCCCGGTGATCAACGGCAAGCAACTGAGGAAAATCATCAGCAGGCCGGTAAACATCGGGTAACCAAAGAAGCCGAAATGTTCCAGCCACAGCACGGTGAGCAACCAGACGAGCAGCGCCGCCGGCCACGAAGACAAACGCCAGGCCAAGAAGAACACCACGCACGCCAGCGCAGCCCGCACAAGCAGGTCCCACCACCTTTCGACCAAAATCGACGGACCGAATAAACGGAACAAGCCGGCCAGCACATAGAACTGACCGGGGCTGTACATGCCCCAGAAATCCCGATAGGGAATCTGTCCGTCCATCACCCGCACGGCACCGTAGACCATCAACCCCTCATCGTAGATATTCAACCAGCGGCTGAGGCCGGGTTGTAGATAAAGAACGGCTGCGCCGCCCAGAAAAAGAACGAGCGCCAGAACGCGGACCACAACACCAAACTGCCTGCTGCCCGTGCGAGAAACAGTGACTGTTTTGTCCATGGAAGGCTTGTAGAGCGATGAACCCTTTCTGTGTCGTTCGCAGCTTTAGGAAAGCTAAAGTGCAATTCTACATTTAGCAGCGAATCGCATTCAAACCTGCATTTTGAAGACTGTCCTAGGCCTGTTTTTGCCGGCGCAGTCCGTTAGCCGGATGGACAAAATCCATTATCATTGCGCCGCAGGAGGCGGCGTTGACCAACCACGACATTCTTTTGCGCAAGTGCGAACATGCCTTTGAGTTTGCCGGGCGCCAACTCGAACGTCTCGTTACCACCTACCCCGATTTCTTTCCGATGTACACCCAGCAGGGGAAGTGGAAGCACAGCGGCGAAGCATGGACCAACTGGTGCGAGGGATTTCTGGGCGGCCAGCTATGGCTGATGTATCAGCATAGCGGCCAAGAGATTTGGCGCGAGCGCGCCGAACATTATTCCCGCTTGATCGAACATCGTAAAACCGACCGCAGCGTTCACGATCTCGGTTTCCTGTTTTGGTCCACTTGGAAACGTTGGTATGACGTGACGGGTGAGGCAACAGTCAACCAAGTGGTCATAGAAGCCGGCCGCACCCTAGCATTGCGCTTCAAAGAGAAAGGCCGGTATCTGCGTTCGTTTGTCGCCGAGGACAGCCTGTTCATTGACATCATGATGAACGTCGGCATCATCTTCTACGCAGCGCAGCAAACCGGCGATGCCAATCTGTGGCGGATTGCGAACGAGCATTGTTTGACCACACGGCGCTATCTGGTGCGCGGTGATGGCAGCACAGCGCATGAAGGTCTGTTCAACACCGAGACGGGAGAGTTTATTCGCCAGAGCACCCATCAGGGCTGGCGCGACGATTCTTCATGGGCGCGTGGCTTGACGTGGGCGCTGTATGGCTTCGGCACGGCATACTACTTCAGCCGCGATGCGCGTTTCCTCGCCACTGCGCAAGCCTGCGCAGACTATTACATCGCGCACACACCGGCCCATGGTATACCGCCCAACGACTGGGATGAACCCAACCCACCCTACCCCTACGAAAGTTCGGCAGCAGCTATTGCGGCCAGCGGATTGTTCAACCTCGCCCGTTTAAGCGGCGAGCCGGCCCGCACCTGGTTATACCGTGACTATGCACTGCGCATCGTTGACACGTTGACCGAGCCAGAGTTCCTCGCCATCGACACGCCAGAATGGGAAGGCATCCTAAAGCATGGCATCTACCACCAGCGCAAAAAGCTGGGCGTGGACGAGAGCACCATGTGGGGCGATCATTTCTTCCTAGAAGCGCTGGCTAAAGCCATTAAGGCGCTCGGAGAGATGGAATGAATCCTTGCGTGGCGCTTGTCACCGGCGCAGGCCGGGGCATCGGTCGGGGGATAGCCGTCGCATTGGCTGAGCGGGGCTGGAATGTGGTGATCAACTTTCGCGGAAATGCTGAAGCCGCCCAAAGCACCTTACACAATGTTGAGCAGAGCGGAGGGCGCGCTGTGCTCATTCAGGCAGACATCTCCAGCGCAACAGACCGCGAACGGCTGATCGACGCAACTGTGCGTCACTTTGGGCGCATCGATGTACTGGTCAACAACGCCGGCATGGCGCCGCGTCAGCGCGTTGATCTGCTTGAAGTAAGCGAAGCCAGTTATGACGAAGTGATGGCCGTTAACTTGAAAGGGCCTTTCTTTTTGACTCAACGGGCAGCAAAAGAGATGCTGAAGCTGATCCAAGCACAGACTATTCCACGTGGCATGATCATCAACATCGGCTCGATCAGCGCCTACACCAGCAGCATCAACCGTGCGGAGTACTGCATATCGAAAGCCGGCATGGCCATGATGACACAGTTATACGCCGACCGATTGGCCGAGCACAACATCAACGTATATGAGATTCGCCCCGGCATCATCGAGACCGATATGACGAGCGTAGCCAAGGCCAAATACGACAAACTGATTGCCGAGGGATTGACGCCGATCCGGCGCTGGGGTACGCCCGAAGATGTCGGCCGCGCCGTCGTTGCGATTGTCGAGGGCGCTTTTCCTATGTCCACCGGCGAGATCATCAACGTCGATGGGGGCTTTCACCTGCGACGATTGTGAGCGGAGTGCTGAGTGACGAGTGATAAGCATGACTCGCTAACTACTGGCTACTAACTACTCCCATGCAATTCCCAAAAATCGCTTCTTTCAAAACGCCGGCTGCGCTACGCGCCCGACTACGAGAACTCAATCTCGATCTAGAGATGGACGAGCGGGTGCTGTCAGCTCCTGATTCGCCGCTGGCACAGCCGCTGTGCATCGCGCGCACAAACGGCAGCACGTTCCAAGTGGGCAATCGCTTTTGTATTCTGCCGATGGAAGGATGGGACGGCACCCGTGATGGCAAGCCATCGTCATTGACCATTCGGCGCTGGCAGCGTTTCGGCGAGAGCGGCGCCAAACTGATCTGGGGCGGCGAGGCCGTAGCCGTGCGTCACGACGGGCGAGCGAACCCCAACCAGTTGATGATCCATGACGCCAATCTGAAAGACTTGGCCCGGCTGCGTGAGGAACTGGTCAACACCCACAAGCACATCTTCGGTGCGACGAACGATTTGGTGGTCGGCTTGCAACTGACACACTCCGGCCGATTCGCGCGCCCCAACGACACCGCGAAACTGGAGCCGAAGATTCTGTACCACCATCCGTTACTGGACCGCAAGTTCGGCATCCCCTCTGACTACCCGCTGATGACAGACGGTGAAATCGACGATCTGATCGAGGATTTCGCGCGCGCAGCGCGGCAAGCGCAACAAGCCGGCTTCGACTTCGTCGATCTTAAGCACTGCCACGGCTACCTGGGCCATGAGTTTCTCAGCGCCTACACCCGCCCCGGCCACTATGGCGGCAGCTTCGAGAACCGCACGCGCTTCCTACGGACAACTGTGCAGGCCGTGCGACGAGACGCGCCGGGGATGGAGATCGGCGTGCGACTCAGCATGTTCGATTTCGTTCCATTTAGGAAGGGGCCGGATGAGATCGGGACGCCAGAGCTGCCCGAGGGAGATGCATACCGCTTCGCCTTTGGTTGCAACCCCCATCACCCCACCCAACCCGACCTGAGTGAAGCCGCACAATTCTTGGAGCTGCTGCGCGAGCTGAATATTCGGTTGGTGTGCTTGACTGCCGGCAGCCCGTACTACAACCCTCACATCCAACGCCCGGCCGCCTTTCCGCCCAGCGACGGCTATCTGCCACCCGAAGACCCCCTGGTTGGCGTGGCCAGGCAAATCCACGCCACCCAAACCTTAAAAAAACAATTTCCCGATTTAACAATCGTCGGATCAGCATACACGTATCTACAAGACTACCTGCCCCACGTGGCGCAGGCGCAAGTTCGGTTGGGTCATGTGGACTGTGTCGGCTTGGGGCGGATGGCTCTGGCTTACCCTACCCTGCCGGCAGATGTGCTGAGCGGGCGCGGCGTCAATGCAAAACAAGTCTGCCGCACGTTCAGCGATTGCACTACCGCCCCACGTAACGGCATGGTCTCGGGCTGCTATCCGCTCGATCCGTTTTACAAGGCGCGAGAGGAGAACACACGACTGAAAGCACTTAAGCGGCAGAGCATTCGATCGTGAGAGAATCAGCTCTTGCTTGAAACGGGAAACTCTTGAAAAGTTCCAAGCCCTGATCTACTTGGCTTCCGTGGGCGCCGGCATGGGGGTCGGGGCGCTTGCGCCAGAACAGGCCGCCAGCCTGGAGGATTTGCTCTGGCCGATTCTCGCCCTGCTGCTGTACACCACCTTTACCCAGGTGCGATTAGCCCATCTGCGAGAGTCATTTGCCGATGGACGATTCTTCCAGGCGGCGGTCATCGGCAACTTTCTGCTCATTCCCGTCATGCTCTGGCTGGCAGCGCCATTGCTGCCTGAACACCCCGCAGCCCGACTCGGCGCGTTGATGGTGCTGCTCACCCCATGCACGGACTGGTTCATCACGTTTACCCATCTGGGTCAGGGGGACGCCAAAAGCGCGATTGCATTTGCTCCGCTGAGTTTGTTGTTGCAGGCCATTCTGTTGCCGGTCTATCTTTCCGTGTTTCTCGGCGAAACAGCCATCAGCCTGGTGCGCGAGGAAGTGCTGATTCGGCTCTACCCAAACCGCGCTGAAGTGGACTGCACCTTCGTGCTCAAGAACGAAGGCAAAGCCACCACAGTTCTGATAGGATTCCCTGAAACGGAGCAGGGTGGAACCGACATCACCGCT
>JANWVJ010000134.1 GCA_025056895.1 Thermoflexales bacterium
TCCACTCATCCCCCACGCTCACCTGAAGGACTGCCATCCACTCGCATGCGACTGCCAACCGCCCGCCCGCTGTGGGCTTACATCTTTCTGGCGATTAACGTGATGGTGTTCATCGCCATGGAGCTGACCGGTGGCAGCACAAACCCGCTCAACTTGGTGCGCTTTGGCGCCAACTTTGCGCCGCTGGTTGCCGAGGGCGAGTACTGGCGTCTGTTCACGGCCAACTTTTTGCACATCGGCATTTTGCACTTGGGTGTCAATTCCTACGCCTTGTATCTGTTGGGCAGCGAAGTCGAAGCGTTGTTCGGCCATAAACGGTTTGTCACGCTTTACTTATTGTCGGGTGTGAGCGGAGCTGTATTGAGCTTTATGCTGACACAGGGCTTGTCAGCCGGCGCATCCACCTCACTGTTCGGCACATTCGGCGCATTGGCCGTGTATTTCTATCGCCATCGTGAGATGTTGGGCAGCTTCGGCCAACAGCGGTTGATCAATCTGGGCCTGATGTTGGCCATCAACATCATCATCGGCCTTAGCCCTGGCAGCAGCATCGACAACTTCGGCCATCTGGGCGGCTTCATCGGCGGCGCGATCCTGGGCTGGTTTTTGTGCCCCGTCTATGTCGTCATCAATCCCTTTGAGCAGATCATCGGCGACACAGGACACAAACCAAAACCAGAGCTGTCTAACGGGATGATCATGGACAGCAATTCACTGTCCAAGCAGTCCCTCAACGTCGCCTTGTTCATGATCGGTCTGATCGCGTTGACGATCCTGGCGCAAATGGCCCAACGCGGGTAACATGCTTTCGACGCGCTGGCGCAAGGTTTTGCGCGATCTGTGGCACAACAAGACGCGCACACTGCTGGTGGCGTTGTCGATTGCAGTCGGCCTGTTCGCATTTGGGGCGATCCAAAGCACCCAGGCCGTTTTGACGCGCGAAGCAACGCGCCTGTATGTGAGCACCAACCCGGCCCATGCCACCTTGTCCGCCAACTTTGGCGAGGACTTCGTGCGCGCCGTGCGGTTGATGCCGGAGATCAAACAAGCGGAAGGGCGGCGACTGTTTTCGGTGCGCCTACGGCAGGAGAGCCGCCGGCGCAACCTGCGCCTGTTGGCGCTGCCAAACTTCGATACGATAGCGATTAACAAGATCGAGCGAAAACAAGGAGCTTGGCCGCCGGCCAAGCGCGAGTTGGTGCTCGAACAATCGGCCCTCTCGGCGCTGGGCGTGCGAGTCGGTGACATGCTGACCATCGAGCTGCCAGACGGCGCCACACGCTTGATGCGACTGGCCGGCACAGCTTACGACATTCAATCCCCGCCGCCCGGCTTCGGCAACTTCTTCAATGCCTATGTCACCTTCGACACGATGGAATGGCTGGGCCAGCCGCGCACGTACAACCGTTTGTTGATCACGCTGGCCGAACAGCCTCTCGACCGCCTGAAGATTCAGGCCGTGGCCGAGCGCATTCAGCAGCGATTGGAGCGCGAGGGCAAAACAGTTGGCAGCATCAGCATCCCCAACCCCGGCAAGCACCCGGCCGACAACGCCATTCAATCGATCTTGCTGGTTTTGGGCGTGTTGGGTGGATTGTCCTTGTTCGCCAGCGCGTTCTTAATCGTTAATACAGTCTCGGCGTTGCTGGCGCAACAGATTCGGCAGATCGGCGTGATGAAGGCAGTCGGCGCGCGGACGAAACAGATCGCCGGCATGTATCTGGGCATGGTGCTGATCTTCGGCATGTTGTCGCTGGCAATCGCTCTGCCGCTCGGCTCAGCCGGCGCATTTGGCCTCACGCGCTTCGCAGCACACTTGATGAACTTTGAAGGAGTGAACTATGCGCCACCTTTTCGCGTATATGGCGTTCAAATTGCCGTGGCGCTCATCGTGCCGGTGCTGGCAGCGGCTTGGCCGGTGATACGCGGAGCGCGCATCACTGTGCGCGAGGCAATCAGCAGCTACGGACTGGAGGGCGACTCTTTTGGGACAAGCGTGATCGACCGCATCGTTGAGCGCGTGCGTGGTTTATCCCGACCACTGTTACTCTCGTTGCGCAACACTTTTCGACGCAAAACACGTCTGGCGCTGACGCTGGGGACGCTCACATTGAGTGGGGCCATTTTCATTTCGGTCTATAGCGTGCGCGACTCACTGCAGCGCACGCTGGCCGATGCAGCGCGATACTGGAATTACAACGTGACCGTATCGTTTCCACGTTTCTACCCTGTGGGCAGATTGGCAAACGAAGCGATGAACGTGCCCGGTGTGATCGATGCAGAGAGCTGGGGGTTCGATAGCGCCAGCCGCGTGGTGGAGGATGCAGAGGGCAAGCGGGTGGAGAGCCGCAGCTTCACAATCATCGCGCCGAGCGCCGGCACACAACTGCTGCGCCCAGACGTACTGCAAGGGCGCTGGCTGCGCCCAGAGGACATCGACGCCATCGTGGTCAACACGGAATGGTTGGAAGATCATCCCGATGTGCGCGTCGGCAGCACGATCCAAATCAAAATGCGCGGGCGGATTCGCACGTGGGAGGTGGTGGGCATCGTGCGCGCCGTGCTCACAGGCCGGACCGCCTACGTGAACTACCCACACTACTCCTCTATCGTCAATCAACCGGGCCGGGCCAGCAGTGTGTTCGTCATGACGCGCACCAACAACGCCGACGATGAGACACGCCTTGCACAAGAACTGGAAGATCACTTTGCGGCACGAGGCATGCGGCCGGCCTCAGTGAATACCGCGTCTGCCGATCGCGCCAACATCGAATATCAGTTTGGATTGTTAGTAACCTTCTTGCTCATCATGGCGCTGTTGTTGGCCATCGTAGGCGGTTTAGGGTTGAGCGGCACGATGAGCATGAATGTTCTGGAACGCACACGCGAGATCGGCGTGATGCGGGCAATCGGCGCGTCAACAGGCGCAATCGTGCGTATCGTGATCTTCGAGGGGGTGTTCATCGGGCTGCTGAGCTGGGTACAAGGAGCGTTGCTGGCGTGGCCGATCAGCCGGCTGATGAGCGATGCAATCGGCGAACTGATTGTGCGCAGCCCGCTCAGTTTTGTGTTCTCTGCGCCGGGTGTGCTAATTTGGCTGGCAGTCGTCGTCGTGGTCTCGGCGGCTGCGAGCGTCGCGCCGGCGCTGAACGCTTCGCGGATCAGCGTGCGCGAGGCGCTGGCCTACGAATAAGGCTAACCTGTCCGGCGCCCTCCGGCGCACTTTGATACACTTGCGCTCGGCGCTGTGCGTCTCGGCACTCTTCCCGATTACACAAGCGTCAAGACGACGAAGAGGAGGATCAGCACCATGCCTCAGGAGACGATCGGATACACCGAGCTGGAGTGGACGTGTCAGTATTGCGGCACGCGCAACCCCGGCATGCAAAAAGTGTGCGCCGGCTGCGGCGCAGCGATGAGCAAGGAGCAAAAGTTTGAAGCGCCGGCGCAACAGACACTCATCACCGACCAGGCCAAATTGGAGCAAGCCAAGGCAGGGCCGGATGTGACGTGTCCGTTTTGCGGCGCACGCAACACCGCCGGCGCGACGGTGTGCAAAAACTGCGGCGGCGATCTGAGCGGCGCCGAGGCGCGCGCCAAAGGCGAGGTCGTCGGCGCATTCAGTACGGCGCCTGCCGCCGAAGTGAAGTGCCCTTTCTGCGGCACGATGAACGCCGCCACAGCGGCCAAGTGCAAAAATTGTGGCGGGACATTAGGCAAAGCACCGTCTCGCCTGGCTCAGGCAACCCAGCCGGCGCAACGCAAGCTCAGCCCTTTCCTGATCGCCGTCATCGTGTTGGCCTGTCTGGCCGGCGCTGCCTTCATCTTTCTGGCCGGCCGCACCACCGAGCAGGGTGCCAGCGTACAAAGCGTGAAATGGGAACGCTCGATCGCCGTACTAGAGCAGCGCCCGGCAGAGAAAGAGAACTGGCGTGACCGCGTGCCGACTGAGGGAAACGTTCTAGGTTGCGAAGAGCGCGTGCGTTCTGTGCAAGATCAACAAACTAACCGCTCGCGCAAAGTGTGCGGCACGCCCTACGTCATTGACGAGGGCACCGGCGCCGGTCGCGTGGTGCAAGATTGCCGCTACGAAGTGCTCGATGACTGGTGCCGTTATCGCATCAACGAATGGCGGGCTGTTGATGCGATCGTAGTCAGCGGCAACGATCTCAACCCGCAATGGCCGACTGTGGCGCTAAAAGCCGGCCAGCGCGACGGCAACCGCACAGAGAAATATCAGGTGACATTCCTCTCTAACGACAAACGGTACACCTACTGGCCGGACAACGAGACGGAGTTTAAGCGGTTTACGCCCGGCAGCCGGTGGACCTTGAAAGTCAACACTTTCGGCGATGTTGTTGCAGCGGAGCCGGCGCAGTAGAAGAGTCGTCAGTCATCAGTTGTCAGAAGACAGTCTACAGATCACAGACCACAGATGACGGGCATCGGCTCAGCCGTCAATCGCTCAATGACTCGACCCCTCAATTGCCGGCGCTGATTCTGCCCTCGGCTAGGGCGCGGCGGAAGATGTCAATCGTCTGGCGCACACCTTCGGCCAGCGGTGTGTCGGGGATGCGCCCCAGCGCGGTTGCAAACGCGGCATCGTCCATGTCTTCGGGGAAAGGCAATGGCTTGTCATCAAAAGTGATCTGGCCTTTTACGTCAGGCGCAGCCGCCTCGATTGCCGCCACAATCTCGCCCATCGTCGCCACACTGCCGCGCAGGTTGAAGATCTCTGCGCCCTGGAACGGCGCGCGTGCGCAGGCGATGAAGGCGCGCGCCACATCATCAGCAAACTGATAGGCGCACCGCCCGCCAAAACCGATGTGATATGGCCGACCGGCTGCCGCTGCCAACATCGCTTTTGTGGGGCTAGACGTTAAGCCCTGGTCGCGCCCCGGCCCATAAACGGTGTATGCCCGCAATCCCACACTGCTCAGGCCATCATCCAACCAGTACACCCGCGCCGTCCCTTCATTCGCCTGCTTGTACACGCCATAATGACTGCGCGGTTTGAGGGGAGCATCATGAGGCAACGGCCCTTCGGGATACTCATCGCTCAGGCCATATACAGCGATGCTGCTGGCATACACCACGCGCTTCAGGCCGGCGCGCTTGGCAGCCTCGAAGACGTTGACCGTGCCCACCACATTGACGCGCGCACCCAGCGGGGGATCGGCCTTGCAGAAAGGCACCTGCAAGCCGGCGAGGTGAATCACATGCGTAGCGGCGCTGTCCTTGAACGCCGCCTCGACGGTCGGCAAATCGGTGATGTCGCCGGCGATGAACTGCACACGCGCCAGTTCCTCATCGTTCAGAATCAGGCGCAGGCGATGCGGGTTGCTCGCCAGATCGAGCACGGCTACCGTCGTTCCTTCTCTGACCAGATTGCGTACGACCCACGCGCCAATGCAGCCCAGCGCGCCGGTCACGAGAAAACGCTGAGTGCTGAGGGATGGGGGTTGAGGGTTGAGAGTTGACACGTTGGTGCTCCTCTGTGATCTGTCATCTGACTACTGACTGCTAGCTACTGAGTACTCCAGACGATACACCCGCGCGGCTGTGCCGGCATGGAGGGATTCCCGCGCGAGCGGGTCGAGAGACGCGGTCGCCTCGTGCACCAGGCGGACGGTATCGGCATATGGTCCGGCCTGCAAACACACCGGCCAGTCGCTGCCATACATCAGCCGGCCTGCGCCGAACACTTCCACCGCCACCTCGACCCATGCACGTAACGTTTCGGTCTGCAAGGGGCGCGGCTCGGCGGCAGTGAGATAGCCCGACACTTTCAACACCACGTTCGGCAAATCGGCCAGTGGTTGAACCTGCCGGCGCCATCCTTCGTGCGCACCCGGCGCGAGACGAAAGCCGGCGAAATGATCGAGCACAAAGACAATGCGCGGATGGGATCGCGCCAGTGCGACAACCGATTCGATGTAATCCGGCCCTATCAACAGATCGCACGTCAGGCCCAGGTCGGCCAGCGCATCCAAAGCGCGCTCGAATGCGCACAGGTCGCCCGTCGGTTGCGCGCGCACGCCTTTGAAGCGCGGATGTCGTGCCAGATCGGCCAGCGTGGCCGGCGCATCCAGCGCAGCCAGATCGACCCACCCCACCACACCGGAAAGGTGAGTGTTGTGATCGGTCAGTTCCAGCAGCCAGCGCGCTTCATCGACCGAGTTATGCGCTTGCACTACGACGCCGGCCTGAACGCCGGCCGCGCGCATGGCCGGCCACAGATCAGCCGGCATGTAGTCTTGACGCAACACAGAATTGTCCGGCGCGATCCAGTCATAGTTGAAGCGGCTCAACTGCCAATAGTGCTGATGGGCATCAAGCATCATGATCGGTATAGGTTTCAGCGCGCCAGTCTGCTGACACACATCAATTGCCGATTGCCTCAGCGTTCAACTGAAATGGCATAGTGGCCCTCAATGTAAGGAAAGCGCTCTTCGAGATTCTTGGAGAGCGAGACGCCTAGGCCGGGTTTGTCTGGAATCTCCAGCCAGCCGTGCTTGATGAACGGCTTGTCGGCGAGGATGTCCCACTGGAGCGGCCCCTGGATCATGTTCAACTCGCAGATGCGCGGGCGTGGCAACGCAGCCGTGTAATGCGCATTGGCCATGGTCATTAGCCCATTGTGCCAGTTGTGCGGCACCACCTCGATATCGTAATGATCGGCCATTTCCGCAATGCGCATTCCCTCCGTCAAACCACACCACCCCGTGTCAGGTTGAATAATGTCGTAGGCGCGTTTCTCCAAGTATGGGCGGAACCGTTCGAGCGTGGTGAATTGCTCGCCGCCCGAAATCGGTATATCCACGGCGGCGTTCAACCGTATATAGCCCTCGATATTGTCCTGCGGGATCGGCTCCTCAAACCAGGCGAAGCCGAGCCGGTCCAGTTCACGCGCAATCTCTAACGCCTGATCCTCTGTCAAGCGTTGATTGCCGTCCACCATGAGTTCCATACGGCCATCCACGGCTGAAGAGAGGTCGCGCATCAGACCGATAAAGCGATCGGTCGTCACACCATCCCAGTCCCAGTGCATGCCGAGTCGCACCTTGCAGGCTTCGTAGCCATCGTCGAGATAACCCAGCGTCTCTTCGATGAGCTGGTTGGGATTGGTGCGCCAGTCGTAACGGCAACCGCTGGAGGCGTACAACTTGACGCGATGGTGGGGGTTGGGTTTCAGGAGATGGCTAACCGGTTTGCCTTCGATCTTGCCGCGCAGGTCCCACAACGCACAGTCGATGCCGGCCACCGCGCAGTCATAGCGCACTGAGCAACCATTCGGGTGAGGCGCAATGCCGGCGTGACGCGGGTCGCGGCCAATCAGCAATGGACTTAACCAGTCAACCCACTCACGAATCAAAGCCGGTACGCCATACGCGCACGCCTCGCCGATGCCTTGCAGGCCATCGTCGGTTGTGATCACCACAATCGCGCAATCTGCCTTCACAACTCGGAATGTATGTGTCGCCCATTGTCGTTCTGGCTCATGTAGGCGTGACAAACACAGCGTTTCAACTCTGGCAATTTTCATCTCCTGCCTCCTGAACCGCCCACTTGGGCGTATGGGAGATTATCGCATTAGCAATAAATGAATGCCCGATACCGATACCAAACAGTGATCGGCACAACAAACCCTTAACACGCCCTCGCCACAGAGCACTCGTCACCTTAGCGTCAGGAAATCGTTTACCAGCAGATAGGCCTGCCCCTCTTGCCAAGCGCGTCGCCGTGTGCTAAACACAGGAGCGCTATATCAATACAGTACACAGATGGTGACGAACAGAAGTGTGCTGTTTTGGAGAGTCTTGACGCGTTGCAAGAGTGGGCTGGAACAGCTATGGTAACGTACAGAACCTATCTGGTTATCCCCGATTGCAACAATCTAAGCTTGCTTTTTGCAAAATCAGGTTGAGCGGTTAGCTTTCGGAGATAGAAGAGGTAAAGGAGGTTAGCAGCGCAATCGGATGTACTTGTCCAGATTGCGCGCAAGCACAGAACCACTGACACTACGCCACAGACCAGATCGAAACAAAGTAGGACAAGGACAGCCGGCTTGAGCTGGCCGACCCAGAAACAGGGTTGGGTTGGATGGATTTGACAGGAGATTG
>JANWVJ010000135.1 GCA_025056895.1 Thermoflexales bacterium
GCCCGTGCTGGCCACCGTCTCTCTCTTCCAGGCAGTTTTCTTTTGGAACGATTGGTTTTATCCCTCTCTGTTCCTCAAGAGCAACGCCATGTATCCCCTGCAAACCTATTTACAGGTATTCTTGAATCAGATCAATGTCACCAACCTGCTCGCCAGCGGTAACTTGGAAGAATTTCTGGCGTTGGTGTCCAATCGCGGATTGCGCGCCGCCACACTGCTGATCTCAATTGTGCCGATCCTGCTCGTGTATCCGCTATTGCAGCGTTACTTTGTTAAAGGGCTGGTGCTCGGCGCAGTGAAAGGATAACTCTGACCGCTGCCCAAACTGCCTTCCACCATCCCAGTTCCCCGCGCGACATGCACTCGAGCTCGAGCTGGGTTTCCTTGACAAGTTCCTTCCCGATGTTTACACGTGGAAGAAGGTCAGCTAACGCTTTAGCTACCACCCAGTTCGTAGCTGGCTGGATCACCGAGCCCGCCCTGCTCACCACGTCCCGCGATGGACGCCGGAGTGGTGCGACCGTCGAGAATGGGCGCATTGCATCGGACTGGACGCCCGCGCAAGCGGGCGTGACGTGCTCTCGCTTGCACGGGCGTGACGCGGGAGATGTAGAAGCTTTCGAGACCAAGTGCCGGCATGGCGACGGGTCACCTTGATCGACCAGTCGCTTTTGCTTTGGATGGTTATCATCTCACGCTGTACTCAGCCGCTCTAGATGCTGGCTTGAATAGCAGGGTAATGACCGATATCGATGGCGAGCAGCGACCGCGTGGAATGGGTTATGACCTCGGCGCAGATGAGGCCGGCGCGCGAACCTACCTGCCGTTCGTATTACGCACAGACTGAGCCACATCCACGCTCTGCTAAACTTCCGCCCGATTCGGGATGCTGTCGGCGGATGTAATAGCGAGCTACGTGCTGGCGTTGGCGCAGGCCCTTGTTCCGTTACGGGTGTTGTTGGCGATTGGGCTGGGTGCACTGATTTATTCCCTCGCGCCGGCCGGCGCACGGCGAACTGTTCTTATCCTGATAAGCGTCGCCATCGTGCTGGTGGCCTATCAACGCCCGCCGCTCTTGTTGGGCGGCGTGTTGCTTGTCGCGTTGGCCGTTTATGGTGCGATCAAATTAGGGTGGCCCTCTGCGGTGATTGTGGCCGGCTTGGTTGCTTTGTACGCCGTGCTGCACGGCCTTATCGGCCTCTTGACCTTCACCGATCTTCTTCAGTGGACCGGCTTGAGCACGCCGCTGGTGCTGCCCACGATCGGCCTGACCGTCGCGTTTACCTTTCTGCGCCTCGTTCACTTTGCCGTGGACTTCGGCAACCGGCGCTTGCAATCGGCTGCGCCCGCCTATCAACCGGCGCTGTTCACATACCTGGCATGGTGTCTTTTCTTTCCCACGTTTGTGCACCTGCCGTTGATCCGCTATCCGGCCTGGGCGCAGCAATTCGCCCACTTATCCTGTGAGCGACCCTTCGCCCAGGTGTGGGCTGATGCGCGCGCCGGCTTGCCGCGCATTGCTCAGGCGCTGATCAAAGGCGCGCTGGCCGGTGTGCTGCTGGTCGCGCTTAATCCCAACGCCGTCTTACTGCGTTTGCCGCATGTGCCACCCCATGAGTTCGCGCTCGCTGCCGTGCTCTCGGCCGTAGCGTATTACGTCGGTTTCTCCGGCTACACCGATTTGGGCATCGGCGCAGCTCGGCTGTTCGGCATCAGCTTGCCGGAGAATTTTGCTCCGCTCACGGTCTTCCTGCGCATTCAGCGCATGCGGGACTTTTGGCGCAACTGGAACATCACCATGACCCGCTGGATGAATGACTATATCTTTCAACCGCTGGGTGGGCCGTTGCGTCATCCTCTACGCAACGTGATGCTGACCATGATCGGCTGCGGCTTATGGCATTCGGTCAGTCTGTTCGGAGTGCTGTGGGGTGCGGGTTTGGGCGCGTTGCTGCTGATCGAGCATCTGTGGAATCGCACGCGCATCCGGCGCAACTGGCCCGATGCGCCGGCCTGGATTCGCCAACCGCTCTTGCTGATCGGCTTGTCGCTCATCAACGTCTCGCTGACGCCCTATGCGTATGATCCACATATTGGACGTTTCCTATATCCTATTTTCTGGCTGGAGCGAATGATTCAGCCCGGTTCGTGATAGTCCGGTCTTGTATGGGGAGAAACATGTCCGGAACGTTCGATGTGGTCGTGGTCGGAGCCGGCTATATCGGCTGCGCCGTTGCCTGCCACGCGGCGATGGCCGGCTTGCGCACCTTGTTGATCGAGCGCGGCGAGATTGGCGCCGGCGCTTCCCGCGCCAACTACGGCAACGTACAAGTGCAAGACGCCGAATTAGCCCACAGCTTACCGTTGACGGTGGCCGGCCTAGCCCGCTTCCCCGATCTGGAGGCGCAGCTCGGCGCGGCAGTGGGGTATCGCCGGCTGGGCAGCCTGTTGCTGATCGAAACAGAAGCGCAGTGGCAAACCATGGCTGCGCGTCTGGCTCGCCTACACGCAGCCGGCATTCCTGCCGAACTCGTGCCGGCGGCGCATATACCGGAAATCGAACCTCTGCTCGACCCTCGCACGGTGTTAGGTGCGTGCTATCACGCTGCCGAAGGTCAAGTTGCCCCATTTGCTCTCTTGTGGGCCTATCTGCGGCGCGGGCGCGCCTATGGCCTGACTGTGCGCACTCACACCGACGTGTTAGAAGTGGGTGTGGCACAAGGACGTGTCATCGGCGTGCGAACAGAGCAAGGGACAATTCATGCCGGCGCGGTGGTTCTTACCACCGGCGCATGGACAAACCTGCTCGCCGCAAAGCTGGGGCGCACGTGGCCAATCCAACACGTGCGCGGCCAAGCCTTGGTCACCGAGGCCACGTCGCTCCGTCTCAACAACCATATTGCTTCGGCGGCCTTTTTCGAAGACATTGAAAATGTAGCCGGCGGCGCGGTGTTAGCCATTTCACAAACGGCGCACGGACATTTCCTGCTGGGCGAGGCTGCTTATCCCGATCCTGCTTTGACCAGTCAAGCCACAGCAGACGGCGCACGCGCAATTGCCGCTGTGGCTACTCACTTCTTTCCCGGCTTGCGCTCTTTGCGCGTGCTAAGAACATGGGCTGCGCCGGTTGCTTCAACACCCGATGGGCTGCCATGCTTAGGGCCGGTTGCCGACGTGTCCGGCTTGTTTATCGCCACCGCCTTCAAGTCCACTGTAATCGTCACGCCCATTGTCGGCGAGCTAATGGTCGATCTGATTCTGGGCCGGTCGCCGGCAATCGATGTGACGCCCTTCCTACCCGACCGGAGGAGTGCGGATGCGCATCATCCCTAATTCCCCGCTGGCGCCGGCGGCGCGTGGTGCGCCGCTGACCCTTTGGATCGACGGGCGGCCTGTGACTGCGTTTGCTGGTGAAACTTTAGCCGCCGTCTTGTTTGTCGAGGGCCGGCGCGTCATCTATCGTCCCGCTGTTGATGGAACATCGACCCGCCCGCGCGGCGTGTACTGTGGCATGGGCATCTGTTTCGAATGTCTGGTGTGGGTCGAAACACCGGTCGGCACAGGGGACGACTCGCATCTCCGTGCTGTGCGTGCTTGCCTGACGCCGGTTGAAAGCGGCATGCGTATCCACACGTCGAGACCAAATCCGTCCCAGCCTCGCTCTAATGATTGAACATGAACGAGATGTTTGATCTAGCAATCGTTGGCGCAGGGCCGGCCGGCTTGGCAGCGTTGATTGCCGCCGGTGAAGCAAGCGAGCAGCGCATGCACATCGCACTGCTTGACAATCGGCCCCAGCCCGGCGGGCAGTATTACCTACAACCGCCGCTGGCCTTTCAGCCGCTGGCCTTTCAGCCGCCGGCCTTTCAGCCGCCGCATCGATCGGCTGTGCATCATCGTGCAGAAGCCCAAGCTGTGTTTGCGCGCGCCCAGGCTATCGACGCTTGCCGGTTGTTGGACACCGATGTATGGAACATCTCACCCCTGAAGCAAGGCGGTTGGCAATTAGACCTGCGTATGCCGGATGGATTGGGCCGCCTGGAAGCGCGGGGGGTGATCCTAGCAGTCGGCGCCTACGATCGCCCTGTGCCCTTTCCCGGCTGGACGTTGCCCGGCGTGATGACCGCCGGCGCCGTCCAAAATCTGCTCAAAAGTCAAGGCGTGTTGCCGGGGCAACGCATCGTTGTATCGGGCAGCGGGCCGTTATCGTGGGCGGTGGCAGCCAATCTGGTCGAGGCCGGCGCGCATGGGGTGGCCTTGTTGGAAGCGGCTCCGCGACTGCTTCGCCGCGCCCTGCCGCATGGGATGGCATTGTGGGGCCAGTGGGCGCGTGTGTGCGAAGGTATTCACTACTGGCGGGTGCTGCGCCGCGCGCGGGTGCCGATCTGTGTGGGCTGGGCTGCCATCGCTGCGCACGGAGAACAAGAAGTGCGCGCTGTAGAGATCGCCCGATTGGCTGAGGACTGGTCTCCTCTTGCCGGCGTCGAGAATCGCCGCACACTGGAAGCAGACACGTTGGTAGTCGGATATGGATTTACACCTGCAACTCAACTCAGCCGCCTGATCGGCTGCCGACATGTGCTTGACCCATCAGGCCAATATGACATCCCTGTGCGCAGCTCAGAGATGGCCTCATCTCAGCCGGCTGTGTGGATTGTCGGCGACGGCGCCAGAATCGGCGGCGCAGCGCTGGCCCAGATCGAAGGACAGATTGCCGGCCTCGCGGCGGCGGGTGCGCTGGGCTTTTTGAAGCCGGATCACACCCAGGCGCTGATCAATCGCCTGCACCGGTCATTGCGCCGCGAGCAGCGTTTTGCCGACATGCTGGCAGCGCTGTTCACACCGCGCGCCGGCTGGTATGCGCTGGCGCAAGAGGATACATTGATTTGCCGTTGCGAAGATGTCTCGCTTGGCAAAATCAAGGCGGCTGTGCAGAGTGGAGCGCAAACCGTCAACGAAGTGAAAGGGCTGACCCGCGCCGGCATGGGCTTCTGCCAAGGCCGCCTGTGCGGCGATTCGGTTGCGCGCGTTGTGCACGCTGTGCACCGCTCACCTGTCCGCAACAGGTCTGCGGCGCCCGAGCCGGCCACGCCTCGCCCGCCGCTCTGGCCACTCAGCTTAACTGAATTGAGCGCGCCGATTAAACAGGTTACTCCCGCCTGCCGGCCGTCTAAGCCGGCTTGACGGCAATCGCTTCGATCTCCACCAGCGCGCCTTTGGGCAATTTGCTCACTTCGATCGTCGAACGCGCCGGCGGGTTATCGGCGAAGAACTCGGCGTACACCGCGTTCATGGCCGCAAAATCGTTCATGCTCTGCAAGAACACGGTGGTCTTCACTACGTGCTGCAAGCTGCTGCCGGCAGCTTCCAGCACAGCGCTCAGGTTGTGCAGCACACGACGCGTCTGCGCGCCGATATCGCCCTCGATCAAGTTGCCCGTGGCCGGGTCGATTGGAATCTGGCCGGAGCAAAACACCAACTGGTCGAGCGCGATGGCTTGAGAATACGGGCCAATGGCTTTGGGAGCTGAATCTGTATGAATGACGGTGCGCATATCTGGGTTGAGAGATTTGGAGTTTGGATTGACGATTGTCAGGACGACGGTTAAGCGACGGAGAGGCCTGGCAGGGCGCTTGCTTTACTTCACCGCTCTGCCGGCGCCACAGTGGCCGGCGGACGAGTCACTGGTGTGTTCACGGTCGGGCCGGTCAAGATCGACGCAAATGCGCTGATCACCATACTCAGGATCACCAGCACGGTCAACACGTAAAACACAATCTGGCTGCGAGACAACTTGCGCGTTTTCATAGCCATGCCAAGAGTACCAGACGCAGGTTGAGAGACCTGCTGCCTCATAGATAAAAAATTCGCCCGGCATTTTCGGCCAGCAGCCGCTCGTTGTGCGCTGCCCCACCGTCCACATTCCCGGACCAATACACCGGCGGTGTGATGCCGCGCGCAATCAGCCGCTCGATTGTCTCAGCCATCAGTGCGTGCAGAATGGCGACACTGGTCACGCCTGATACCGGCGTGAACTTTTCGGGCAATCCCTCAATCGACAAAATAGCATCTCCGGGCGGAGCCAGGTTGTCAATCACCATATCGGCCAGATCGATCAGCTTCTTGCCCAGCTTGTTGCGTGGGGTGACCGATTCGGTAAACGTCCGCGACGTAATCCCGATTACCGACGCGCCGAGCGACTTGACATACGCGGCTGCTTCGACCGGTACGGCATTGCGGCCCGACACAGAGACGATGATGACGACATCGCCGGCGCGAATGGGGGCGCCGCCTAAGGCGATTTGGGCATATCCATCCAGTTGTTCCATCCTCGAAGTTAATGTAGGGGGGTGTAAATCGAGCGTCAGGCCCGGCGCCATGATCGGATTGACAAGCATTAGTCCGCCGGCGCGGTAGTAAATGTCCAGCACCGGCAGCAGGGAGTGATTGCAACCGAAGCCGAACAACGAATGGCCGGCTGCAATGGCCTGTGCAATCATCTCAGCAGCCTGCTCAATGGCGCTTGCCTGTTGCTCGATCAATCGACCGATCAACTCTTGTGTGTGGGTGAGATAAGTTCTGGCCAGCATACGATTCACCGTTCTTGTCCAAGCTCATCTAAAAAAATCTGCCGTGAACAATTGCCAACGCTGTCGTTGTGGTCCTTCGATGTGCTACACGCCGGTCAAGTCGTATTCCCGTTCAATCCGCTCGTTGGCTTCCTGCGCGCCGGGCAGGTTGGCATTGCGAAAGACGTGTGGCGTGATCCCACGCCGCACCAAGTTCGCCATAATTTCGGCTTCCAATGCCCACATGATGTACACAAAAGCCAAGCCTGAGCTGGCGCATACGCCCTCTTCCATGCCGGGGATGGTCAATAGGGTATCGCCGACCGGCCCGCAATCATCGATCACCAGATCGGCGACTTCATACAGTCGTTTGCCGCTCGGATGCACCGGCTCCAATGCTCGGCTGTAGGTCATCGACGTAATGGCGATCACGGTAGCGCCGCGTGTCTTGGCGCCGAGCGCCATGCTGATCGGCAGGCCGCGCGACCCCGACACAGAATGGATCATCAGCACGTCACCGCGCAGCACCATGCTCTTGTCCAAGATGTAGTCGATTGGCGCGTCGCCTTTGCGATAGAGCGCATAGTCATAGCGCGACACTTCTCCCGTGCGTGTTTTGGGGAGTCGCTGTTGGTGATGCACATCCAGGTTAATGATGATCGGATTGAGCGCGATCATGCCGCCGGTGCGTCCGACAAATTCATCGCGTGTGTGCCCCTGGTCGAGCAAATGCCAAATGTGTTTGGAGGCGAGGCAATCGGCGATGAGGGCGCCGGCTTGTTGGATAGCAGGCAGTTGTGTTTCACGAATTTGGCGCAATACAGTGTCAGCGGCATCGAAATAAGCCTGTGCGGTCATGTGGTTTCCTCCTACACAGCAGTCTGGTGTCGGAATCTAAATCACTGGACATTGGCAAAAAAGGCATGACTGCGCCTAGACTTGAGTTACCACACTTGAGTCGGAGCGCAAGCCATGCCCAGCCTGATTATTCAACACTTTGAGCCGCTGTGTGCCTTCTTGATGCCGTTGGTCCTCCAGTTGAGCGAGCCGCAACAACGCCATGCGTTGAACGTGGTAGGTGCCTTGCTGGTGTGCAGGAGCAAGCACAAGACGCTGACCACCTTGACGGCCATGTTGCGTCTGCCGCACGCCGACCATTTTGCCCTGGCGGACTTCTTCCGGCAGAGCGGGTGGTGTCCCGTGGACGTGCGCCGGGCGGTGTTGACGACCCAGATGGCGACACTGGCGCGGGTGGTGCAGACCCGCGCGGCGGCTCGGTTGCCGGTGTTTCTGAGCGTGGACGACTCGCTGGCGGTCAAGGATGTGGGGACGCGGGCTTTGGAAGCCGTCACCTTCCATCACGATCATGTCAAACAGCGTCGCCAGTCCAAGGACTACACCAACGCGGCGCGCTATGTGACGGTCAGCGCTCAGGTGAACGGGCTGAGCTTTCCGCTGACTTGGCGGCTGTACCTGTCCAGGAAACAGGTCAAACGCCTCAATCGCGCGCGCACACGCACGGGGAGCAATCGGCTGACCTACCGCAAGCTCAT
>JANWVJ010000136.1 GCA_025056895.1 Thermoflexales bacterium
TGTTATTGCAATCGACCAAGGGACGACCAGCACCCGTTGCATCGTGTTTAATCGCTCCGGCTCTGTCGTTTCGAGCGCGCAAAAAGAACATCGCCAGATCTATCCACGCCCAGGTTGGGTTGAACATGACGCTCTTGAAATCTGGCGCAATACCTGTGAGGTGATCGATCTGGCGCTACACCACGCTCACCTGACGCCCGATCAGATTGCCGCAGCCGGCGTTGCCAATCAGCGCGAGACAACGGTGTTGTGGGAACGCGCTACCGGCGCGCCGATTTATCACGCAATCGTGTGGCAAGACACCCGCACCGAGACCATTTGCAACCAACTGGCCGCTGAAATCGGTCAAGATGGTCTGCGCACTCAAACCGGCCTGCCGCTTTCTACGTACTTTTCTGGCCCGAAGATCAAATGGTTGCTCGATCACGTTTCGGGCGCGCGTCAACGCGCGCAACACGGCGAGTTGTTGTTCGGCACAATTGACACCTGGCTGATCTGGAATTTGACAGGCGGGGCAAACGGCGGTCTGCATGTGACCGATGTGACCAACGCTTCGCGCACGCTGCTGATGAACTTGGCAACGCTGGACTGGGACGCAGACATCCTGAAGGTGATGGATATTCCGCGCGCGATGCTGCCACGAATTGTTTCCTCCAGCGCAGCCTATGGAGAAGCGCGCGTCGGGTTGCCCGGTGTAGTCATCGCCGGCGATCTGGGCGACCAACAAGCAGCACTCGTGGGCCAGACATGCTTTGAGCCGGGCGAAGCAAAGAACACTTACGGAACCGGCTGTTTCATGTTGCTCAACACCGGTCAGCATATTGTGCGCTCACAAAACGGCCTTCTGACGACCGTGGGGTACAAGTTGGGCGACGCGCCGGCAGCGTATGCGTTGGAGGGTTCGATTGCCATCACCGGCGCTTTGGTGCAGTGGTTGCGTGACAACTTGGGCCTCATCGAAAAGTCCGCCGATATCGAAGCGTTGGCGCGCACAGTGAACGACAACGGCGGCATCTACTTTGTGCCGGCCTTCTCTGGTCTATATGCCCCGTACTGGCGCAGCGATGCGCGCGGCGTCATCGTCGGCCTGACCCGCTTTATCAACAAAGGACACATCGCCCGCGCCGCATTGGAGGCAACTGCCTATCAGACGCGCGAAGTGCTGGAAGCCATGAATCGAGATTCCGGTGTGAGGCTGAGTCGGCTGAAAGTGGACGGCGGCATGGTGTTCAACGATCTATTGATGCAGTTTCAAGCCGACATGCTCGATGTACCGGTGATTCGACCCACGATAACAGAAACAACCGCCTTAGGAGCAGCGTATGCCGCCGGCCTCGCAACCGGCGTATGGCGCCACGTAGATGATCTGCGTGCCAACTGGCGCGTTGATCACGTCTGGCGCCCGGCCATGGATGCAGAGACGCGCCAACGGCTCTATGCCGGCTGGTTGAAGGCCGTCACACGCACGTTTGACTGGGTGAGCTGATCGGCGAAGGCGGTGGCCTACGTGCAGGACTGCAGGGCAGTGGCAGTGCTCTCCAACAACAGGCTGGGGCAAGCTTCTTCTTAAGCCGGGTATGCCAGAACCGGCTCGCGGACCTGAATCGAGACCACCATGCCGGGCGCAACGTGCACATCGGGCAAGGTGCGCGCCATCAGCGCCGGCCCACCCGGCAAGCACAGCCAGACCAGTTGATCATGACCGAAGAACGCCACACGCTCGACCCGCGCATGGCCGGCGGTCTGATTTGGCGTCAAAGCGATCGATTCAGGGCGCACCATCAACTCAACTGCCCCGTTGGCCGGCCACGCCAAACGCAGCGAACCCAGCGCGCACGTCGCAAACTCGCCTTCGGCTACAGCCGGCAGAAAGTTGGCTTCACCGACAAACTCGGCAATTTCGCGGCGCGCGGGGCGATGATAGATGTCCTGGGGCGCCCCGACTTGCAAAATAGCGCCTTGATTCATCACGGCGACACAATCGGCAATGCTCAGCGCTTCTTCTTGATCGTGAGTGACAAACACAGTCGTCGCCTGGGCAGCCGTAAGGATGCGCCGCACTTCTTCTCGCATGTCTTTGCGCAGCGCTGCGTCGAGGTTAGAGAACGGCTCATCCAGCAGAACGACCGCCGGCGCAGGCGCTAGCGCGCGGGCCAACGCCACACGTTGTTGTTCACCGCCTGAGAGTTGATGCGGATAGCGCTCTGCCTTACCGACTAGGCCGACCAGCGTCAACATCTCATTCACCCGGCGCTCCTTTTCAGCCGGCGAGCCGCTCAACAAGGCAAAGCGAATGTTCTCACGCACCGTCAAGTGCGGGAAAAGCGCATAGTCTTGAAAGACCATACCGATTCGACGCTGCTCTGGCGCAACCCACGCAGATGGCCCAGCCACAGGTCGTCGCTCCAACCAGATCTCACCTTGATCCGGCGTTTCCAGGCCGGCAATCAGGCGCAGCAGGGTGGTCTTGCCGCAACCACTTGGACCAAGCAACGCCAGCAGCCGCCCACGCTGCACGCGCAACGAGACGGACCTCAAAGCAACGATGGCCTTGCCGGCCGAATGATAGGTCTTGCTTACCGCATGGAGCTCAATGACGGTATTGCTCTCTCGTTCTTGCTCGATTGTGCTCATTGCTCGTTCAAGACGCGCGTCAAGCCAAAAGAGCCGCGCGCATACATCCAGGCCAAGGGGATCATGGTCAGCACGATCAGCAGAAAAGCCGGCGGGGCAGCTTGGGTATGCACCGATTCACTCGATGCAGCCCAAATCCGCACAGCCAGCGTGTCAAAGCCGGGCGGGCGCAACAAGATGGCCGTCGGCAACTCCTTCATCGCAGCGATGAAAGCCAGCGTCCAGCCGCCCAATAGACCAGGTGCAGCAGCCGGCAAGGTTATGCGCCAGAACGCTGCCAGGGGCCGTCGCCCCATCACGCGCGCCGCTTGTTCCAGTGAGGGCGGCACGGCGCGCAAGGCTGCATGACCGGCGGACACGGCATAAGGCAGCAAGCGCAAAATAAAGCCCAGCATCAAGGCAATCACGGTGCCGTAGATCGCGGGGGCGAGTTGACTGAACAGCATCACAAAACCCAGCCCAACGATCAGACCCGGTAAGGCATAGGACAGCCGGCATATATGCAATAACAAGCCGGCGACCGGATGAGGGAAACGGACAGCCAGATAGGTCGGCGCCAACGCCAACACCGAAGCGAGGGTAGCCGCTGCACCGGCCAACAAGAGGCTATTTAAGCCGTATTGCCACACGCTGTCGCCACCAACGCGCCAGATGCGATCCACTTCTGTTGGAAAGAGCAGGCCCTGGGCAGTCAGGCCGGCCAGCACCAGCGTCGGCGCGCCCACGGCTAACAATGCCACGCCGGCGACACAGGCAAAAGCCGGCCAGCGCCAGCGCCCCAACAAGCGAGGCGGCTGGGGTTTCCAAATCGCAGTGCGCTGGGCACGCTGACGGCGGGCGCCGAGCCAGGTTTCGCCGGCCAGCAACGGCACAGCCAACACGATGAGTCCCATGCTGACGACAGCCGCTGCCGAGCGGTCGACATGACCGGTGAACTGATTGTAGATGGCGACGGTGAAGGTAGGGTAACGCAACAAGGCTACCGTACCAAAGTCGGACAAGGCGCACAAGCTGACCAACAGCGCGCCGCCCAGCACAGACGGCAAAATCAGCGGCCATGTCACAGTGCGAAAAGTCGCCCATGCGCCCAGGCCGGCCATGCGCGCAGCTTCTTCGTAACTGCGATTCATTGAGCGCAGCGCCGCTGCAACAGGCACATAGACATAGGGAAAGACCGACAGGCTAATAATCAGCGTTGCCCCGCCCAAGGTGTACAAGTTGGGCAAAGGCACTTGGCCGGCCGATGCGCCGAATGCTTGAGCCAGTTGATCGACCAGTCCACCTCGTCGCAAGAGGAGCAAGGCGCATGTAGCCAACACGTAAGCTGGGATGGCCAGCGGCAACGCCAAAATCCAACGCCATGCCGCGCGCCCCGGTACATCGGTGCGTTCAACGATCCACGCCAGCGCAACGCCCAGCGCACCGGCGCAGCACGTCGTTGTCACCACCAGGGCCACCGTGTTGAGCAGCAACGCCGGCAATTGACTGCTCCATAGGCGCGTCCAAATCTCCGGCGAGGCCGAGGAGGCGCGCACCAACACATAGAGCAACGGCGCCGCAGCGGCCAACGATACGCCCAGCGCAGCCAGTGACAAACCGAGGGGCGCGCGCCGTCGAGACAGGTCCAAGCGCGCGACCGTCTGACCGAGCCAACGCCCCACTTCCACGACCGGCCATGGCCGGCGCAGGTGCGGGATCGGCAAGCGATAGTCCACGTTCATACAGGCTTAAGTCTAACCGGTCGCGCGCCGGCGTGTGAGTTGCAGTTACGGCAAGCCGGCAGCTTGGGCTAGCGCTTTCGTGTCGGCAAGGCGACTGTAAATGTCCTTCAACGACACCTGGACCAGCTTGAACTGATTCAGCGCCGGCACGCCTTCTGCCAACGGCGTTCCGGGCACGATCGGATATTCGAAATTACGTTCTGCGTAAATCCGTTGACCGCGTGGAGAGAGCATGAAGTCCACAAACAAACGCGCCAAATCAGGATGCGGAGCGCCGGCGACAATGCCGGCGTTCGTTGTGTTAAAGGCCATGCCCAGTTGGTCATCACCTTGGTCAGGATAGACAATGCCGACCGGCGCGCCCTCAGCTTTGGACAGATGGTAGTAGTAGTGGTTCACAAAACCCAGCTTCAGTTCGCCCGCCCCAACTGCTTTGCGCACATCGGTGTGACCGCCGAAGAACTGAGTCCCGTTCGCCACCAATCCCTTGATGAAGGACTCTGTTTGTGCATCACCCAGCTTTTCACGCAGAACAACCAAGTGCGCCATCAACGAGCCATTTGTGCTGTTCGCAGACCCAACCTGCCCTTTCCACTTGTCATCCGTCAAGTCCAACACAGAGGCGGGCAGTTCGTCTGGTTTAACCAGATCGGTGTTGTACATGATCACGCGCAAGCGTAAGGTCAGGGCAACCCACGAACCGTCTTCGGCGCGGTACTGGAGTGGAACAGCAGCCACTGCCGGAGACGAGTTTGGTTCAAACATACCTTGCTCAGCTAAGCTGAGCATGTTGAGCATGTCGGTGCTGATGTACACGTCAGCGCGCGGCGTATTGCGCTCTTCAAGCAAACGGGCAGCTAGCTCGCTGGCCGAGCCGGTCAACAGCGTCACGCGCACAGCGGGGTATTCCTGATTGAACGCTTCGACAACCGGCTTAAACAGCGCCTCGGCGCGCGACGTGTATACAACCAGCTCGCCAGTCGGTCGCTGTTCGACGCCTGGCTGCGTTGAGGATTCGGTGGGAGTGGCAGCATTGAGCGCCGGCCCGACCGCACAACCGCCGGCCAGCGAGGCTACGAGCACCAGACCAATCGGGAAACGGACACATCGCACAAAAATATGCGGCTTCATCACTAACACAACCTCTCGTCAGAATAAATAGAACGGTTCAACTTGTTTGATGGCGACAGGGCTGGCCCCTCACCAAACAAGGCGCAAGTGTATGGATGCGCTGGGCGCAGTCAAGCATCGAGGTATGAATTAGGATTTAAGCTGTCTGTGCGACCAGATTTAAGCGCACCAAATCAGGCGCGCGGATTGTCAGCGCCGACAACCCACAGCATTGTTGCTGATCCGGCACGGCAGCACCGGCGGAGCAGCAAAGTAGCCGTTCACCAGATCGCTTAGGTCTTCTGAAGTGTGGCGGGCAAGGGCGTTGAAGAAGTCATCTGGGGTTGCCATTTCGTAAGTCAGCGTTTGAGCGTAGTCGCGCAGTGCAGCATCAAATGCTGTGTCGCCGAGGCGGGCGCGCACATCACGCAGGAACACCAGTCCGCGCTGATAGACGGCTGCAATGTAGGCTCGTCCATCTGGATAAGCAGACAGAGGCAAGTCGATGCTGCCGCGCAATCGGCCGGCGGCGATATAACGCTGATACCACCAATCGACATCACGCGGGTAATAGCGCTCGTAAAAGCGCATCTCACTCATGCGCGCAAGCGATTCATCCAACCAAGGCGAACGAATCTGATCATTGCCAACAAGGTGAAACCACCACTGATGGGCAACCTCATGCGCTGTGGTCGCAATCAAGTCATGCCGCGCGCCTCGGCCGGGGTAACCTTCATAGAGTACTGTGCCGATGCCAACCATGCCGCTGTACTCTTGACCCTGCGTCCGTCCCGTCTCGATGATGCGCAAGATGCGATACGGATATGGTCCGTACAGCTCGGAATACAACTTCACCGCGCGCGCCGCAGTGTACAACACGGCCTCGCTGAACTGACGATGCTGTGGGTACGTGTAATGGATATAGGTGATGCCGTCCTGTTCGATCTGGTCAATCTGATAGACAGGGCTGGCCCCGAATGCAAACACACGGGCCTTCGGCAAGGAGTAGCGCCACAGCCGGCCTTCGCGTGATTCTTCCCCTGCACCGGCGACAACAACGCCCTCCGGCGCCAGAATATTCACCTCATAATCGGCAACCTCGGCAATGTAGTTGTCTCCGATTGGCACATAGCCGGGCGTATGCCAATCACCATTTTGCCAGGGCGCAAGCAGGATGTACCAATGGCCGGCAGTCAGACTGTATGGCCCGCGCGACGAGTCATCGCCGCCGATGCCGATCACGGTTTCTTGCAGGGGAATGCGCAACACATAATCAAATGCCAGGGCGATACCGGCATCGGGCGGCAGCGGAGCCGGCAACTGCACCGTCAACACCGTGTTCGTCATCTCGAACGTGAGCGGCTGGGCTTGTCCGAAGATGCGCGCGTCACGGACATCAATTGCGCCAGCGCGGCGCGCTGGCGGCACATTCAACTTGATCTCGGTGATCGCCAAGCCGGTGGGATTGCGAAACTCGATCTTCTCCTGGGTGTGCAATGTCCCGCTTTCATAATCCAGCGTGACATTCAGGGTGTACAAAGGGCGCTCAGGCGGGTTGTCCAGTGTCATCGGCGCAGGGGCAATTAGGCGCGCCGGCTGAAAATTCACGTCAGGGTCGGCGGTGGGGCGAAACTGAATCGGGGCACCGGATGTGCCGATGCGCGTACAGGCTGCGACCAGGATCAAGCTCAATGCCGGCAGAGCAACTCTTTGAACGAAGCGCTTCTGCTTCTTCCAAATGCGAGTGGGCATGCAGGCTATTGTAGACGCCGGCCCGCTCGTATAATCCCGCCATGCCAGACCAATTTACCCACGGCTACGCATTGGTGATCGGCATCGCCGGCTATCCCCACATTACCCCCCTGCCGATCAACGTGCTGAACGACGCTGCCGACATGGCGGCCATGCTGAAAAGGGCCGACCGCGCCGGCTATCCCGCTGACCACGTGCGCATCCTACTGGACGATCAAGCCAGCAAGCAAGCCATCTTGGATGGCCTGCGGTGGCTCACAGAGCGAACTGACGAGGACAGTACGGCGGTTGTGTTCTTCAGCGGCCACGGCGCACGCGTGGTGGAACGCGGCGCGCCGGCCAACTACCTGCTGCCATATCACACGCAAGTTAATGCGTTGCGAGACACCGCCATCCGCAGCGATGAGCTGACCCAGGCGTTAAGCGCGATTCGCGCCGGACGGTTGGTGGTGATTTTGGACGCCTGCCACTCCGGCGGTACAGGTGAAGCCAAAGACGCGCTTGCCCCAGAAGCAGAAGCCATCAAGGGCAATCCGAGCGACGATTTGTACGAGGAGTTGCGTCAGGGCAACGGGCGCGTCATCCTGGCATCGTCCAAGTCGGTCGAGTTATCCTACGTGCTGCCGAACGCACGAAATAGCCTGTTCACCCAGTGTTTGTTAGAGGGCATGGACGGCAAAGCGCGCCATCGTGGCGACGGCACGGTGCGCATCTTCGACCTGGCCGAGTATGTGATGGAGGAAGTGCCGGCGCGCTACCATCGCAAGCAGCATCCTATCTTCAAAGCGCAAGATGTGGACGCCAATTTCCCTGTGGCATTGTTGATGGGTGGAGATAAGTCCCTCGTGCCTACCCCACCGCTGACTCCGCTGACCACAAGCGTTGATCGCACCGCGCTGCG
>JANWVJ010000137.1 GCA_025056895.1 Thermoflexales bacterium
TGCGCCAACGCCCACCCGCACACCAGGCTTATCTCAGACCGCAACACAAACAGCAACACCGAGTCCGACGTCGGCTAACCTCGATTTCCCCTCGGATGAATCCACACCGGATGCATCAGGCTCCCCAGCTCCTGCGACAGGTTCAGCGGGCAAACTCCGATTCATCGTGCGGGCGGGCAGACCTACCTTATCGAACGGATCACGAACCCAGATCATCTATGCGTGCGTATTCGACACCTTGCCCACGATGATGAAGCGCTCAGCCCCACCCACAACAACGGTTACCCCCACTGTTGATCCTGCTTTAGACCGGCGAGCTGTTGTTGCACGAGACATCCAGATCAAGATCGACGTACCTTCGGCGGCGCGAATCTCTCGTGGTTGGTCTGGACCGAGCCAAGCTGAGATTTACGGGCGGACCGCACGCTTCTATGCGCCTGTTCTGCGCGACTCAGAAACGCTCGCCTATGCCGTGCAGATTGAGGCCGGAGCGGCAACGTCGCTTGCATGGGAAGTGTACGTCCGAGACAGGCGAGGGCCGGCAGTTGATGTATCTGCTGAGGTTGCATCAGGCTGCGACCTGGCCGGCTTATCGCTCTCTCCCGCTGGAAGCAGTAAGTCACATCAAAACCCTACTCCACATTCGACTGCTGACATCCTGGTCGAGATCAGCGCTGTGAGGTTTGAAGATCGGGAGACAAGAGCAGCGGCCGACCCAAAGCAACACAGCCTAAACTATGCCGGCGATTCCACTCAACTGGTGATTCTCATTGCAGCCGGCGTATTGAGTTTGATCAGCTTGACCTTGGCAATCGCGTTGTATCGGCGCCAACACTCTGAACCAGCCGAGGAGAGACCTTCAGTTTTAGGCAGCAGACGATAATGTTATGCTTGGTTGATTCTCAACATCCCAAGGTCAATTGTCGTGCTCAAGAACTGGAAGTTGTGGCTGGGTTTTGTGATTAGCACAGCCGGCCTATATTTAACTCTGCGTGACATTCGCTTTGACGAATTTTTCACGCAACTGGCGAAGGCTGAAGCAATCTGGTTTCTGCCGGCTGTGGCAGCCTTATCTGCAACCTTGACTATGCGGGCGTGGCGCTGGTCAGCGCTGATGAACAACACGCCCTTCGGCGTAACCTTCCACGCGATGCTCATCGGATATTTGATCAATTCAACATTGCCGCTGCGCCTAGGAGAATTGGCGCGCGCCTGGGTGATCGGTCAAAACACCACTGTGAGCATGGCGCGGGCTTTGTCGTCTGTGGTGGTTGAGCGAGCATTAGACCTGGCGACCGTCGTGCTGATGTTCGCCGTGTTCGCCCAGTACATCCCGATGCCGGCAGCCTTCTCACATGTTGCCCTCAGCGGCGGCATATTTATCTTCGGTTTGGTGATGGCAGTGGGTCTAATGATCTGGCAAGCAGAGCGGGCCGAGCAGCTACTGAGCGCAATACTCGGCCGGCTAGAAAGACGAGCGCCGCGCTTAAACGCCGCGCGACTCATCCGTCTTTTTAAGGATGTGTGCGGTGGTTTTCGGGTCATCAACACACCGCGAAAAGCGTTGTGGGTGCTTCTGACGAATATAGGCGTATGGGCAACCAACATGCTGGTGGCCTACTTCACGATGTGGGCTTTCATGCCCGGACAGCTCGAACAAGCCGGCCTGGTGATGGTAATGGCGAACTTGGGTGGCGCTTTGCCTTCGGCGCCGGGTGGGCTGGGCGTTGTACAACCGTTGGCGCGCGAATCGCTGGTCATTCCGTTTGGGGCAGACAAAAACGCGGCTGTGGCGTTTGCTTTTGTTTGGTCATTGGGCCAGCAACTTATCTTGATTGCGCTGGGACTGATTAGTCTGACTCGACTTGGATTGAGCTTCGGCAAAGTCACTGCCGGCAGTCAGATCGCCACTTACCCCGCGCAGCAAGCGGATCAGCACGGCAACCTGATGGGGGAAACCGCCGGCATTCGTGACTGAGCGCGTCAACGATCGTCGCATGCGCATTCTGCAAGTCCTTACCTACTATCGCCCGCACATCAGCGGGTTGACCATCTACGTCCAACGCTTAGCGCGCGGCTTGGTGCGCGCCGGCCATCACGTCACCGTGCTCACTTCACAGTACGAGCGGACGTTGCCACTGATCGAAGACGACGCGGGCGCGCGAATCGAACGGGCGCCGATAGTGTTTCGGGTGAGCAAAGGCGTGATCATGCCGTCCTTCGGCAACATGGCCCGGCGCCTGATTCGACAACACGATGTCGTCCATCTGCATCTGCCGCAATTCGATGGCGCAGGCCTAGCGCTCAACGCGCGGCGCTTGGGCAAACCGGTTGTGCTGACCTACCACTGCGATATTCGCTTACCGCCCGGCCTGCTCAACACCCTGGCCGGGCCGGTCATCCATCTTGCCAACGAGATCGCAGCGCGCTACAGCAACCAGCTGGTCTCCTACACCGACGACTATGCCCGACACTCGCCATTTTTGTCACGCCACAGACACAAGCTCTGTGTGATTCCGCCACCGGTGGAGATCGAGCCGGCAACGCCTGAACATCTGGCAACCTTCGCCGCAAAATGGAAGTTGCATGAACGACCAGTGATCGGCATGGTCGCGCGGCTGGCAAGTGAGAAAGGCGTCGAAGTGCTGGTGAAAGCGCTGCAACACGTGCGACAGGTTTTGCCCACTGCCCGCGTGCTGTTTGCAGGGCCATACCGAAACGTGTTGGGCGAAGAGGCATACGCCCGCCGGCTGCAACCTGCCTTCGATGCACTCGGGCCACTTTGGACATTCACCGGTTCTCTACAAGGCGCTGAGCTGGCAGCCTTATACACCAACTGCGATGTCACCGTTCTGCCCAGCTTAAATTCAACCGAGTCGTTTGGGTTGGTACAAGTCGAGTCGATGCTTTGCGGCACGCCATCCATTTGCAGTGACTTGCCGGGTGTGCGTGTGCCGGTGCAAACAACCGGCATGGGCAAAGTAGTGCCGATCGGAGACCACGCCGCGCTCGCAGAGGCAATCATCGAAGTTACGCGCAACCGTTCGCACTACGTGAAACCTCGTCACACAATCGAGCATCTATACAGTACCGAACGATCAGTGCGAGAATACGAGCGCCTATATCGGGAGTTGACGAATTCGTCAGGAGTCTGATCGGATGAATAAACAGCACACAACAGACCGAGCCGCTTTAGGATGGTTCGCGCTGGGGGCGCTGGTCGGAGCAGGTGCTCTGGCAGCCGTGTTGGCATTAACCGGCATGTTGGAGAGCAACCCAAGTGCCGGCGACCTGGCTGCAATTCAGGCTGCTGCAAAAGCAGGGGCGCAAGAGGCACTCCGCGAAGGCGGCAGCGTCGATCTATCAGCAGTGCGAGAAGCAGCGCGCGAGGCAGCCAAAGCAGGGGTTGAAGAAGCATTACAAGCGGGTGCAGATAAGGCCGATCAAGCGCCGGCCGGCGATCCCGAAGCCATCAAAAACGCTGCTCCGCGCGGCTCCAACATGATCGGCAACCCCCAAGCAGTTGTGACGATAATCGAATATAGCGATTATCAGTGTCCCTATTGCTTGCGCTTTCACACAACCATCTTCCCCGAGCTGGTGCGCCAATACGTGGACACCGGCAAGGTGCGGTACAGCTTTAAGCATTTTCCTTTCCTGACGCCCGAATCCGCCATCGCTGCCCAAGCGGCCGAGTGCGCTGCCGATCAACAACGCTTCTGGGAGTATCACAACCTTCTTTACGCCGAACGAGAACGCACCGGCCGGCTAGAAGGAAGCAAGGATAAATTCATCGAGTACGCTGGCACGCTCAAGCTGGACACTCAGGCCTTCAGCGCGTGTCTCAACGAAGATCGAACGCTCAGCCGCGTACAGCAAGATGCCCTGGAAGGTCAAAAAGTCGGTGTGCGCGGCACCCCCTCTTTCCTCATCAACGGCAAACTGGTGGTTGGCGCGCAACCGTTGATTGCTTTCCAAACGGCCATCGAAGAAGCACTGAAGGCTGCCGGTCAATAGCCAAGCGACAGCCGGCCAAGCAAGAGCTAGCTGGCCAGAAGCTAGCTGGCCGAGCGGGAGCTAGTCGGTCACGCGCCGCCAGCAACCAACTGATGTTCCTGAAACCACACGAGCGTGTCGCGAACTGTTTCTTCGAATGGGCGAATGGTGTGACCCAGTTCCTGCTGCGCTTTGTGACTGGAAACAGGTTGCCAGAACTCGAACGTGCGAAAGTTCTCCGGCAAGCCGGGACCTGGCAAGTGATCAGATAAATACACCAAGGCGCGGATCAAGCGGCGCGAGAGTTTGAAGCGCGGCGGCTGTCGCCCGGTAATTGCCGCCACCGTAGCCAGCAATTCGTAGAGCGTCAGGTTGTGCCCACCCACGATGTAACGCTCCCCGCGCCGACCGCGCTCAGCCGCAGCTAGGTGTGTCCACGCCACGTCGCGCACATCAACGACATTGATCAGCGCGTCGAAGTAGAACGGAAATCGCCCGCGCGCAGCATCGCGAATCACAACGCCGGTAGTGGGCTTGACATCGCCAGGGCCGAAGACGGCTGAAGGCAGCAAAACAACAACATCTTGGGGGGCAGAGGCGCGCAGAGCAATCTGTTCCATTACATGCTTGGCCTCGAAGTAGGCGCTGCGCGCTAGGCCAGGGGTATAGAACATGCTTTCGTCTGCGAACCGGCCGGGGCCGGCCAGCCCTAAAGTAGTCAGACTGCTGGTGTATACGATGCGGCGCACATTAGCTCGTTGCGCTGCGCGCAAGACACACGTCATTTCTTCAGTCGCTTGCGCAACAACAAGAGGAATACGACGAAAATCCTGCGGGTAGGATGCAGCGGCGTGAAAGACGATTTCTGAATCGCACATCGCGCGAAACAGAGATGACTCATCGCTTAGATTCGCCTCAACCCATTCGACAGGCAAATCACCGATCGCGCCCACTGCGCCGGGGCGGCGACGCACTGCACGCACGTGCCAGCCGCGCGCGACCGCGGCGCGCGCAATGTGACCGCCGATGAAACCTGTTGCACCCAGTACAGTCGCCTGCATAGGATGTATTCAGGCCGCCCACAGTTGAACACAACCAGAGCGGCACGTGAGAGATGCTTTAGGTTGTGCAAGTGTAATCTTACTCATCTAGATAACGGATCGTTACGCGGCCGACCGCTAAGTTGACGCGCAAATCGACAACACGATCAGCTTGATCCAAGTTGGGCGACCGGTATCCGCGCTCATAACGCACAAAATCAACCGGCACATCTAGATCAACCAGCGCTGTATTGGCCTGTAAACGCATCGCCAAAGGACGCGGTATCAACACCGTGATCATGCCCACACCGCCTTCGATCTGAGATTCGAAACGTCCTTCGGAGGGCAAGGTCAATCGCAGGGCGCCGGCGCCGACAGTGATCCGCGCGCGATTGAGCGTAGCGCCGGTCAGATCAACGGTGGCCTCGCCTGCGCCAAGATCGATATTTAGAGTGAGCGGCACTTCAGGATTGACGCGCAAGGCCCAGTTGCCCTGCTGACGAGCCGACCCAAGGGGCAGCCAAATGGTCGAAGCGGCGCTGCGCAACGTGAAGTGTGCCGTGCCCTGGGACACATAGTGGATTTGCTCGACACCGCGCACCTCTTGGTGATGCAAGATGCCTTCAATCTGACCGGCAGATTCGGGCATGACGTCTAAGATCAAACGGCCGGCAGACAAGTTTAGGTTGATGTCCGATCTGACAGCGCCATCAAGGGGTCGGCTGATACGACTGCTTTCGAGTGGAGCCACATATATCGGCAACCGGCCAACCACCAATGCGGTTCCTGCCATCAGCGCCACCAGAATGCCGGCGCCGACCAACCTGCCTGAGTTTGATCGGCCCGTCAGTATATTCAAGCCGGCTGCGATCAGCAGTAGCGGCCACAACCGCGCTGCAATTTCCCAACTGCTCCACGCTAAGTAGCCCAAATTGCCCAGCACAAGCAGCGCGCCGGCGCCTATCCAAAACACTTGCCAAACAGGGCTTTCGCCCTGCACGAGACCGTGCAGGCCAGCGGCAACAAACACGAACGGCCACAGCAAGAAAATAACTTCCCAGACATCCCAGCTCACCACTTTCATGTTGGTTAACAAAGACACCACCCCAGCAAAGATCAGCAAGAGCGGAAGGAAAATGTTAAAACGGCGTCGAGAGCTGCTCGAGTGAGAGTGAGAATGACTTGAGTCCATAGCCGATCAAAGACGCACATGCGCCTATTTACGAACGCTTGAGCAAGAAACTGCGCACCAACAAGTACACGCCGGCGGCGATCAAGGCAACCGGCCAGACGTAGTTGAGCAACGAACCGAGCGCCAGCATGATGAGCACACCCATCAAGCCCAAAATCCCGGCCGGTATCCAGGCCCAGCTCATACGGCCATGCGGAGTAGGAATCAAAGCCACCACACCGAAAGTGAGGCCTAGACCGAGAAAGAATAACGCGCCCGATTCCAACCCGCTCAGAAACGATGCAGACCAGGTCACCCCTGCCAGCGTCATCAATACGCCGGCTGGAATCAAAGCCCACCAAAAATCGCGCCGTAGGAAATAAACCACAATAAAACCGAGGCCGACTGCGCCCAGGAAGACTGCACCGGCAACCTCTCCTCGGTCTGCAGGCAACACCATCGACAGAAAGATTGCTCCGGCCAGTCCTAACAGCGCCAGGCCGGGGATGGCTGCCCACCATTGCCGACGGTCGGCGAACGGCCAAGCCACCAATACTATGCCGGCTACGAAAAGCACAGCCGCCCAAAGCGCACCCCAACCATTAGGAATGAACCCAAGTGACTGGGCTAGAAAAGACAGGCCGGCTATGATCAACAGCGCGCCCAAGACGATACGTGTGTCCAAGCGAGACATCGTGCATCCTCCTATCGCAGCTTGCTACCGCACTGTGCTGCCACACTTTGACCCTTTGCCCGTCTATCGGGGCTGAACAACGCTTGAATTGCAATGGCGCAGTCGCCCGCCGGCAGGTCTAGCGAATGGACACCGAACCGACACCCGCTTCGATATCGATATCGAGCCGATCCGACGCAGCATCAAAACCCGCTGTTTGATAGCGGTTACCTGTTTGCACAAAGCGCGTTTGATCAATGTTCAAGCTGGACAATCCACCCTCGAAGCGCACGCGCGCCTCGGCTTCAGGCGGCAGACGCAAGCTGATCGAGGCAGCGCCGGCCTCGATTTTGACGCGCGTATAGCCGACACCGAGCGGCAAAGAGACCTCGGCTGAACTGGCGCCCATCTCCAGCTCCAGGTCGGTCAACCGGACGTCGGCCAAGTCAATGCGTGCCATGCTTGCATTCGATTCGATGTCCAGAGAGAGCGGGATCTGGCTGCTTAACATGACAGAGCATAGACGGGCTTCGCGACTGAACAGCCCCTCCAAAGCGAGCAGATTCAACGGAGATTTAATCTTAACGAGCTGACGGCCGGCCTCGCAGGTCGAGCGATACTGAACGCTGCCGTTGAATGTGCCGGACAACACATAGCCTGGCGCTGCGCCGCTGCTCACCATCAGCTCACCGACGCCGTGGCTCAGCTTGATACGCGCAGCCGATTCACCCGTAAGGGGAATGTCCAGGCGTTGGGTGTTGACAGCACGTGGTGCACGACGTGCTCCGAGCAGCAACCACGCGCCGGCCGCTATCAACAAGGACGGCCAGATAATATCCCATAGGGGGAACGGCAGGATATTGAGATTGTCGAACAACAACAACGCGCCAAGCAGGATCAGTAACGCCCCCCAAAACCAGGCGTTTGTCTTCATGCCCGCGCCTCCGGTGTGAGAACCGCGCATCGATACAGAGTGATGTCATGCTGTGAGCTGCGCCAAGCGTCAACCGGCTGCTTACACCTTTGGCCGGCACGCTGCCTCGCCCGGCGCGGCTACGCCTGTGACGTGTGCAACGTCGATGGACCTTGCACGAATCACAGCCAGCCCACTCACATTAACATCTACTAGCAAAGCTGTCATCAGACAAAAGATTGACAGAAGGTTGCCAGCAGAGCGCGTCAAGGGCGACGAGCAAT
>JANWVJ010000138.1 GCA_025056895.1 Thermoflexales bacterium
GTCAAAGGCCCCGCGCTCAAAGAGCAGGTGGATCAAAGGCCGGCCAAGCACGATTAGGCCGATCGAGGCCGGCAGGCTGAGCAGGAAGACTGTTTGGATCGCGCGCGCAATCAGCCGCGCGAACTCGGCGCGCTCGCCGCGCGCGGCGTGAGCGCTGATGGCCGGGAACAGCACGGTGGCAACTGCTTGGCCGATAGCCGCCTGCGGCAACAACATCACCGCAAAAGCGATCGCCAGCGCCGAAACCGCTCCCTCGCCCATGCCCGAAGCAAGATTTGTGTTGACGATGAAATTGATCTGAACGGCGCCCAGGCCGATGGTGCGCGGCAGCATCAAGCGGATGATCTGGATGATGTCGGCGCGTAATTCGGGCCGCGTATATGCCGTCTCGCGCAATAAACCGTGCGCAGACCGTCGGACGCCGACCAGTGCCGGCACCTGAACGGCCAAGTGCAGCGCCGCGCCGATCACGACGCCGGCGGCCAAGCCGTGCGCCCCCCATCCTCGTAGAACGACGGCCCCGAAAATGATCCCCAGGTTGTAGAACCAGGGAGCAAGAGCCGGCGCGATGAAAGATCCATTCGATTGCAACAGGCCCATCAGCAACCCACTGATGCCGAAGATGATCGTTGCCGTGACCATCACCCGCATCAGCGCAGCGGTCAATTCCACTTGCGCGGCGTCGAAGCCCGGCGCAATCAACGTCCGAATGAGCCAGGGCGCCGAGATCGCGGCTGCTAGGGCGAAAGCCGATAACACACCGAATACGAGCACGGCAACGGCGCGCGCCAAGCGCCACGCTGCCTGCTGTTGGTGTTGCGCCAGCCGGCCGGTATAAATCGGGATGAAAGCCGAGGCTAATGCGCCGCTGGCGAACAAGTTGTACAACAAGTCGGGGATGCGAAAGGCGGTATTGAAGGCGTCATATTCTGCGCCGGCGCCAAACTGGGCAGTCACAATCACTCGCTGTGCAAAGCCGATTAAGCTGCCGATCACATAGATCGCGCCGACGCTGAAGGCGGCGCGGGCAAGAGAGCGTGGACGCAATACATTCACCGCTAATTGACAGTCAATATAGCGCCAACTATAATGCCTCGCAATTTGCCGCCCTGGGTAGGTCGCTGTACGCAGACGCCTACCACAGATCGAAGTACTCTTGTCCGAGGGCGGACCTAAAACAGCAATTAAGTCCATCTGGGTAAACTGGTTGTCGAAATCGCGGCAAGGCGATCGCACCCTTCCCAGATTCTGAACAAGGAGGTGGTATCTGCCCTTTGCGTTCGCGGGAACCGCCTGACAGAGGGTGCGCACAAGCGTGCTCGGTTGTGTAAGAGCAAAGGGCTTGCCGATCATGCGTGTACGGAATCCAATCTCAGCCTATGAATAAATCCGATAGAGAACCCAAAGTCAACTTGATTTTATGGAGGAGAAAATGAATAGCCGATCGATCAAGATGATCAGCATCCTCGGCGCCGCGGCGTTGGCGCTCGCTGCGTGTGCGGCGCCTCGTCCGGTGGCCCAACCTGAGCAGCCGGCTGAAGCACCCAAAGAGCAACCTGCTGCGCCTGCCGGCGGCGAGATCAAGATTGCCATCCTTGCGCCGCTCTCCGGCCCGGTGCCGACGTTCGGCGTCTCGACTCGCGACGGCGCGCTGCTGGCCATTGAAGAGTGGAATGCCAAGGGTGGCGTGAACGGCATGAAGATCGTGCCGATCGTTGAAGACAGTCAATGCACGGCCGACCCCGCAGTGAACGCGGCCAACAAGGTGATCGACCAGGACGGCGTGAAATTCATCATCGGCGAAGTGTGCTCGAAGGCCTCGATCCCCGTTTCTGAGATCGCCAACGCCAAGAAGGTGATCCAGATCAGCCCGACCTCCACCAACCCGGCCGTGACTGTGGGCAGTGATGGGGCGGTGAAGCCGTATATCTTCCGCGCCTGCTTCATCGACCCGTTCCAAGGTCAGGTGGCTGCTAAGTTCGCCCTCGAGACGCTCGGCGCCAAGACTGCCTTCATCATGCTGGATCAGGCCAATGACTATGTGCGCGGCCTGGCCGAGTTCTTTGAGAAGTCGTTCACCGAGGGCGGCGGTCAGATCGTCGGCAAAGAGACCTACACCGACAAAGACACCGACTTCTCGGCGATTCTGTCGAAGGTAGCCGAAGCCAAGCCGGACCTGGTTTACCTGCCGGACTACTACAACATCGTCAACTTGGTGGCCAAGCAGGCAAAGGAAAAGGGCTTGACCATGCCCTTCATGGGCGGCGATGGCTGGGACTCTTCTGACTTGGACCTGACGGCTGCTGACGGCGGCTACTTCACCAACCACTACTCGTCTGAGGACACGCGCCCGGAGGTGGCGGCGTTCATCAAGGCTTATGGCGCGAAGTACAACGGCGCCGTACCCGATGCGTTGGCCGTGCTCGCCTACGACGCAGCCAACATTTTGATTGAGAGCATTAAGGCCGCCGGCACCGCCGACGACACCGACAAAGTGCGCGAGGCGATGAAAGCCATCAACTTCAAAGGCGTTTCCGGCCAGATCACCTTCGATGACAACAACAACCCGGTTAAGTCCGCTGTGGTGTTGCAGGTCAAGGACGGCAAGGTCAGCTACAACACAACAGTCAATCCGTAACTGGGTTCACTGAAGTAGCCTGTGCAAGTGGAGAGGCGCTGACCTCTCCACTTGCGCTATGTGACGGAGTGTCCATTCATGCAACAAGCAAGCGCTGAACAACCGATAGCCGTTTTGTCTGCTGATGCGCTGTCGGTTGCGCCGCGCCAATCAGGAGCCGGCCTGGCCTGGATTGGCCGCGGCTTCCTGCTGGCGTTGGCTGCTCTAGTCGTCTTCATTTTGGCGCGCAATCTGTTGGACAATCCGCGCTTGTTCGCACAGATCGTCATCAGCGGTCTGCAACTCGGTTTCGTCTATGCGCTGATTGCGCTGGGCTACACCATGGTGTACGGTATCGTGCGCCTGATCAACTTCGCCCACGGCGATGTATTCATGGTCGGTTCGTTTGTCAGTTTCTTCGCCGTGTCGCGCTTTTCCTTGCACACTTGGCCGGCGGTCGCTTTTCCCGGCATCTCGCCCGATTTATCCACGCTGATCGGCGCCGTCTCGGTTATCGTGCTGTCGATGATCGTGTGCGCCGCGCTGGCGGTGGTCATTGAACGTGTGGCCTATAAGCCGCTGCGCAACGCCCCTCGAATTACAGCGCTCATTACGGCGATCGGGGTGTCGTTCTTTCTGGAATTTTTCGGCGCGTTGAACTTTGTCTTCTCGCCGCGTTTTATTCCGTATCAGCGCCCGTTCGATGTGTACGCGTATTGGATTGGCGCACAGGGAATCGGGATGGTCACGCCCCAGACGCCTGCTCCTGATGGCAGCATCACCTTCTCCAGCATCTTCGTCATCATTGTTGTGGCTTCGATTTTGATGCAGATCCTGTTGCAGTGGCTGGTGAAGCGCACCAAGATCGGCAAGGCCATGCGCGCCTCGGCGGTTGATAAGCCGACCACGCGGTTAATGGGCGTCAACGTAGATCGGGTGATCTCGTTTACGTTTGCCGTTGGCGCGGCGTTCGCCGGCCTGGCCGGCGTGCTGTTTGCGATTGCCTATCCCTCCATTCACACCCAACTGGGCATTCTGCCCGGCCTGAAGGCGTTTGTGGCGGCCGTGTTGGGCGGCATCGGCAGCATCCCCGGCGCGCTGGTGGGCGCTCTGATCATGGGTCAAGCCGAAGCTCTGACTGCCGGTTACATCTCAACCCCGATGCGAGATGCTGTCGCTTTCACCATTCTGATCATCGTGTTGCTCGTGCGTCCCACCGGAATCTTCGGTGAGCCGGAGCGGGAGAAGGCCTAGCATGGAACTCGGATTTCTCCTCGGCTCTGTAGTCAAGATCGTCGCCGTGCTGGGCTGGCTGTACGGCCTCTTGCAAGTGATGGCCCACGCCTCGCGCTGGGTCAAGATCGCCGGCATTGTGATCGCGTTCGGTATCATCCAAATCGCTTTCAGTCTGCGCATCGGCAATCAAGCCATCTTGAACGACTTCGACGCCGGCTTGCTGTTTCAAGCCTGCACGATGGCCATGGTCGCGCTTGGACTGAACCTGATCTACGGCTTCAACGGCCAGTTCAGCCTAGGACAGTGGGGGTTTTATGGCCTCGGCGCTTACGCGGCTGCGTATGTCACGTACAAGTGGTTCAACGACCGAACGTCCAGCGCCCTGTTTGTGCTGTTGATCGGCGTGGTATTGGCCGGCTTGGTCATTCTGGGACTGCGCCGCTTCCTGGGGCGCTACTACAACCTGCCGGTGCTTTCAGCTTTCACCCTATATTTGATCGGTAGCGCAGCCGCGGCGGCAGTTGCTGTGTTTGCCGGCAACGGCATCGCCTCGATCGTCGATCCCCTCTTCGGAACGAAAGAAGCGCCGGGCCTGCTGAGTAGTGACGTTGCGCTGCAAGTTGTCTTCCTGCTGGCTGTGATATGCGCCGGCATCTTTGCTGCCGAAGTCAGCTTCTTGTTTGGCTTACCGGTGCTCAGTTTAGGCAGCGACTACTTCGGCATTGCCACGCTGGGGTTCTCGATTGTCATCAACACGTTGATGGTCAATTCCGATACCATCCTGCCTTTCCCGGAGATGAAAGGTGGGCGCGGCATGATCGGCATTCCTAAGTTAACGACGTGGTTCTGGGTGTTTGCTTTTCTGCTGCTGGTCATTGTGATCATGCGCAATGTGATCCACTCCAGCGTCGGGCGCGCCATCTTGTCGGTGCGCGAAGATGAAACGGCAGCCAAGGCAATGGGCATTGATGTAGCGGGCAACAAGCTCCTGGCGTTTGTAATCGGTAGTTTGTTCGCCGGCTTGGGCGGCGGCATCTATGCCCATTACATCGGCTTTCTCAGCCCCGGCACATTCAGCTTTCTCGCCGGGTTCAACCCGCTCATCGTTGTTGTTTTCGGCGGCTTAGGTAGCATGACTGGCACGCTGGCTGCTTCGTTCGGTTGGATGTTTTTCCTCGAAGGTTTGCTGCGTGTGTTGCTTGGTCAACTGGGTACCGAAGCGCCGACCTGGCGTTTCGTGCTTTACCCAATTGCTCTTTTGTTGTTGATGTTGCTGCGGCCGCAAGGATTGCTGGGCAAAACCGAATGGGGTTTTCTGCGCGCCCCGCAGGTCAAGCCTCGCCCGCCGGCCAATCCCACATCAGACGCTAGGCCGGCGGCCTCCATTGCGCCGGCAGCCAGATAGCATCACTTCCACAGACATCTTGTGACGGACATGGCGAATCCAATCGGCAACGGCACTGCGACATCCACCGACCGGCCTATTCTGGATATTCAGAAACTAAACAAATTCTTCGGCGGATTGCGCGCAGTCAACGATTTCAACTTGACCATCAAACCCGGTGAGCTGGTCGGCCTGATCGGTCCGAACGGCGCCGGCAAAACGACCGTCTTCAACTTGATCACCGGCATTTATGCCCCGTCGAGCGGCGATATTCACTTCCTCGGCCAATCCATCGCCGGCCTGGAACCGTTCGAGATCACCCAGCGCGGCATTGCGCGTACATTCCAAAACATCCGCTTGTTTCCCAATCTGACTGTGTTAGACAACGTGCGCATTGCCTATCACTTTCATGCCGGCTATGGCTTGTTCGACGCGATCTTGCGTAACCCGCGCTTTTATGCCCAAGAAAAGGAGTTGACCGAACGGGCGCAGGACTTTCTTGCCATCTTCAAGCTCGATCGTGTGCAAAATGAACTGGCAGTCAATCTGCCGTATGGCGAACAGCGGCGGGTGGAGATCGCCCGCGCCTTGGCTTCCAATCCACGCTTGCTTTTGCTCGATGAGCCGGCTGCCGGCATGAATCCCAACGAAATCCTCAATCTCATGGAGCTGATTCGCTTTATCCGCGAGCGATTTAATCTAACGATTCTGTTGATCGAGCATCAAATGCGCGTGGTGATGGGCATCTGCGAGTGGATCACCGTGATGGACTTCGGTGAAGTCATTGCGCGCGGTACACCGAAAGAAATCCAAAACAACGAGCGTGTGATCGAGGCATATCTGGGCAGAGGAACCGCACATGTTGCTTGAAGTGAACGATTTGCACGTCTACTACGGCGCGATTCATGCATTACAGGGCATCACCTTCCATGTGGACGAGGGCGAAATCGTCACCCTCATCGGCGCCAATGGCGCCGGCAAGTCCACCACCCTGCGCGCTGTTTCCGGCCTCATTCCTGCCCGGCGCGGCGTTATCCGCTACAAAGGGCGTGACATTACCGCCACGCCGGCCGAGGAAATCGTGCGGCTGGGCGTATGTCATGTGCCCGAAGGCCGGCGCATCTTTGCCCCGCTCACCGTGCGTGAAAATCTGGAGCTGGGCGCCTACACCCGCACAGACAAAGCCGAGATCGAGAAGTCGATGCAGCGCGTCTTCGCCAGTTTCCCCCGCTTGAAAGAGCGCATCAATCAACTTGGTGGAACGCTGTCCGGCGGCGAGCAACAAATGCTGGCCATGGGGCGCGGCCTAATGAGCCGCCCCAGCCTGTTACTGCTGGACGAGCCGTCAATGGGTCTCAGCCCATTGCTGGTCGAAGAAATTTTCCGCATCATCAAGGAGATTAATTCACAAGGCACCAGCATTCTGCTGGTCGAGCAAAATGCGCTGATGGCGCTCTCGGTTGCACATCGCGCGTATGTGTTGGAAACGGGCACGATTGTGCTACAAGGTAGCGCCCAAGAGGTGCGTGAGAATCCACAAGTGAAAGCGGCCTATTTAGGCGTAGCCTAGGCCGGCGCATTTCTCTCTGGAAGCGAAATCAAGCCCCCAGGAGCGGTCATGTATCAAAGCACACAGCGCTGAGCCAAGGCAGTACCTTCCCTCATCTCTGCCAGATAGCCTGAAGCGCGCTCGCCTAGAACCTGATTTGTGGTAACATACCCCTCACTTCGGGGAGTGGCGCAGCCTGGTAGCGCGCACGGTTCGGGTCCGTGAGGTCCCGGGTTCAAATCCCGGTTCCCCGATTGAAGTGTTTTGAGATTTGCGATGTGAGACATGTACCGGGCAGGTGTGCTCCCGCCCATCTCCGGATGCAAATCGAATAAATTCGGAATGCTGACCCCAGACGAGCCGATTCGCGCTAGACGTGAAAAGAAAACAACCGCTTTCCCCGCCGCTCGCTGGGATGCCTTCGTCGAACAACACCCTTACGGGCATTTTCTACAGACCAACGTCTGGGGCGAGTTGAAAGCACAACATGGTTGGCGCTATGTGCGTTCGACTGTGCTCAATACGAATGCCGAGTTGGTCGGCGGGGCAGTGTTGTTGTTGCGCCGGTTGCCGTTTGGCTTGGGCGTGCTGGCCTACGCCCCGCGCGGCCCAGTGGCCAACTGGGATGACCGCAAAGCCGCCGCGTCAATCATCAACATCGCCGCCAAGACAGCCCGTAGCCGAGGCGCAATCGCCTTGATCGTCGAACCGGACTTGCTGGATACGCCGGCCGATCGGCATACGTTGACTGCCTGTGGCCTGATCCCGCTGGATTTACACGTGCAACCCCGGCGCACTATCTGGGTCAACTTGGACGTCGAAGAAGAAGTGGACATTTTGTCCCCAATGAAGCAAAAGACGCGCTATAACATCGGCTTGGCCCGTCGCAAAGGTGTGACCGTGCGCGAAGGAAGCGCTGATGACCTGGCCACGTTCTATGCGCTATCCCGTCTGACCGCCGAACGCAATGAGTTTGCCATCTACCCGGAGTCATATTACCGCGCCTTTTTGCAGCTCTTTGGGCCGGCCGGCGCCAACTGTGCCCGCTTATTCATCGCCGAACACAATGGCCGTGCGCTGGCTGCGCTGGTGGTGGTGGCGTTCGGCAAGCGCGCCACCTATCTCTATGGCGCAAGCAGCAACGAAGATCGTGATTTGATGCCGACCTACCTGCTGCAATGGGAGGCCATGCGTTGGGCGCGTGAGCGTGGCTGCCGAACCTACGACATGTGGGGCGTGCCCGACGAAGATGAAGAGACGCTAGAGGCCGGCTTTAAGGAGCGCAGCGAC
>JANWVJ010000139.1 GCA_025056895.1 Thermoflexales bacterium
GACGTGCGGTCGATCACCAGCCATTCCAGTGCGTCTTATCCTTGGCCGGCAATCGTTGAGCCGGCTTGAAGTCGTCGCCGGTGTAGTAAGCCACCGGCATCAGCACCGCTTGCGTCACGGTGTCAGGGATGCCCAGCAAGGCAGCGACTTCTTTTTCATAGCGTAGGTGCAGCGTGGTCCAGGCTGCGCCCAGCCCGCGCGCACGCAAGGCCAGCATAAACGACCAGGCCGCCGGCAGAATCGAGCCATACGCGCTGGCTTGCGCCATCGGGCCGGCATCTTCAACACGGCCTTCGATGCAGAAGATCACCAAGACCGGCGCTTCACCCATGTGCTCGGCCAGATGCCAGGCCGAATCGCGCACACGGCGATTTTGGGCAGCCAGCGCCGGATTGCTGTGGCTGCGCGCTCCAGAGGCCGGCAATGCCTGCGCGTACAACTCAAACGACTGACGGTACAGCCGCCCGATCTCAGCGCGCTTGAGCGGGTCGGTGACTACGACAAAATGCCAGTTTTGCCTATTGGAGCCGGTGGGAGCTTGCACGGCTATTTCCAGACACTGCTCGATGAGTTCACGCGGAACCGGACGCGAAAAGTCCAAGCGCTTGCGCACACTGCGCGTGGTGGTCAACAAGCGATCAACCGTTTCCACATCCATAAGCTTCACCTCCGAGCGGCCAGGCACATCCACTCTTGCAAGATCGACGTATGCGCTACGCGCACGTGGGACGCGCCCGCACTGCGTCGATGCGCCTAGCCTGCCCCGTTGCAATGATCTCACGCGATGACGGAATCGGCAAACATCACTACAATCTCGTGCCGGCGCACCGATACATCGGCTCGATCGGTGAGCGGTGAACCTTTTCCATCGATATCAGGAGGACGCTCATGCGCAAACAGTCGCTCAACTTGGATTGGCGGTTCTACCTAGGCGATCCGCCAGAACCGTTCGGCTACCCCACCAGAGCCGGCTATGGCCCCGGCTGGCGCGCGCTCGATCTGCCGCACGATTGGAGCATCGAACTGGAGCGGCATCCTACCAACCCAAGCGGCGTCGCCAATGGGTGGTTTGCAACGGGGCGCGGTTGGTACGCGCGCGATATGCAGATGCCGGAGGACTGGCGCGGCAAGCGCGTGCTGGTTGAGTTTGAGGGTGTGTACATGAATGCAGAGGTATGGCTGGACGAGGACTTTTTGACCCGCCATCCTTATGGCTACACCTCATTTGTTGTTGATTTAACGCCGTATATACGCCACGGCCGCGCGCAAACGCTGCGCGTGCGCGTGGATAACAGCGCCCAGACGAACAGCCGTTGGTACTCCGGCTCCGGCATCTATCGACCGGTGTGGCTATATGTGGCCGAGCCAATTCACATCGCGCACTGGGGCGTAAGCGTCCACACACCAATAGTCAGCGAAGACGCAGCAACGGTTCGGGTGCAGACGCGGGTCGAAAATGACACGGCTGCGGAGCGCGCGGTTGCGCTGGAATGGCGCACGCTGGACACGGCCGGCACCGTGATTACAGCTCAAACAACGGGCGGCATTGTTCCGGCCGGCGCGGCATACACGTTCGACGGTGAATGGAGTGTGCCGCAGCCGCGCCTGTGGTCACCCGATACGCCATCCTTGTATCAACTGGAGACTCGCCTGTTCGTCAACGATGAACACGTTGACACCGATGTGACCGCCTTTGGCATCCGCAGCATAGCGCTCTCGTCAGAAGAGGGCTTCCTGCTCAACGGGCGGCCGCTCAAATTGAAAGGCGGCTGTGTGCATCACGACAACGGCATACTGGGCGCGGCGTCGTACCCGCGCGCCGAGGAACGCAAGGTCGAGCTGCTCAAGGCCAATGGGTTCAACGCGGTGCGCTGCGCGCACAACCCGCCGGCGCCGGCCTTTCTAGACGCCTGCGACCGATTGGGATTGCTCGTTATCGATGAAGCGTTCGACTGCTGGCGCGAGGGCAAAACTCCATTTGACTACCACACGGTGTTCGACGATTGGTGGCAGCGCGATATCGAGAGCATGGTGCTGCGCGACCGCAATCATCCCAGCGTCGTCATGTGGAGCATCGGCAACGAAGTGATTGAGCGCGATGGGCGCTCGGCCGGCGCCCACCTGGCACGCACCCTGGCCGACTTTACGCGCCGACTCGACCCTACCCGCCCGATCACCTCAGCCCTGTGCGATGTGTGGAGCCAGAGCGGACGGACATGGGCCGACACCGACCCCATCTTCGCGGCGCTGGATGTATGCGGCTACAACTATCAGTGGCGCGAGTACCGCCCGGATCACGCGCGACATCCACAGCGCATCATGGCCGGCACAGAGTCATTTCCCATCGAAGCATACGACAACTGGATGGCTGTATTGCAGTCGCCCTATGTCATCGGCGACTTTGTCTGGACGGCGCTTGACTACTTGGGCGAGTCCGGCATCGGGCGTGTGTTCTTCGATGAGGAAGACCACCGGTCGCTTGGTCAGTATCCCTGGCATCACGCCTATTGCGGCGACATCGACCTGGCCGGCTTCAAGCGTCCGCAGTCGTACTACCGCGATGTGTTGTGGAACAACCCTCACGCCACTCGCCTGTTTATCGCCGTTCACGCGCCGGCGCCGACAGGCAAGACGCCGCACATCACGTTGTGGGGCTGGCCGGACGTGCGGGCAAGTTGGACTTGGCCCGGCTACGAAGGCCGGCTGTTCACGATCGATGTCTATGCTGCCTGTGAACAAGTCGAATTGCAACTCAACGGGCGCTCGCTGGGCGTGAAAGACGTGCGACGAGAGGGCCGCCCCACCCTGGGCGAAGGAAAACCGTTGTCGACAAGCCAACCGATCACCCCAGAGCTGAAGCTGACCGCCACCTTCGATGTGCCCTACGAAGCCGGGGAATTGCGGGCGATCGGCTACTACGGCGGTCAGGCAATTGCCGAAGCGCGCCTGGTCACGGTAGGCGAACCGTCTGCCATTCGATTGACGCCCGATCAAAGCGTCATCCGCGCTTCAAGAGACAGTCTGTGCTATGTCACCGCCGAGGTCACAGACCAGAGCGGCGCGCTACATCCCAACGCCGAGCACAGTCTATTCTTCACCGTCAAGGGCGCTGGCGAACTCGCGGCGGTCGGTAACGGCGACCCGCGCAGCGTCGAACGCTATCGCGGCAATCAGCGACGGGCATTTCAAGGGCGCTGCCTGGCCGTGATCAGATCGAACGGTCAAGCCGGCCCGATTCACTTGCGTGCGCAGGCCGACGGATTGGATGCCGCTGAAGTGGTGATCGAGGCTGTATAGGCTAATGGCACCTGCTCAGGCTGGGGCGGGAAACAGGCTTTGCCCCCAACGCGCATGAAACACAAATTCGGCCAGCGGCTTGCGCACACGCGGCGCCAACTCGCGTTCGCGCAACGCTTCGGACAAATGGGTATAGTCGCCGTAGTGGCCAATGGCGATCATGACCATCGGCTCACAGGTGTCGGGCAGGCCGGCGACTTGGCGCGCTTTGTCTGCATCAAAGCCGGCCATCTGATGGACAAACAACCCTAGCGCCGTCGCTTGAACGGTCAACTGGGTCACCGCCTGGCCGAGATCGTAGTAGGAGTACGGGCCGACTGTGCCCAGGCGCGGGTGCGGCATGGCGACCGCCAGCACCAACAGCGGCGCGCGCGGCGCCCACTCGCGGTTGTTGCCGGTGAGGGCGTCCTCGATCTGCCGGCGCGCTTCCGAGCCATCGGCAGGGAAGACGACAAAAGCCCACGGTTGGTTGTTGCCGCCCGACGGCGCCCAACGCGCCGCCTCAAACAAGGAGGGCAAAACAGAAGGGTCGAGCGGACGCGAGTCAAACGCGCGCGGACTCCAGCGCGCTTTCAACAGCGGATGAATCTCATGTTGGGTATTTGCAAGTTTCTCCATTGCAGCTTTAATTCCAATAGCACATCACTCGACAGCGTGACTCGGTGAGGGTCACTCAGCCGGCAAGCCGCCCGATTGTACCAACTGCACAGCGCCACACTCTCAGACCTAAGGCAGGACTAAAAACGGAACTTGATAGGGCTATGATCGCGCCCAGATCGAGGGGATATCTGAATGCCCATATGAGGCCGGCTATGTCCGAATATATCCTTCATCAACCTTATGATTTCGTACGCCACAACGCAGAAGTAGCGCACGTGTGGGCTGCTTACAACGCCGGACAGCCTGTGCGCGCGCCGATCACCTTTTCGATGAATCCACGCATGATCATTCAAAACCCAGAGTTAAATATCTGGGGCTACACGTGGCAGGACTACTTCGACAACCCGGATGTGCGATGGACGGTTGATTTAACATTTCAAAAATGGGTGCGTTTCAACGTGTTGCAAGACGCCGAGATGGGCTGGCCACAGCAGTGGAACGGCATCTACGTGGGTTATCAAAACTGCGACGAGGCTGCCTGGTTCGGGTGCCCGTTGTACTATCCGCAGGGCGATATGCCGTTCGTGCAGCCCATTCTGCGCGAGGAGAAAGGCCGGTTGTACGACCTGACGCCGCCTGATCCGCTCGGCGGGCCGATGCTATCGCGCGCAATTGAGCACTACGAATACTTGGAAGAGAAGCGCAAAACAACTGACTTTGAAGGGATTCCGGTCGGGCCGTGTAGCTTCTTCGGGGCCACCACCGACGGGCCACTGACGATTGCGTGCAGCCTGCGCGACGCCGGCGCGCTGGCCTGGGATTTCTACGACGACCCGCAGTTTGTGCACGATCTGCTGCGCTTTGTCACAGATGCCACCATTCAGCGCATCAAAGCTGTGATGAAGCGGCTCGGCATTCCCTACCCTACACAGGGATGGTTCTTCGCCGATGACAGCATCGAGCTGCTCTCAACCGAGATGTATATAGAGTTTGTCCTGCCTTATCACAAGAAGCTGCTGGCCGAGTTTTCTCTAGGCGGGCCGAACGGCATTCATCTGTGTGGCCGGGTGCAACACCATCTCAAACTGCTACAGGATGAACTGAACATCCAGACCTTCGACCTCGGCTTCCCCACCGATATGAGTCAGGCGCGCACCGAGTTGGGCGAGAACGCAACCCTGATCGGCAACATTGCGCCGCACCTGCTCAAGCAAGGGCCAGAAGACGCTATTCGCCTGGCCGTGCAGCGCTTGTGTGAATCGGGGGTGATGCGCGGCGGACGCTTCATCTTGCACGACGGCAACAATTGCGCACCCGAAACGCCGATCCGGCATTTTGCAGCTATGTACGAGGCTGGCAAGACATTTGGAAAATACTCGGGGCAGTAGGAGCGCAAGATTAAAAAGAGAAGTCCAAAGGAGGAAACACTCATGACCGAAAGTGCTCCCGCATCGACGCTGAGTTTGGAATACAAACCGGACGCGAGCACAGTTGTTGAGCGCATGGCTGCCTGGTGGGAGGGAGAGATCGTTGATCGCGCCACCATCCTGCTTAGCGCGCCAAAACCTAACCCCCAACCCTTGCCACACAAACAGCACGCTACCTTGCGTGAGCGATGGATGGACATCGACTTCCAGGTGGAATGCGCCGCTATTCACGCGGCGAATACGTACTGGGCCGGCGAAAGCTTGCCTATCTACATGCCCAACCTGGGACCGGAAATCCTAACCGCTTGCTATGGCGCCGAGTTACAGTTCACCGAGAACACCTCGTGGTCTGAACCGATCTTGCAGGACTGGGCTGATATGTCCCGCTTGAGGATCGACCCGGACAACGAATACTTGCGCTGCATCCTGGAGATGACACGCCGAGCGTTAGAAGTTGGGCGCGGCAAGTTTCTCGTCGGTCTCACCGACATCCATCCCGGCGGCGATCTGGCCGCCTCGCTTCGGGACCCCCAGCAACTGTGCCTCGACCTGGTGGAAGCGCCGGATCAAGTGCGCGGGTTATTGCAGCACATTTACCCGGCTTTCTTTGACTTCTTTAAGCTCAATCACCATCTGATCCGCGCAGCCGGCCAGACCATCTGCACCAGTTGGCTGCCCTTATTCGTGGACGGGGGACGCTACTACATTCCGTCCAACGACTTCTCGATCATGATCTCGACCGAGATGTTCGAGACATTCTTCCTGCCGGAATTGCTGGCCGAGATCGCCTGGCTGGATCACTCAATCTATCATCTCGACGGTCCCGGTGCGTTGCGCCACCTCGACCTGTTGCTCGACATCCCGAAGCTGGATGCCATTCAGTTCGTATATGGCGACGGAGCAAAACCGGCCTCGCGTTGGATACAGGTCTTTCAGAAGATTCAGAATGCGGGGAAGAACGTTCATATCTCGATCGAGCCACATGAGTTGGACTTCTTCATGGACAACTTGAACCCAGAGGGGGTGATGGTGCAAACCAGCGTCGCTTCTGCGGAAGAAGCTGATGCTATGATTGCCCAAATTGCCAAATGGACCCGCAAGGGGAAGCACTAGAAGCCATGAGCAAGCACAACGGGGCACTCTACAGCGCCCTTGCTATCAGCACGCCAGAAGAACTGATCTTCGGCCACGCACCCCGTCCGATTCGAGTAGGCAACGGTCTGGTGATCGGTGGCGGGACGGTGTACCCGGAAGTCAACTTCACGCTGCCGGCGATGGAGATCACCGCCGAGAGCATGAGCGATGTGCAATCGCAATACGTCAGCATGATCGAAGCCGTCTGCGCGCGCGCCGTTGAACTCCAGGTTCCCGGCCTGGTCGTCGAATTTGAACTGCTGCCGCCGATGACGCTCGAACCGGATTGGGGCGGCGACATCACCGCCATTCTGCGCGCCACCTTGGACAAGTACGCCAAAGCGGACGGGCTGAAGTGTGCGCTGCGCGTGACGCCGAACGATATCCGCAGCTACCTGCGTCCACCTCGGTTGCACGACGGCGAGATGTGGGATCGCATGATACGGGCGTTCGAGGTGTGCGCCGAAGCCGGCGCCGACATGGTGTCGATCGAATCGACAGGCGGCAAAGAGATATGTGACGAGGCGTTGTTGTACGGCGATTTGCACATGGCCGCTTTTGCCATCGGCGTACTGGCGTGCCACGACGTTGCCAATCTATGGGATCACCTTGTCTTGACAGCGGGCAAGCACGGCGTGCTGGCATGTAGCGACGGCGCCGGCGGGTTCGGCAACACGGCGATGATGCTGGCCCACCAACGATATATCCCGAAGGTGTGGGCCGCCGTCGTGCGCGTGATGACGGTCGCTCGCAGTCTGGTCGCCCATGAGCACGGCGCAGTCGGGCCGGTTAAGGATTCGGCTTACGAAGGGATTTACCTCAAGGCGATTACCGGTTGCCCGATCTCGTCTGCTGCCGCCGAAGCAGCAGTCGCATTCCCAATCCCCTTCGGAAACATCGCCCGTGCTGCGGCTGACCTGCTCAGCAATGAGTCTGTGCAAAATGTGAAACTGCTGGGGGGTCTTGCGCCGGCCATCTCGGTTGAACAACTCGCCTACGCCGCGCGCGTATTGAACTGTGCAACGGCCAAAGGCCGAGCCGCCGCCCTGAGCCTGCGCGACTGCTTGGTCGAATCGGATGCGCGGCTTGACCCACAAGCCTACATGCTGCGGCCGGATGTGGTCATTCACCTTGCTGGGCAGATCATCGCCGAGCCAACACCCTATCGCCGTGTGCGACGAGCTGCATATGGCGCCCTGGAAGTATTACGCGCCGCGCACGCAAGCGGTCAGGTGATCATTCCTCCGGCCGAGCTGGGTTGGCTGGAGCGTCTTTCTCGCCAAGCCGAGCGCTTGCCGGAAGGGGAAGAAGAATTGATCGCCGGCGTGGCGAACAGCCTAGATGCCAACCGCGTGCGCCTGGAGGATTACGGCGTGCGCGCCTAACCACCCGAGACACCAATGAGCAGATTAACCCCTCACCCTAAAGGCGCCGGCCCACGGGCCGGCCTGTGGAGCGGCATCGCCTTGGTTAAGGTTGCGGCCCTGGCCGCTGCGGCCGGCTGGATCGCCTACAGCCGCAAGGTGATCGACCACTCGTTGCCCTTACCAAACGCCGTCAATGCGCCGCGACGGCTGATGTCCAGCCCCA
>JANWVJ010000013.1 GCA_025056895.1 Thermoflexales bacterium
CCCGCGCCTAGCTTTGGCGGCGCTGTTGCAGAATCAGCGATCCAATCACCAGCGTTGCTGAAAACACCAGCAGGAGCGTGGATACGGCGTTGATTTCCGGCGTCACCCCTCGCTTCAAAGCCGACCAAATGTAGATCGGCAAGGTTGTCCACTCTCGACCGGTGACGAAAAAGGAGATGATGAAATCGTCCATTGACAATGTGAACGCCAGCAACGCGCCGCTGATGATCCCCGGCATGAGCAAGGGCAGGGTAATGCGCACAAACGTGACCCACTCGTTCGCCCCTAGGTCTTTAGCGGCTTCTTCGATGGACAAGTCGAAGTCCGCCAAACGCGCTCGCACGGTGAGATAGACGAACGGCATTGAGAAAGCAATGTGCGACACGACCAATGTGAAGAAACCGCGCTCAACGCCGGCGGTAGCGAAAAATAGCAGAAGTGACACGCCGGCCACGATCTCCGGGATGATGACCGGCATGTACAGCAGACCATCCCACAGAGTCTTGCTGCGGAATCGGTATCGTTCCATCACCAAGGCAGTCATCGTGCCAATGACCACTGAGCCGGCAGTGGACGTGGCAGCGATGATCAGGCTGCGCAGGGCGGCATCCAACAGCCGTTCGTTGCGAAACAGCCGCGCATACCAATCCAACGTGAATCCTTGCCACACCGCGCCTGTCCGCGACTCGTTGAAAGAAAACAGCACCAGGATCGCAATTGGCGCGTATAGAAAGGCAAATGTGAACAACGTGATGGCCACGAGCGCCAATCGGCCTGGCCGCGCACGTGGCTGCTCTGTAGTGGAAGGCGGGAAAATCTCTTCCCGCTCTCCCATCACAACAATAGTTGAAGTCTCACTGGACATGCCGCTACCTTTGGCTTCCCTCGCTCCTTAAGCCGATCACAAAGCGCTTCGTTCTCCGCGCCCGATGCGGAAGTAGACCAGCGCAGCAACCGTGACCACCACCATTAAGATCAACGAGATCGCCGAGCCGAATGGCCAATTGCCGGATTGTCCGAACTGTTGAGCGATCACCCGCCCGATCATGTTGATCTTGCCGCCGCCCATCAACTCAACCGTGATGTAAGAGCCAACCGAGGGCACGAACACGAGGATTGAGCCGGCCAGGATGCCAGGCGCAGTCAGCGGCAGCACCACCCGCACCAATGTTCTCAGCGCGTCCGCACCCAGGTCTTGCGCTGCTTCGACGATTGACCAGTCAAACTTTTCCAGCGAGGTGTACAACGGCAAGATCATGAACGGCAATTCGCCGTATACCAGCCCCACTAACACCGCAAACGGCGTGGACAACATCTGGATCGGCTCGTGGATCAGTCCTAGGTTCAGTAAAAGTGTGTTGATCGGCCCATTCGCGCGCATCAAGAATTGCAAAGCGTATGTGCGCACCAGAAAGTTTGTCCAGAACGGAATCATGACCAGTAGCGTCATCACCGTGCGCCAGCGTCGGGGCAGGCGAGCCATGAACAATGCCACCGGAAAAGCGATGATCAGGGTGATCAACGTAGTCAGCAGCGATAGACCGATAGAAAAGAGAAACAGGTTGATGTAGAGTGGATCGAACGTTTGCTGGTAGTTGGCTAGAGTCAGCGGCAGGGCAGGCCGGCTGAGTTCATCGCGCGACATCAAGCTGATGGCGAAGATCAACGCCAGCGGCAAAGCGAAGAATACGATTAACCAGAAGCCGCCGGGTAACATCAGCCCCAGCACTTGCAATCCCCTGCGTTCACGGATCGTTTGCAACATGGTGGAAGAGGGTGGTCAGTGTCAGTAGCCGGTAGTCGATAGTCAGAATACAACGGCGGGCAGAGTGCAACGCTAACAAGTCACTATGAACGGCAACAGGCCACACATTGCCGGCGAGTTGTTGCAGACGGCTGACGACGTGCCGTTCATTGCGCCAGCACCAGTGCGTTCTCCGGCTTGAAAGTCAGCCATGCTTTCTCCCCTGGCTTGAAAAAGTAGTCGTCTGGGTTAAGCGTGCTGGTGCTGTTCTGTTCCCAAACATCCAGTCTCTGATCGCCTAAATTGATGATCACGCGCGTGTCCGAGCCGACATAGGCAATCGAGAAGACGGTCACCTCGTAGGTATTTGCTGACCCTTCGACGGGATGCTCGACCAGTTGCATCTTTTCCGGTCTCACCGAGAGGGTGGCGACCTCCCCGACTTGCAGCCCGTTCACACGCCGGCCCGTGAACACGTAGCCGTTTCGAATGGTTAGCGTAGCGAACTCGCCGTTCACCGCCGTCACGCGCCCCTCTAGGAAATTGGTCTCTCCGATGAAGTCGGCCACGAATTTGCAGGTCGGCCGCTCGTAGATTTCAAGGGGGGAGCCGATCTGCAAGGCTTTGCCATGCGACATGACCGCGATGCGGTCACTCATCGTCAGCGCTTCTTCCTGGTCGTGCGTGACATAGATGAAGGTGATGCCGACATCACGTTGCAGCGTTTTCAGCTCGATTTGCATCTCTTTGCGCAGCTTGAGGTCAAGCGCGCCCAGCGGTTCATCGAGCAGCAACACTTTAGGCCGATTGACCAGCGCGCGGGCCAGCGCGACGCGCTGTTGTTGGCCCCCGGACATCTGTTTGGGGTAGCGCTTGGCCAGATGCGGCAAGCGCACCAGTTCCAACGCTTCTCCCACCCGTCGATTGATCTCGGCGCGTGAGACGCCCTTCATTTCCAAACCGAACGCGACGTTTTGCTCGACGGTCATGTGTGGAAATAGCGCGTAGGACTGGAAAACGGTATTGACGTTGCGCTGGAACGGCGGCGTCAACCCCATGATTTTGTTATCGATCAACACCTGGCCGCTGGTGGGTCGCTCGAAGCCGGCGATGATGCGCAGGCAGGTCGTCTTTCCACAGCCGGACGGCCCTAACAGAGAAAAGAATTCATTGTGACGGATGGACATGGACACGTGATCGACTGCGGCCATATTGCCGTACAGCTTGACCACGTCTCTCAGCTCAACCGCGAAGTCATTTGCCAATGCAGAATCCTCCACATCAGAAGACGCGCTGTTTGCGCGTCCAACAACTTCGCAGCCCCGGATTCAAGGTGACCCAGGAATTTTGGGGACAGCGCCGGGCGCGATTATACGTGTAATGTCAAAGAGTGGAAGGGGGAAACTGATCGAGAAGTGGGCGCAGAAAGGATCTGTCACCTGCCGTTTGTTCTTTGCGCACGCAGCAACCCGCGCTGAAGGTACACGACGGCTGCCTCGCGCACCAGCCGGCCTGTCTCGAATGCGCCGTATGTCTCCTCCAGTCGCTTGGCCAAGGCAATCAGTTCGTCTTGCGTCGAGCGACCAGGCCGCAACGCCTCGTACAGGCGTAGCAACTCGTCGTTCGGCACGGCAGTCAGCTCGGCGGCGCGCAGCAAATTGTCGGCCAGTTGGATATAGCCGGCTTGTCGCGCAATGTCAGCCTGTGCGCGCAATGTCTCTGCGCTGACTTGCAGATCGCTTGTCTTCAGTGCTCCATCTTTTAGCGCCTCTAGCGTAATCTCCGTGAGCGCTTTTCTGCTCGCAGCTCGAATGTGCTCAATCGCTCTCTCACCGAGCGGATACTGATCGATCGTCGTCTTCTTCATCGTGCCTCTGTCGATCTGAGTTGCACACCCACACACAAAACTGCTTCATGTTCACACATCTGGTTCCCAGTCAAACCACAACTCAACCGGCGGCCGGTCGCACACCTGCTCGGTTTCGCGGCGATGCATCAGCGCCGTTTTAACAATCAATCTCAGCCGCGCCCAGTTGTCCACTTGCACCGGCACGGGCGTCACGGCCAGCCCTTTGGCATAGCGCGCTGCGTTCTGGCCGATCTGTTCGTAGCTGTGCAACGTCAAGCTGGGAGATTGCGGAAATAGCTCCAAGTTGTTCAGCGGCGCCAAACCGCGTTTTTGGATCATGGCCGTGCCCCGCGATTGCAAACCGACGGCGATGCCTGATCCGCTCAGGCGCGCGCCGGCGTGGCCGATGGCAGCCAAATCGGAGCTGTGATACACCTTCACCACCCGCCCATACAAGCCTTCTTTAGCGATGCCGGTCAAGATGGCCGCCAGGACCTCTTCGTGGGCCAGGCCGTTAATCGTGCGTGTGAGCGCTGATCCAAACGCCGGCCCAACTGCGACCACCACTTCGGGATGTGCGCCGGCGCGCGCTGAGCCGATCTCGCGCAACACGCTCAACGGTTGGCCGATATGTCCGGCGATGAAATCGCGCGGCGATTGGGCTTGTGGCACATGTTGAATCTCTGCCCAACGCCTTCCTTCTACGCGGTAGCCGCTGCCGGGTCCGCGATATGTGTTGGGGTCATTGATGGCGCTGCGCACGCGAAAATAGGTCGCTCCCTTTCTTCGCGTCTCGGTCGGTCGATCAGACTGTGCGTCGAAGATGGCTGCCGGCTGCAAGTAGTCGGCGGCAACGCGCTGGCGACCCATCTCGAGCACATTCGCGGCAATGTCGCTGAAGCCGCGTTGCTGCAACGCCCGCGCAATGTCCAGCATGGTGATCGAGCTGTTCAAGAAGCGATCGGCGGCAGCCAGATCGGCGGCTACATCGCGCGCCGGCATGTCGTCGCTGCTATGCGCAATTGTGGCGGCTTCCACTTCTTCATCCGTCACCGGCGGAAAGCCCAGTTCTGCGAAGACGGCTTGTACAGCTTGTGCGGCGCGCCGGCGGACAGCCAGCGTTTCTTCTTCTCGTACTGGGCGCAAGCCGGCGTCGAGCTGCATGTCGCGTTGCAAGATGGTCCAATCGTCAAAATCTTCCGCATCAAAATTGCCGCCGCCGAACAAATTGTCGCGGCGCGGCACCGCGCTGTAGCCGGAGGTGATGAAGTCTGTGCCGGGGATCAGTTGCAACATCAGCTTCGCTGTTTTGCGAATTGCCGAGTGCGACGCCAGCGCATCGTTGCCGGAAGCAACTTCCAACCCCAGCATGGCGGCCAGCAGATTTTCGGCCAGCACAGCTCGCACCCCGCCCGGCAGCGACTCGGGCAGAGCGATGCACGAGATCGATCCATTTTGCACCCCCTGGCTGCCGGCGCCGCGCGTCACCAACAGGCAGCGCGCCTCTAGATACAACATCGAACATCCTTCTGCGTGTCCCATCAACGCTTCTGATCCGGTGCCCGAAGTAAAGCGGATTTTGATTCCACGGGAGGCATAGGCCGCTGCCAGAAATGCTTTCGACCAGGGCGTGTCATCTCCATCTACAAAGGCGCGCTCTGTTCCGTATACCGACAAAGTTTCGGCATAGGTTGTCAGTCCTTTTAACGCCAGTTGTAAGCCAAGCGATTCTTCGACTGAGCATTGTGTCAAGACGCCGCCTGCGCCGGTTTGCGATCCAATCAAAATGGCCAGCGCGTTAAATGGCGCATAACGCGCGATGCCGACAGTGGTTTCGATTTCGGCGAAGCCACGCAGCGCGGCTTCAGCCGCATCGGCGGCCAGTAAGGCAGGATGATGACGACGATTGGTGACGTGAGCTTGATTAGCCGGCGCGCAGCGCTGGCGCATCTTGGCTAGCCCCATCATCATTTCCAGTACGTTTAGGTGGCGGACAATTTCGACCAGTTTGGCCGGCGTGCATCCGCCGGCCAACCGTTGAATGTGTTCGCGCGGAACGTGAATGTCCACCACCATGCGCGCCAGCTCCAACGACGGCATGGCCATAGCCTGTTCGGCTACAGACATATCCAGCCCATGATCGGCGATGAACAGATCAATCGCATCAAACTGATCGCGAGGCTTGCCGTCCAACTCCACGACGCGGCCGTTTACGATGCGTAAGCTGGGGTGGGGGTCATACGGGCTGTCCACAACCACCAGGCCGGCTTCAGGCCATGGCTCCACAAATGTTTCTTTGTTGATGTCGCGCTCGGCGAGAACGGCGAATCGTTTTGACCGGCTCATGTCCTCGTACCTCAATCCCGTCCCATGTCTTGGCTCAGGGTGCGATTATCGGTCACTTGTGACGGATGGGGTAGGTGCAGCAGGAGATGTTGCAAGCAGGCACTCGGCGATCCCGCTTGGCGCGCAGGCCTTCCTTTCGGGACGCTATCAACCTTGATCGATCTGTCAAGCAGTCGGCGTTTGAACAGATGCGTTTGGTGCGAAGTCGGCCATGAAATGAGTGGGAATGCGAATCGGTCGGCCGCTTGCCAGGTCGATCCAGGCGGCGGTGGTGTTGACGCGCGCCAGCAGTGCGCCATCTGAAACACGTGTTAGCACATAGTGGCGGGTTGCGCTGGCGCGCTTCACGTCATAGACCCACGTGGCGATCTCGATTTCATCTCCCAACACAGCCGGCTGCAGGTACTCGATCTGGTGTCGCCGCAACACCATGCCGAACCCCTCAGCCGTCATGCGCGGAATGGACCAGCCGTGCGCTGACAGCACATCCATGCTGCACGCTTCGACATAGACCATGTACATGATGTTGTTGACATGTTGAGCCGTGTCAATGTCGGTCCAAGAGACGCGCCGGCGTGTGCGAAACACACCCGGCGGAGGCGGCGCCGGCTCTGGGAACGGTTCTCGTGGAGGAACTTCCGCCTGGGATGGGGTTTCACCCATGAACGCGGCGACCATCTCGGGCGGTACGCGCACCGGCCGATTGCTTGCCGTGTCCACAAAGACCCAGTCGGTGACAGCGCGCGCTGCCAGCTCGCCGCTTGCTAGCGAGCGCATCTCGTATGCGCGGCGCGATCGCACGCGATGAAAGTCCATCACCCAGGTTTTGACCTCGACAGAATCGCCGTAATGCAGCGGACGCAGATACTCGATGTCGGTGCGCCGAATCAGCCAGTGGCGGCCCATGCTTTGGTAGCGCGCAAAGTCATATCCGACGGCAGCCGATGCGTCGAAGGCAGCCTCCTGCATATAGCGCAAATAGTTGACGTTGTTCACATGGCCGTATGCGTCGCACTCGTAATAACGCACACGAAACACACGCGTATAGAGAGGCGGCATAGTGTCTTGTTGCTGGATCAAGGCGCCGGTTTTAGAGCCGGCGCCCTGGCAGACGGTGCGGGTGAGTTTGTCAGATTACGAGCAGCCGGTTGTTGCGCCGCAGGTTTCGCACTTCAGGCATGTGCCGTTGCGCACCAGAGTGAATGATCCGCAGTCCGGGCATGGATCACCGGTATAGCCTTTTAGCCGTGCTTGGCGCCTCTTCTCGTTCAAGTCGTCGGCGTTTATTTTGACTGCCCGCACATCTAACGACGCGCTGACATGAGGGTGCAAGCTGTTGCCGTTGCGCCCGGTTCGGGCTGCCACAGTGTGCGCTGCGCCGGACTCGTCGTTGGTGGAGGCGGGTTCGTTAAACTCTCGGCTCGGCAAGCGCAACTGGGCGGTGCTCATCGTGTGCTGTGACACCACTTCTTCGCTGCTAAATTCTGGTTCGGCGTCCGGCTGTGCAGCCGGCACTTCATGCGCCAGATCGGTGCGCCCAAGATAAGTGATTGCCAGCTCACGAAAGATGTAGTCGATCACGCTGGTAGCGAATCGGATGTGGTCGTTGCCGGTCACCGGTCCGCTCGGCTCAAACTTGGTAAACACAAACGAATCCACGAACTCTTCAAGTGGCACGCCGTATTGCAAACCGAGTGACACGGCAATCGCAAAGCAGTTGAGTAAGCTGCGGAAGCCGGCCCCTTCACGGTGCATGTCGATGAAGATTTCTCCGAGCGAGCCGTCGGTGTACTCACCGGTGCGCAGGAAGACAGTATGGCCGGCGATCTTGGCTTTTTGCGTGTAGCCGCCGCGCCGATTGGGAAGCCGGCGCTGCTTGGCAAGATAGCGCACGACCACGCGCTCCAGAACTTGTTGCTGCGTGGCGTTCAGGCCGGGCAAATCGCCGGAAGAGACCTCATCTGGCAGATGAGGTGCTTCTGCCTCTTCTTCGTCGGCGGCGGTGTTCAGCGGTTGGCTGAGCTTGCTGCCGTCGCGGTACAGAGCATTGGCTTTTGTGCCCACCTTCCAGCTCAACATATAGGCGTCGGCGATGTCTTGCACGGTCGCCTCGTTGGGTAGGTTAATCGTCTTGCTGATGGCGCCGCTGATGAACGGTTGCACGGCGCCCATCATTAGGATGTGGCCTGCGGGCGAGATGAAGCGCCGGCCGTATTTGCCGCACTTGTTCGCGCAGTCGAACACAGCATAGTGCTCTGGCTTCAAATGGGGCGCGCCTTCGATGGTCATCGTCCCACACACATAGTCGTTAGCAGCTTGAATTTGCTCTTTGCTGAAGCCGAGCGCCTTCAGCATGTTGAACGTGTGGTCGTTCAACTGGGCATCGCTGAAGCCGAGCACGCTGCGGCAAAATGCTTCGCCCAGCGTCCATTTGTTGAAGGCGAATTGAATCTCGAAGGCGGTTGGCAGGGCGGCCTCAATCTTGGCGATCACTTCGTCGGTAAAGCCACGCGCCTTGAGCGAGGCCGGGTTGATGTGCGGGCAGCCGTTTAACGTGCCGTGTCCGACGGCATATTTAACAATCTCATCCACTTGCGCGTCCGTGTAGCCCAAGCGTTTGAGCGCTGGTGGCACGCTTTGATTAACAATCTTAAAGTAACCGCCGCCGGCCAGTTTCTTAAACTTGACCAACGCAAAGTCCGGTTCAACTCCGGTGGTATCGCAATCCATCACCAGCCCGATCGTGCCGGTCGGTGCGATCGTCGTAACTTGTGCGTTGCGGTAGCCGTAGCGCTCGCCCAGCGTCACCATGCGGTCGGCGTCTTCGCGAGCGGCCTGAAGCAGATCGGCCGGACAATGTGCCGGATCGATGCCCATCGGCTTGATGGTCAAGCCTTCGTACTCGGCTTCGGGCACGTTGTAGGCGGCACGGCGATGGTTGCGGATGACCCGCAACATGTGTTCGCGGTTGCGAGCAAAGCCGGGGAAGGCACCCATCTCAGCAGCCATTTCTGCGCTGGTGGCATAGGCGTGGCAATGCATGATGGCGGTCAGCGCGCCGGCAATGGCGCGGCCCTCGGCGCTGTCATACGGCACGCCCATCACCATGAGCAGCGCGCCCAGGTTAGCATAGCCCAACCCCAACGTGCGGAACTCGTAGCTCAGCTCGGCTACACGCCGGCTGGGGAACTGTGCCATCAGCACGCTGATCTCCAACACAATCGTCCACAGGCGCACTGCATGGCGATAGGCCGGAATGTTGAACTGACCGCTGGCCTCGTCGTAGAAGCGGATCAAATTGAGCGAGGCCAAGTTGCAAGCGGTGTCATCCAGGAACATGTATTCCGAGCATGGATTGCTGGCGCGAATTTCACCATCGACCGGACAGGTGTGCCACTCGTTGATGGTGGTGTGATATTGCAAGCCGGGGTCGGCAGATTGCCAGGCAGCCTCGGCGATCTTTTGCCACAGATGGCGGGCCTTGATCGAGCGTTTGACTCGTGGCGCGCGGCCTTCCTTCTTGGCCTTTTCAATCTCTGTGCGCCAAATCAAGCCCCATTCTTTGTCCTCCAAGACAGCCTGCATGAATTCATTCGTCACGCGCACGCTGTTATTGCTGTTTTGCCCGCTGACAGTTGCATAGGCCTCACTGTTCCAGTCGGCGCTGTATTCAGGGAAGTCAATGTGTGTGAAACCTTGTTGGGCAAACTGGATCACCCGTTGGATGTAGTTCTCCGGGATGAAGACGGCGCGCGCAGCGGCAATCGCGGCTGCCAGCTTGGGGTTGCGCTTGCGGTCAAAGCGCGTGGCGTCATCGTCCCACTCGTGGCAGGCGCGCATGATCGCGTTGAGATGTTTGTTGTTGAGCTTGCTGCCGGCTACCAGCGCCGCTACCTTCTGTTCCTCGATCACTTTCCAGTCAACGAACTGTTCGATGTCGGGATGATCGGCGTCCAGGATGACCATCTTGGCCGCGCGGCGGGTAGTGCCGCCGGATTTGATCGCTCCGGCAGCGCGGTCGCCGATCTTGAGGAAGCTCATCAAGCCGGATGACTTGCCGCCGCCGCTTAGAGGTTCGTTCTCGGCCCGCAGGCGCGAGAAGTTGGTGCCGGTGCCGCTGCCGTATTTGAAAATGCGCGCCTCGCGCACCCACAAGTCCATGATGCCGCCTTCGTTTACCAAGTCGTCTTCGATGGACTGGATGAAACACGCGTGGGGTTGCGGATGGCTATAGGCGTCTTGCGAGGGGACGACGCGGCCCGTATCCGGCTCGACGTAGTAATGGCCCTGCGCCGGCCCGCTGATGCCATATGCCCAGTGCAGGCCGGTGTTGAACCACTGCGGGCTGTTGGGCGCGGCCATTTGCATCGCCAGCATGTAACACAACTCATCGTAAAAAGCGCGCGCGTCTTCCTCGCTGTCGAAATAGCGATGCGTCCATCCCCAGTAGGTCCATGTCCCGGCCAGCCGATGGAAGACCTGGCGCGCATCCCGCTCACTTCCGAGTCTGGCGCCTTCTTCCGGCGCGCAGCGTTGCAACCAGCCTGGCACGCCGGCCTCTTCGACTCGGCGCGTTTTGTCCGGCACGCCGGCCTTGCGAAAATACTTTTGCGCCAGAATGTCCACGGCGACCTGTGACCAGTGCGCCGGTGCGTCGATGTCGTGCATCTCGAAGACGGTCGAGCCGTCTGGATTGCGGATCACCGAGCTGCGCTTCTCGAACGCAATCTGGGCATACGGGCTTTGTCCCGGTTGGGTAAATACGCGCTTGATCTTCATGACTTCCCTCATCGGAGCTAGCTGCCCGCCTGTACGATTTACCGTTCAGCCAGCAACTTGTCGATTTCTTTCTTCACGCTTTCCAGGTCTTTCAAGTTCAGATAGACGATTGCATAGCGGATATAGGCCACTTCGTCCAGCCGGCGCAAGCCGTTTAGCACCATATCGCCGATCTCTCGCGCCGATACTTCGGCCTTGTTCAGTGTCACCACCTGCGCTTCAACATGGTCAACCAGCCGGTCAATATCCTCGGCAGAGACCGGTCGCTTGGCGCAAGCGATGCGAATACCCTCTAAAATCTTGTCACGGTTGAAGGCTTCGCGGCGTCCACCACGTTTCACCACCAGCGGGGTGGACTCGACGACACGCTCGACCGTGCTGAACCTTTTGGTGCAGCTTTTGCACTCCCGCCGTCGGCGCACGCCACCCGCCGGCTCGCGTGTTGTGTCCACAACGTGTGTGCTCCCTGAGCCGCAGAAAGGACATTTCATCGATGTTCAGGTTGCTCTCTCACCCTAGCTGAAAAGCGCCACATATGGCGCTTTGCTTTTCGCATAGCCCTATATATGGCGTGACCGAGAGCGCGATTCTATGACACGTGCCGGTCGCTTGTCAACAACTCAAACCTTAAAATTCGTAAAACTTGGCCGCCTGAGGAAGGCGACTGAGAATTATGGTAATTGTCTGCCCTCTCACCCCTGGCCCCTCTCCTGATGGGAGAAAGAGAAATTGCCCGGATTTTTGCCGTTTTCGGCAGCGAAATCGCCGATGTGTAGCCGTTTCCCTCTCCCTCTGGGGAGGGTTAGGGTGAAGGTAGACAGTTACAACTTATGATCAAATCGACTGGTCCGCGCTGAATCGTGAGTCCTTCAGTCGTGCGCCCTAGGATTCTAGAGCCAGGTGACAGGAGAACGACTATCTCTTGTCACCTGGCTGCTTTAGCGCCGACGCAGAAACGAAGGTAGCTCTAAGTTGTCTGGATCGATGGGGGGTTGAGCGGATGTCTTTTCTGGCGGCTCATTCAGCGCAGAGGAAGTGAACATGCCGCTTGTGGTGGGCGTGCGGCCCTTGCTGGCGCCGGTTGCCTTGCCGGTCGGATTAACGTACATGCGGCGCGGGGTTTGATCGAAGCCGGTTGCAATAACTGTAATGCGGATGTGATCTTTCATCGCTTCGTCAATCACAGCGCCGAAGATGACATTGCAATCAGGGTGGGCGGCAGACTTGATGAGCGTCGCGGCTTCGTTCACTTCAAACAAGCTCATATCTGGCCCGCCGGTAATGTTAAACAGAATGCCGCGCGCGCCATCGATCGTGACGTCCAGCAGGCTGGAGCTAATGGCTTGCTCGGCAGCGGCGCGGGCGCGCCCTTCGCCGGAGGCCGTTCCAACGGCCATCAGCGCAGCGCCGCCTTCCGACATGATTGCGCGCACGTCGGCGAAGTCCAGGTTGATCAAGCCGGGAACGGTGATCACTTCGCTGATGCCCTGAATGCCTTGGCGCAACACATCGTCGGCAGTGCGAAATGATTGTTGCAGACTGGCCCGCTTATCCACGATGTCGAGCAGCCGATCATTCGGGATCACGATCAGCGTGTCGACGTGCTCTTTGAGTTTCTCAATGCCGGTTTCTGCGGCGCGGGCGCGCGGTGTACCTTCAAAAGAGAAGGGACGAGTTACCACGCCAATCGTCAGCGCCCCTAACTCTTTCGAGATGCGCGCAATCACCGGCGAGGCGCCGGTGCCTGTGCCGCCACCCATGCCGCAGGTGATGAACACCATGTCGGCGCCTTTGAGAATGCTGTACAGTTCGTCTGAAGATTCTTCGGCCGCCTTTTCTCCCAAATCTGGGTTGCCGCCTGCGCCGAGGCCACGGGTGACTTTGTCGCCGATGCGTACGCGCACTGGGGCGTTGCTCAGCATTAGGGCTTGTTGATCGGTGTTCACGGCGATAAATTCTACGCCGGCCAGCCCTTCTGCGATCATGCGGTTGACTGCGTTCTGACCGCCGCCCCCAACGCCCACTACTTTGATCTGAGCTGGGGACTCAGCGCGAACAGATTGTGTTCCCAAATACGTGTCCATTTGATTTGGCCCCCTTCCTCTGTTAATTTGCCAAACCTCTCCTTGTTTGCGGCCTGCTGCTTCATCCCCATCGGGGACGCTGCCAAGCCCTCACGGGCAAAGCAGTTATACCCAGGGCAGGCACTGATTCTAGCCCGATAATCCACAAAGTCAAGCCACTTATCCACATTTTTTACACAGGTGATCGAAGTTTGAACAGTCAATTTGAGTTTACATAGACTTCACCTCGATTAGATCACACGGCACGCTGGCCTCTCGCGTTTGCAGGACGAGCGCATGCCGGCCATACGGCAAGTCCTGCGACCATCTAAGCTGGGATTGCTCGTGCTGCGCAGACTTAAAATCGAGTGTCGTGCGCCATTCTCCGTTCAGCCACACGTCACACTGACCGTACTCCGGCCCGCATGGCGCATATAACCGTACACACGTGCCGGCAAAGTTCCACTTGACCCTGGCCTGTGGTTGTGTGCTGACATGCCCAATCCCAAAGCGAAAGTGCTCGTCGGTGACCGGCTGCCATGCTTGCGAGGCATCCGCCGAGCCGGCTAATCCTTCGCTGCTCAGCCAACATTCCCAGTTTGCTTCCAGTGCACCCGACAGCTCGCACCGATCGACCTCCAGAATGACGCCTGCTTCCGCCAACAATTCGATTCGACCGCTCCAAGAAGGCAGTGTGCCTTGCCATGCCAGATGGCCGTTCACAACGATGCGCACCAAACCGCCGACACGCACTACTTCGATTTGCTCTGCTCGCTCCATCGGCTGGCGGTTTGACCAACGAGCGACTGTGTATTCCGATCCATCGGCATCGATCATCGCGATTCTGTAATCGCTGTTGATGCAACGAAGCTCAATCCGTCGAGTTCGCACGAGAGGATGTAAGCTGGCGTCTGCATAAGGCCGATCCGGCCCTAGCGGTGCATCACATCCCCAACACAACGCCCATGCACCGGTAGAGCGCGCTACCACCCGTACTTCAAAATCTCTGACAGTGCGTCTCAAGACGGCCAGCGCCGGCCCGTTAGGCGCCGATAACACAAATCCATCCCGATACGGTTGCCCCCACCTGCGGCGCGCTAGATGAATTGTCCCCACGTCGTTGTGTGTCTTGCATGGATAGAGTCCCCTCACGAAGCCGGCTGGTGCAACTTGTGCCGCAAAGGTTTGTCCCCAGATGCCCTTTTCTTCGCCCACCTCGTCGTGCCACACGGAGCCGTATTGTTCAATCTCCCATGCTTCAGCGCGGTGCGCCTGTTCAACCGGTGCACGGAACAGCGTTTGAAATGAGCGGTTGAGCGCCACAGATGTTGCCGGCGCATACACATAGCCTTCATGCACGAACTGCGGGTAAAACTCGACCAATGGCGGATGAAAACGCTGCGACTGTGGCATGAGCACGAGCTGCGGTGGGGTATAAGGCCCTTCGGGCTGACGCGCTGTCATACATCCAAGCGCCCAAGTTCCGCCTGCGTTGCGCGCCGTGCTCATCATGTGTAAGATCAGCCAATCGTTTTGGCGGCGGATCAAGGTTGGTGCGTAGGCGCGCACGTACCGATCAGCCAAAGCCGGTTGATGGGCGTCGTCGTGCAGGGGCGATTGAGAGCGATAGAATGGCCCTTCAGGTGATGTGCTCCAGGCGTATGCTAGCCCGCCGCGTTGATTGTCTGGATCGCACCAGCCGTATACCATGTGATAGCGCCCGTCCTCATAGACCAGTGACACGTCCACTGTGCCGCCAGCGCGTTGTCCGTCACCCTCAAATGAGTGGGGGTCGGGGGAGAGCGCCATCCCAACCGCCTGCCATCCTTCCCCCTCTTCTCGCAACATAAGCACACCGCCCGGTGGCCAGTAACCTCTGGGATACAGGCTGATGTAGGCATACCAACGATCTGACGGCGGGTCGCGAAACAGGAACCCGTTGACCGGCCAATTATGCGGCGCAGCGCCAGTGTAGATGGGATTGCCGGCCTCTCGTTCGAAGGTGTCCCAGGATGGATCGCCCAGAACGGGGTGATGCAACCAGTAGTCACGACAGCGCGCCTGCGCCAGATCGATCACCGTGTGTTCGGCAAGGACTGTGTCTGTCATGGCGCTATCCACTCCGTGGCAAAAGGTTGCTCCACCACCCTTTAAGATTCAAGTGCAGCCCAGGCCGACGACGCTTGCTAGGGCGCGCTACAATGTCATGCAGGCCCCACTTTAGAAGGCCGATAGCCGTCGCGTATGCCGGCGAGTGCAAGTTGTCCACCAGCCCGTGCAAGCTGGTCGGTTGAGCCGTGCGCACCGGCAACTGAGTGGTCTCGCGCGCGACATCGCGCAGGCCGGGCAGCAACGCCCCGCCGCCGGTGATGACCAGGCCGGCCGGCAACAGGCCGTCATAGCCGCTGCGCTTGATCTCTTGCACGATCAGCCCAAACAATTCTTCAGCACGCGCATGTAAAATCTCGGCGATATCGCGCCGGCGAATGGTCACCCGCTCCTCATCGCCGAAGCCGGCTACGATGAATGGATTGTCCAGCGGTAAATCCTCCGGGTTGCAGTGACCACTACTCAACTTGATCTGTTCAGCAGTTTCCAGCGGCAAACGCAAGCACAGCGCCAAGTCGCTGGTGAAGTGCGATCCACCCACTTCGATCACGCAGGTATGCCAAACCGCGCCGTCGATGAAGATCGCGATGTCGGTTGTGCCGTTGCCGATGTCAACCAGCACCACCCCCATCTCGCGCTCGCTGGGCGTCAACACAGCCTCGGCTGAACCCAGCGCCGCCAGCACCAATTCGCTTACTTCAACTTGTGCTGCGTTGACGCACTTGATCAGATTCTGAATCGATGTCGTAGCGCCGGTGACGATGTGCGCCTGTGCTTCGAGGCGGAATCCCAACATGCCGATCGGGTTGCGCACGCCGTCCTGCTCATCCACCTTGAAGTGGCGTGGAATCACATGGATGATCTCGCGGTTGTTCGGCACGCTGATCGCCTGCGCCGATTCAAGGCTGTGATTGACGTCGCTCAGACTAACGCCCTGGTCGCCCCGACTGATGGCCACTGCTCCATGGCTGTTCTGCGAGCCAATGTGGCTGCCGGATATGCTGACAATCGCGCTGTTGATCTTTAAGGTTGAGGAACGTTCGGCGCCGTCCAACGATTCGCGGATGGCCGCCGTCGCCTCGGCCACGTTGATCACCTGGCCTCTTTTCATGCCGCGCGCCGGCACAATGCCGACGCCGATTACGCTGAACTCGCCCGGTTCGGCCATTGCTTCGCCCACCAAGCTCACGACCTTTGAGCTGCCCACATCGATAGCCGTTACGATTTTCGGTTCTGCCATGGCCTGATCGCTATCCTCTATCAAATGTCGTCTCGTGCTGTGCGGGTCTGTTTGTGCGCTGACTATTCATTGCCGACGTAGTACGGCGCCTCCACGAAGCGCACATCGATCACACCTGCCGGCAAGCCGTCGGCTGTCAATTGCTCGCGCAGTTGCCGCGCCAAGATGATCTTCTCGCGCATTTCGCCATCGCGCTCGGCCAGCCCCAGCCGGATGCGCCAGCCGGCTTCGTTAGATATGATCCCGTAGCGCGCGCTGTACAAGTACAGCTTTGTGTCGGTCTGCAAATCGGCCAGTTCGCTCAACGCGCGCAACAAAGCCGGTGCGATCACTTGGCCCGCTTCTGGCGCGGCACTGTCTTGTGTCTCGCTGCGCACGCGCAGCGCAGCCGGAATCTCGCCGAGCGCCTGTTGGACTATCCCGTTGCGGTCGATCCACAGCAAGCCGCGTGGCGTCTCCCACAGCGCCAATGCTTGAGCCGTTTGCACGATGATCAGGCACGAAACGCTGCCGAGCCAGGTGCAGCTCACCTCGGCTGCGTCGATGCCGGGTAAGTCGTCAACGCGCTTGGCGGCAGCATTCAGATCGACAAACGCGAAATGCTCGCCGGCCAGCCCACTGGCGCCGACGATTTGCGCCGGCGACACACCTGCATTGTTGGCTACGTGCACATTCTCTGCTGTGATGAGAAATGCCTGCCCACTGAACCACACTGCACCGCTTGCTACCACCACCATAATGAGCAGACCTAGACCAATGCCGATACGCGCTGCGGTGCTCAGCCGGCGCGTGGCAGGCTTCTGCGCTGTACGGCGCAAGCCGGTTCGCTTTGTGGTGTGTGCCACGTCAAAGCGCGTCCGTGCATACTTGCGCTTGGGTCGATAGCGATGCATGTCAGTCATGGTCAAATCGAATACCGAGCAATACGTGCTCAGCTATCTCTCTGCTGTTCCTGATCCGGCGTGTCGTTCCAGCGCCAAATCGATCAGACAATCCAGCAGCGCAGGGTAGGGCAAGCCGGTTGCAGCCCACAACTTTGGGTACATGCTGATCGACGTGAAGCCGGGAATCGTGTTCACCTCGTTGACGAATAGTTCCCCGGTCTGTCCGTTCATCAGGAAATCCACCCGCGTCATCCCTTGAATGTCGGCGATGTGCGCTACCTCCACTGCCATGTCGCGCACACGATCGGCCACATCGGCGGGAATCGGCGCAGGAATCAGCAATTCTGATTCTTCATCTCCTGTAGCCAGATATTTGGCGGTGTAGTCGTAGAACTCACGGCGTGGACGTATCTCGCCCACAATCGACGCACGCAGCGTTTCGTTGCCCAACACACTGACTTCGAGTTCACGCGCTTGGGGCACGGCTGCCTCGATCAATACCTTGCGATCCCAACGCAGCGCCTCGACAATGCCGGCAGCGATTTCCGCGCTGGATTTGCACTTGCTCACGCCGACGCTGCTGCCCATGTTGGCCGGCTTGACGAATACCGGCACTCCCAACGCCATCACTGCTCGTGTCACGACTGAGTCGGGCTGGGCGCGCCATTCATGTGCATAGATCACCACGGCTGGCGCAACGGGCAAGCCATGTGCGCGCATCACGTCCTTGAAGATCGCTTTGTCCATGCCGACCGCCGAGCCAACCACGCCGGCGCCAACGAACGGCACACCCAGCAATTGCAGCAGCCCTTGTACGGTGCCGTCTTCACCGTTCGGCCCATGCAGCACCGGAAACACCACGTCGAAGTTGCGCAGTGTCTCAAGCGCTACAGGCCAGCGGCCGTCTTTCCCGATTAGGATCGGCGTCACCTCATAGCGCGTCTTGTCCAGTGCCTCAATGATCGAGGCTGCTGACATCAAACTGACTTCGTGCTCGCCGCTTTGTCCGCCGTACAAGACGGCCACCTTCAGTTTTGATGGTCTGTTCTCTGTTGACCCGTGCGTCATCTTGAATCCCGTTTCAATCCAAGCGCGTTGATGAGTCGGTCGGTGGGTCGAGCGCCGGCGTGGCCCTCTGTGCTGTGTCGTCTGGCTCCTCCGGCGGTAGATCAGGCCAGTCGCCCACCAATTCAATTTCCAGCTCCAACCAGATGCCGAACTGTTGGCGCACTGTTTCACGCGCCAGATCGATCAGCGCCTTGACATCGGTTGCGGTTGCCTGGCCGGTGGTGTTGACGAAGAAGTTGGCGTGCACCGGCGAGATCATCGCTCCACCCCGCCGAGCGCCTTTCAATCCGCAGGCGTCGATCAAGCGGCCAGCATAATCGCCGGGCGGGTTTTTAAACATGCTCCCCATCGTTGCACCAGGCGGCTGTGACGCCCGCCGTCGGGCTTGAAACTCGGCTGCCCTACGTTCAAGATTCACCCGATGATCACGCTTGAGGTCGAACAACGCGCTCAGCACGATCGGCCTGCTTTCGGGTCGATATCGTTTCAGCGCACTCTGACGATAGGCAAAGGCCAGTTGGCGGGGTGTCCAGTACTCTGGCTGTCTGCCGCGCCGCAGCACCCGCGCCAGGTGCAAGTTCGTGGCTACCTCTGTCCCGTAAGCGCCGGCATTGCCGACTACGGCTCCGCCAACCGTGCCTGGCACACCGATGGCCCACTCTATGCCGGCCAGTCCGCGTTCGATGCACTCTCGCGCCAGGGTTGCCAACACTACGCCGGAATCTGCTTCCACGCGCGCGGAAAGTTCTTTCATCTCAAAGCGCGTGGCTCGCGTGCGGTTGAGCACGACCAGGCCACGCACACCCGCGTCGCTCACCAACATGTTTGCGCCGCCGCCGACCACGATGCAGGGCATACCCACTTCATCTGCCCGATTGACCAGCGCGACCAGCTCTTCGACCGTACGCGCTTCCACCAGCAGATCGGCCGGCCCGCCGATACGCGCGGTGGTGTAGCGAGCTAACGGCTCATTGCGCTTCGCGCGTGACTTCAGCAGATCGAGAATATCCATGACTGTATGGTGCTTGGACAACTGTTCGTGCCCATCAGCCCAACATCTCCAGCAATCGCTCGCCGACGAGGTTACCGTCGCCGGCGCTCAGTGTGATCACTACGTCGCCGCCGCTGATCTGTGAGATCAACAGCCCTAGAGCATCGCCGAACGATGCGGCGCTGTGTGCATGGCGGTGCTTGAGCCGGCGCGCCAGCTCGATTGGATTGAGCGCGTTGGCGGCAAAGCCGAAATCCTCCGCTCGTTCACGGGCCGCGTAGATCGGCAAGACCAACACGCGATCTGCGTCGCCGAACGAATCGGCGAACTGATCCATCAGCGCGATGGTACGACTGTAGGTGTGTGGTTGCCATATCGCCCAAATGCGCGCAACGGGGAAGCGTTGACGCGCGGCGCGCAACGTGGCGCGAATCTCGGTGGGATGATGGGCGTAGTCGTCGAAGACGCGCACGCCACGCCGTTCACCGCGCAGCTCGAAGCGTCGCCCTGCGCCCAGATACCCTCCTAATGATTTCACGGCTTCTTCCAGCGGTGCGCCGACTGCCTCGGCTACGGCCAGCGCCGCCAGTGCGTTCAACGCATTGTGCTCGCCTGGCACGCGCAGCGAGACGCGTCCACCGAGTCCGCGCGGACCGTCGTAGTCAAAGTCCACGCCGCCGAGTGGATTGGCCCGCACATTTGAGGCGCGCCACATGCCGCGATGTAGCCCGTAATCGATCACCGCCGGCGGATGAGGGCCGGCGGCAACGCGCTTCAATACCCGTTCTGTCCCTGGATCGTCGGCGCAGGCGATCAATGCTCCGTCAGCCGGCACGTTGCCAGCGAACAAGGCAAACGCCTCAATGATGTCATCCAGGTTGCGATAGGTATCTGGATGATCGAACTCCACATTGGTGATGACGGCGATCCGCGGGTAAAGCCGCAAGAAGGTGCGGTCGTACTCATCGGCCTCTACTACGAATGCCTGGCCGGCGCCAGCGCGGGCATTGACCCCCAGGTTGGCCGGCGTTGCGCCGATGATGAACGATGGATCAAATCCGGCGTCCATCAGGATGGTGGCGATCATGGCGGTGGTGGTGCTTTTACCGTGTGTGCCGGCCACGGCGATGCCCACGCCGAGCGCATTGTCCGTTCCCTGCATCAGCATGTTCAGCACGTCGCCGCGATGCCAGATCGGGATGCCGCGCTCGCGCGCCGCCACGAGTTCCGGTTCGTCGCGCGGGATGGCCGAGGACGGCGCTACGGCGTCAATTCCATACAGATGCGCCGGGTCGTGGCCGACAAAGGCCGGGATGCCCTCTGCGTTCAATGCCTCGAGCACCGCTGAGTGCACGCGGTCGTCGCCGGTGACGTTGAATCCGCGCGCTTTCATCAATCGCGCGATTGCGCTCATGCCTGCGCCGCCGATTCCCATGATGTGCACATTCATATGAGCACCACGATCAAAAACAGAAAGATGGCCACCAGTACGATGATCAGGGTGTTGCCGGAGAAAACCAACAAGGCCGAGTTTTTAATCCAGAAGAACTCGCTCCAACCGCCGGGCGGGGGTGTAAACAAAGGCCGCTCAGGCGGGAAGGGTGTGTCGCCTAGAATGCCGTTCTGCCAAGCCAGGTAAGCCAATGTGCTGAAGATCAGGAAGCCGTTGATTGCACCGCAGATGAAAGAGATGATCCCTTGCTCGATGCGTCCGCGCGCGCTGTTTTCAAAGCGGTTGCGCACGACTGCCGGCCCCAAGTAACCGAAGAACGCGATCACCAGGAACGGCACTGCCTTGACGGCAAAGCGCGTCGTTGCGCCGGCCGGGCTGGCATCGGTGGCAAAACTGGCTAGGGTGCTGCCGAATTGGTTGAGCACAAAAATAGCCAAGATCAAGCTGGAGGTGGCGATGATCTCGCGCACCCAGCCGCGCATCGCGCCGATAAATCCAAAGATTACCGTGAAGAAGGCAAACACGATATCGGCGTTGATCATGGTGTTACCTCATCTGGCGTAACGTTGGCCGGTCTCCCATACGATTTCGGCGATCCTGCGCGCCCCGCCGGCGAGGCTCGCCCCCAGCCGGCGCGATGCTTCTTGCATGGCGGCCAAGCGACTGGGGTCGTTCAACAGCGCAACGGCGACTTGCGCCAGACCGTGCTGTGGGTTGTTTAACTCCGCATCCTCCAATACGACTGCCGCGCCCCGCTCGGCCAGGTAGTGTGCGTTCACACGCTGATAGCGCCAAGCGTGGGGATACGGAACCAGCACAGCCGGCAACCCGAGGCTGGTCAACTCGCCCAGCGCCGACGCGCCGGATCGACAGACGACCAAATCCGCCGCTGCCAGCGCATCGGCCATTTCGTCGTGCAAGTAAGGAAAGATCAGATACCGCTCGCGCAGCGCGCCGGGCAATGCCTGATGTGCCGTTTGCATCGCCGGCCAGTCGCGCTGGCCGGTGATGTGCAGAATGCGTGCGGTTGGTATAGACAGGAGCGCATCGATTGCGCCCAGGAGGGCTTGGTTGATGCTGCGGGCGCCGATGCTGCCGCCGAACACCAGCAGCACTTTGGCATCGCTTGGGAGATTGAAGCGGGCGCGGGCGGTGTTGCGTGTGGTCTGCGTAAATGCCTCCCGTACCGGATAGCCCGTGACAACCATCTTGTTGCGCGGGATAAATGCCGCTGAAGCCTTGCTAGTCACGGCTACTCGGTTTGCTAAGCGCGCCATCACTTTCAACGCCAGACCCGGCTCGATGTCGGGCAAGTACACCACGCTCGGCGTGCGGCGCAGCCAGGCAGCCAAGCTGACCGGCACGCCGACAAAGCCGCCGGTTAGTAAGACCACATCCGGCCGGTATGCTCCGATCAACCGCCAGGCGCTCCACGCGCCGCGTGCTGTGTGCCATGCCCCACGCGCCGCGCGCCGCGCGCCGACGCCGTGCATCGCCCCGGCCTCGATGGCTGTGAATGCCACGCCCTCCCGTTCTGCCAAACGCTTTTCCATTCCATCATGCGCGCCAACGAACAGGGCCTCCACCTCGCAGGCGCGATCTGCTGTAGAGTGCTCGGCTGCGATCTGACGCAAACTTTTCAAAACGGTCAACGCCGGCAGAACGTGGCCGGCCGTCCCGCCGGCGGAAATGAGTAGTCGCACGGTACCTCTCCGTCTCGTTGCCTTCGATCTCGTCCAAGTTGTTTGACCCAGGTGTGTCAACCGGCAGCCGTGTCCCACGCGAAATGCTGACTAAAATCCCGCAGGCAGCCATCACCGACACCAGTGAAGAGCCGCCTAAGCTGAGGAATGGAACCGGCACACCGGGCAGGGGAAAAAGAGCCGTCATCGCCAGCAGGTTAATCATTGTCTGTCCGATGATCCATGTGGTGATGCCGATGCCCAGGAATGCGCCGAACGCTGTGTCAGCGCGATAGGCGATGCGCGCTGCACGCCAAGCCAGCAGCACGAAAAGACCCAGCGTTACCACGATGCCCAGCCATCCCATCTCCTCGGCCAAGACGGCAAACACGCTGTCGGTGTGAGGCGTCGGCAACAAGCCGAATTTCTGATAACCGGCCCCGATGCCCCGTCCTAACAAGCCGCCCTCGCCAAAAGCGATCAATGCCTGTTGAATGTGATAGTGCGCCTGACTGTTTGGGTCGCTTAATGAGAGCAGAAAGCTGTCCAAGCGCGCAGTGGCGTGCGGGAATAGGCGCACCAACCCTAAAAATGCCAGCGCGGCGATGGCCCCCACCAATGCCACTTGCGATAAACTGGCCCCGGCAACAAAGAACATCGCGCCGGCTGCCAGGACGATCACCAGTGTGGTGCTCAAGTCGGGCTGAATGACGATCAATCCGGCGCCAATGCCGATGATGACCCCAAACGGAGCCAGTCCGTTGGTGATGCTGCGCACTTGGTCGCGCCGTGACGCCAGCCAGGATGCCGCGTAGATCAAAATGATGATCTTAGCTGCTTCGCTGGGCTGCACTGAGCCGGCGACGAGCGACCGACGGGCGTTAAATCGGTCTGCGCCGATCAGCGCTACCAGCAGCAGCATCAGTAAACACAGTGCCATCAACACGACCGACCAGCGCCGCAAGTGCCCGTAATCGAAGCGGCTGAGCGCCATAAACAACACCAGGCCGAGGCCGGCAAATAAAACCTGTCGCCCGAAGATCGCCAGTGGGTCTCCCTCTCTGAGGTAAGACCAGTAGTACGTCGTGCTGTACGTCATGATCAGGCCCAATGCGGTGAGCGCCAGCATGGCCATGACGAACACCCCATCCACGCCGTGCGTTTCACCCTGAGCGCCGGCCAAGGAGCGCGACAGTGCGTTTGTCGTGCGGTGCGCTGTGGCGCGACGAGAAGCTGGAGAAATCGGACGTGTCACCATGTCGTATTGTTTTCGCTCTCAGCCGCCCTGTGCGCAGAGCGGCGCATCAGATCGGCGACCAGCGCCGCAAAATGATCGCCTCGTTCGGCGAAGTCCTTAAAGGCGTCGTAACTGGTTCCGCCCGGCGAGAGCAGCACGATGTCGCCGGCTTGGGCCACGCTTGCCGCAGTCTGCACGGCCTCATCCAACGTGTTGCACACGGTCGTCGGTGGCATCGGCGCGCCATCGGTAGATTGACGCTTGATCTCCTCATGCACCAGGCCGGCCATCTCGCCGAATAACACGATGTGCTTGCAGCGTTGACGCATCATCTCTACAGCCGCCGTCCAAGGCAGATGCTTATCTCGACCCCCGCATAGCAAAATGACCGGCTGTTCGAAGCATTGCAGGGCTGCCATCAGTCGTTCTGGAGCGGTGGCGATGGAGTCGTCGTAATACCGCACACCGTTAACCTCGGCTACCCGTTGTAACCGATGAGGCACGCCGCTGAAGGTTGTTGCTACGGAGCGAACGGCCTCCATCGATGCGCCGGCAATGACGCTCAAAGTAGCGGCGGCGAGCACGTTGGCGATGTTGTGCCGGCCCATCAGCACCAGCTCGCGGCGGTGGCATACGCGCTCATCGACGCCGCGAGCAGTGACCCGCACGCGCAAGTCGCCGTTCTCATCTAACCAGGCGCCGTCCCCGTGTGGCTCGTGCTCCAGGCTGAACCAGGCTGTCTGCGCTGCCGTGTTCATGTCGCGGGTGATCGGGTCGTCGGCGTTCAGAACTTGCCAGTCTTGGGCAGATTGAAAATCCACGATGCGCCGCTTGGCGGCGATATAGGCATCCATCGTGGCGTGTCGGTCCAGGTGATTGGGCGTGATGTTGGTGATGCAAGCGATGTGTGGGCTGCGCGACATCAGCTCCAGTTGGAAAGAGGATAACTCCATCACCACGTGATCGCCGCGTTGAATCTGATCTGCATCGTTGATTAAGGGGTTGCCGATGTTGCCGCCCACCCACACTCGGGCGGGCAAATGATGCGCAGCGACGTGGGTCTTTAGCATCTCGCCGACCAGGCTGGTAGTGGTTGTCTTGCCGGCCGAGCCAGTAATGGCCAAAATCGGCGCAGGACACACTTCGAAGAACAGTTGTGCATCGTTGCTCAGTGGAATGCTGCGCTGACGAGCTTCGGCCACGATCGGCAGGTCAAGCGGCACGCCCCCGCTGAGGTAAAGCACATCGCATTGCTCTAACAAAGAGAGAGGATGTTCGCCCAGGACGTAGCGCACGCCGGTCAGGTCGGCCAACGAAGAGACATCCACATCGGGCTTCATGTCGCTGAGTACGACCGACACACCCCGCGCGGCCAAGTAGCGCGTCAGCGCCAGACCCTGTCGCGCTGCGCCCAAAACGACTGCTGATTTTGGAAGCGCCGGCGCTGGATGGTGAGTAGAGCGTCTTAGATCATTCACGGGACTCATGCCTTGTTTCGGTCGATTGGATTCACATTTCAAATCTGCTTAGAGGTGCGCATGGCTCACGGGTTGCCGGCTACAGCTAGGCCAATCCCCAACATGGCGGCAAAGATGCCGACCAGCCAAAAGCGCTGGACGATCTGGGATTCGCTCCATCCCAGCAGCTCGAAATGGTGATGTAAGGGCGCCATCTTGAACAAACGTCGGCCTTCGCCGAAACGCCGGCGCGTGTACTTGAAGTAGCCCGATTGCAGGATCACGCTGAGCGCCTCGGCCACCGGCACAATGGCGATGATCGGCAACAGCAGCCACTGGCCGGTCATCAGGGCTACTACGCCCAACGTGGCCCCAAGCGCTTCGCTGCCCAAGTCGCCCATGAACAGGGCAGCGGGGTGCACGTTGAACCACAGGAATCCCAGCAGCGCGCCGGCCACCAACATGCAGAACATGGTTAGAAAGACTTGCCCTTGCAGATAGGCGATCACCCCATAGGCCACATACGCGACCAGGCTGATGAGCGCCGCCAACCCGTCCAGGCCGTCGGTAAAGTTGACCGCGTTGGCCGAGCCGTGGATGATGAAGATGGCGATAGGGATCCACAGCAGACCCAACTCGATCGGTTGGGCGACAAAAGGGACGCCCATCCGGCCGATGCCGAATACCAGATTCATCACCAAAGCGGCTGCGGTCGCAATGACCAGTTGGATCAACGCTTTGTTGCGGCCACGCATCCCCTCGCCGCGCCGCGTGCCGCGCACGCCCATGTAATCGTCGATTGCGCCCAAGATGGCAAAGCCAATCATCACCGCCATCGGGATGGCGAGCGAACGGCCTACCAACACGACGCCGGCAAAATCTAAACCGATGCGCGGCGGGATGCGTGAATACAGATACATCGCGAGCAACAAAACAATCACCGGCGCCACGATCAAAATACCGTCCATTGTCGGTGTGCCGGTTTTCACCTGATGCGTGGCCGGCCCTTCGATCCGAATCTGCTTGCCGATTCGGTGTCGTTTGAGCCATTGAATGACCGGACGTCCACATAGGATGACCACCAGACAGCACACGCTGCCCATGATTAACGAAATGCCCATGATTAGTTACGCGGCGTGATCTGGCTAGACTGCCCTGCGAGATGACGGTTAGGTTGCGTTGCCGGCAGTTAGGCCTGCCACGATTTCCTCCATCTTCATGCCTCGTGACCCTTTAACCAGGATCACGCTTCTGTCGCGTAGCAAGGTGGCCAGCACGCGCAATGCTTCGGCGTTGGTGTCGCAGGTATAGACGCAGTTGGCATCAGCGCCGCACTGAACGGCCTCTTCGGCAATCCAGCGGGCGCGCCGGCCGACACATACCACATACCGCGCGATTGTCGCCGCGCGACAGCCCACATTGCGATGCGCCTGCTCTTCTACATCGCCAAGCTCCAGCATATCGCCCAGAACGGCGATACGCACCATGCCGCTGCCCGCGCCGGCAGCGGCGCCGTTGCCGATCTCTGCCAGTAAGTTCAACGCGGCAATAGCGGATTCCTCGCTGGCGTTGTACGTGTCGTCGATGACCAGCGACCTGTGCGGCCCTTCAAGCACTGTCAGGCGCAGTTGCGCCGACGACTGTCGCAGACCTTCGATGATCTCATCCCAGTTCATCTCCTCGACCAGACCGACGGCGGCAGCGCGCAGTACGGTGTGTGCGCTGTGCCGCCCCAGTAGCGGCGCACGCGCCCGCCGACTCTGTGAGCCGTGATGCACAGTCAGCGTGATGCCATCCAGGCCACGGCTCTCAATCTGTTCGGCCCACACATCTGCGCGCGGCGAGAGGCCGTATGTCACCACGCGCGCGCGGGTCATGCCGGCCATGGCGCGCACGCGCTCGTCGTCATCATTCAACACAGCTACCCCCCCTTCGGCAGCGGAGGGCAGCGCCTGCACCAGCTCGGCTTTTGCCAGTTGAATGTTCTCGATTGTGCCCAGTCGCTCTAAGTGCACCGGCGCGACCATCGTCACCACGCCCACGTGTGGTTGCGCCCACTCGCAGTAGGCAGCGATTTCGCCGCGTTGATACATGCCCATCTCGATCACGGCCCGCTCGTGCTCGGCGTTCAGCTTCAGCAGAGTGAGTGGCACACCGATCTCGTTGTTGTAGTTGCCCTCGGACTTGAGTGTGCGGTAGCGTATGTTCAAGACTTGTGCAATCACCTCCTTTGTCGTCGTCTTGCCTACGCTGCCGGTCACGCCGATCACGCGCAAGCGGGGCGCCAGCGCGCCGATCTTGCGTCGCCACCAGCCTGACAGCCGTTGCAATGCCTTCAGGGTATTGTCCACGCGGATAAGCACGGGGGTGTTGTCCCCGACCGGCGCCCAGTCCGACTTGATTTCGGTATGCTGAACGTCGATGAACGTGTGTCCACTCAGCAATTCGACAGGTCGATCGACCAACGCAGCCGATGCGCCGCGATTGAAAGCATCGGTGACAAAGTCATGGCCATCGGCGCGCTCTCCGCGCAAGGCGATGAAAAGGTCGCCGCGCAACGCTTGACGCGAATCGATCACGACTTCACGCAGCGTTCTGTTCTCCCAGGCGGGGATGCGCGGCCCGCCGGTTCCTTCTATCACATCTGCTAGGGTCAACATACCAACAAGCAACTGTCTTTTAATCGAATGTCCTGCGCGCGCGCAGTGCGCTCACTTCTGAATGTCGGGCGGCACGCCCATTAATCGAGCGGCATACCCGGCCACATTTTGAAAAACTGGAGCCGCAGTATAAGCTGCCCAACGGCTCTTTTTGGGCTGATCCAGCTTGACCAGAATGGTCAGTCGAGGCTCTAGGGCCGGCAGAAAGCCGACAAACGTGACGATGGTTGTATCTTGTTTGACGCCCCGCAAGTACCAATCGGCCGTGCCGGTTTTGCCGGCGACCGTGTAGCCTGTTGGCACAGCCTGGGGGGTCGCTTGGCGGGTGGCGCGCTGCATCACTTCGCGCATTAAACGCGCGGTACCTGGCGAGATCACCTGCGCCACGGGGGTGGGTTTCTTGGTCACGATGGCGCCGTCCGCTTTGCGCTGTTGCCACACCACATAGGGCTGCATCAACAGTCCGTCGTTTGCAATGACATTTAAGGCGTTGATGACTTGATATGGCGTTGCCATCATGCCCTGTCCGAAACTGTTGGTGGCTAAATCGGCTTTTGACCAGTCTGTGTGCTGCGTGGGCGTGCGCAGCAGGCCGGTTGATTCGTTGCCCAAGTCGATGCCGGTTCTGCGGCCAAAACCGAATAGGTTAAAGTAGTGATAGAACCGTTCCGGCCCCAGGTCGAATGCAATCTGGGCCGCCACGACATTCAGCGAACGCGCTAATGTGTCCTCGATGTCCACCTGGCCGTGCGCAGCGCGATCGCTGTTGCGAATGGTTTTGCCGGCCACTACAAAGCGCCCGCTGTCCTGATACAGCGTCGCCGTCGTAGCTGTACCTGCGTCTAGAGCAGCCGCAATCGTTACTGCTTTGATGACCGAACCCGGCTCATACGGTGCACTGACGGCGGGATCGATCAGCCGGTCGGCGTCCTCCGAATTCGCAATGTCAATGGCGAAATTCGGATCATAGCCGGGCGCTGAGGCGGCTGCGAGGATTGCCCCAGAACGCGTGTCCATCACGATGATGGCGCCGCCTTGCGCTTCGTACTCGGTTAGCGCGGCTGACAATTGCTTCTCCACGTAGGATTGCAGCGCTATGTCAATAGTCAGCACGACATCAGCAGCCGGCTGGGTAGGGGTAATCACCGTCAAATCGAGCTGGGTGCGCTCCTGGCGTACACCGCCCTGTGCGCTCAGCTCTCGATCGTAGAAGCTCTCAACGCCGGCGAAGCCGACCAGTTGCAAACTCACGAAGCCCAACAGCGGGCCGGCAACTGGGCCTTGTGGATACACACGCGCCCAGGTCGGTATCACCACAATCCCCTCACGTTCGAACCGGCTCAGTGTGGAAGTCAATACGGTTACGGCTTGGGGTGAGACGTTGTAGTACAGAATCGTGTAAGTTGAGGTGGATGTTTTGCTGCTCTCCACAATCGTCTGAATGCGCTGGCGCGTTTCTTCAACCGGTTTGGCCAGCGCCTGAGCAACCACATAGGCGCATGTATCTGTGTCCGTGATGGTGCGCGGGTCAACGCGCACGATATAGGCTGGTTGACTGGTTGCTAGAATGTTGCCGTGTCGATCGAAGATCACGCCGCGCGGAGCCTGGCTAAAGTAGACAGCCGTTTGCTGAAATGCGCCGCGCGAAGCCAGTGCCGGCGACTCGAAGATTTGGATTTGAGCAGCGCGTGCAATAACGGCCAGCACTGCCGCCGCAAATAACACCGCAAGCACCGCAATGCGTCGTGGGGAAATCATGGCGTCCCTCCCGACGTACCAGATGCCGGTGCCTCCGTCGTAATGGTAATGGTTGCCGTTGGAGCAGGCGCAATTAGGAAGCGCACCTGTTCCGGCTCTTGAAAGCCCGCTGCGCGCATGCGCTGCTCGATCACCGGCGAGGAGGTCGCATCGCTGATCTGTTCTTGTATATCGGCGATTTCGCGTTCTAGTTCTAGGCGACGCACTTCGAGAGCGTCGAACTGCCGGTTGAGGATGGCTGCGCGGGTCGAGACACTCAACCACAAGATGGTTAACGCAACAAATAAAGTGGCGCTGGCGATGGCCAGCGCCAGCGCGCGCCGAGCCGTGAAGTCGCGCAATTGTTCAAGCCACATCGATACGCTCCAGTATCCTAAGCTTGGCGCTGCGGGCGCGCGGGTTCTGGCGGATCTCTTCGTCGGTCGGCAGGATGGGTTTTTTGTTCACCAGCCGGGCGCGAATAGCTGTTTGAACAGCCTCCATCTCCTGTCTGCCGGCGAGCAGGTTGCGCGGGTCGGCGTCAGCTCCGCCGTCTTGACCGGCGGCCAAACGAAAAGCGCGCTTGACGATGCGATCCTCTAGAGAATGGAAGGTGATCACCGCCAGCCGGCCGCCAACGGCCAACGTCTCGATTAAACGGGGCAAGGCTGTCTCCAGCCGGCGCAGCTCATCGTTGACAGCGATGCGCAGCGCTTGAAAGACTTGTGTGGCCGGGTGGATTGGGCGCCGGCCGGTGGAGTAGCGGGCGCCGGCAGCGTGCGTCACGACTGTCCTAAGCTGGTCGGTCGTGTGCAACGGGCGGGCCGACCAAATCGCTTCGGCGATTCGTCGAGCGCGGGTCACTTCGCCGTAGTCGCGCAGAATCTGCACCAGTTCTTCTAGGTCGCACTCGTTGATCAGCCCAGCGGCTGTCAGCTTCTGAGTGCGATCAAAGCGCATGTCGAGCGGGCCGGGGCGCATGAACGAGAAGCCACGCTCAGCATCATCCAGTTGATTTGAAGACAAGCCCAAGTCCACAACGATCCCATCCAGGGGGACAAAGCCTTCTGTGTGCGCGACGTGCGCGGCTTGATCCAGCCAACAGCGGCGCAGAACGACGCGCGGGCCAAACGGCTGTAATCGTTCGGCTGCTGTTTGAACCGCGCGTTCGTCTGCATCGGTGGCCAGCAACCGCCCGCTTGGGGTGCTGGCGCGCAGGATGGCTTCGCTGTGCCCTCCGCCGCCGACTGTCGCATCTAAATAGCGACCGGTCGCGCGCGGGCGGAGCGCCTGCACGACTTCATCCAGCAAGACGGGGACGTGGATCATGTGCGTCTCTAAATGCCCAGCTTGGCCCACACGGTTTCGGCTGCGCTGCGTTCCTGCATGACTTGCTGTACCTGCTGCCACTCGGTCGGACTCCATATTTCGATAAATCGACCGACGCCGGTGATCACCACCTCTCCGTTGATGTGGGCATGCCGGCGCAGCTTTTCCGGCAAAACAACGCGGCCTTGCTTGTCCAGGTTGGCATCAAACGCGTTGCCGAAAATCAGCCGTCGAAAGGCGTTCGCTTCTTGTCCCGTTAACGGCAACGCATTGATGCGCTCTGCCAGCTTACCAAACTCTTCGGCGGGGTACACCCAGATGCACGGCTCGGTGCCGGCCGTCATGACCAGGCCGTCCAGGAGAGGCGGACGAAATTTGGCCGGCAGCGTCACACGCGCCTTGTCGTCCAGAGAATGTTTGTACTCTCCCAGGAACATCATGTTGAGCTGCCTTGTTGCGCAAGAGTGTGGGTTTGCGAGCCGCTGTGTGCCACTCTGACCCACTTTGCCCCACCTGCTCCCAGATACTACTCTCTTTCTCGTCTGATTGCAAGTCTTTTGAGGGTTTATTTCCTTAGAGTGAGGAGAAGTATGTCGCGCGGCAGGAACCCGTGCCGGGATGAGTGAACGCGATCGGCTTTGCTGTGAATAGCAAAGCGTTTGGTTGCCCCAGCGTTGTTCCCAGCAGCTTACCTTTGATCGCCGTCCGATTAGGGCTTCGTTTCCTCTTGGCGAGGCTGGCCTGCTGGGATGTGCAGGGACTGAATTCGGTGTTTGCCCTTGACTTAGAGTTGGCTCCAAGTCCTATACTGCTTCGCACGCAGTGAGGTAGACCATGAGGATAGCGGAAGTCAGTGAACGCTGTGGCGTCCCGACCGACACGTTGCGTTATTACGAACGCATCGGTCTGTTGCGGCGCGTCAACCGCAATGGGAGCGGTATTCGAGAATACACCGAAGCAGATGTGCGTCGGATTGAATTCATTCGATGTATGAGAAGCGCTGGATTGCCGATTGAGGTGCTGATTGATTATAT
>JANWVJ010000140.1 GCA_025056895.1 Thermoflexales bacterium
AAGAAATAATTCTTCCCTGCAACAGTGAAGGCTTTGACCTCGGGCTGATTCATCAACTTGCTGATTTCAGGATATTCGGAAAGATCATCAGGCAAAGGACGCACAACACCATCGTTAATCCACTGGTTGAACCGAGGAGAAACCACTAAAGATACAGCACCGATCACATCAGGCAATTGGCCAGAAGCAGCCCAGGTGTTGTACTTTTCATCTGCATCCCCCCAACCAACGTTGACCGGCACCAACTTGATCTTGAACCGATCTTGCACCATCTTTGCAATTGCATCAGGCTCACCCTCTGGGAAGGAGTTCTGGATATCCCAGAAACTAACTGTGACCTCAATGAGATCGCTTGAAGTGTCACCTGATGAGGCCGGAGGCGCAGCAATAGGTCCACTCACCGGAGCACAAGCCGTGAACGCAACGCTAACAATAGTTGTCGCTGCTGCCAAGCACTGCAGTCGCTTTAGGATTCTTTTCATGCCTTTTCCTCCTCACAAAAGTTAGGACTACCACCTTGGATATATCAAACTCCCAAAGCTCAGGTATGCACTTTATTCGAAAGCATGTGGACTGGATTAACTAACACTAACGCGAGTTTGGGTTAAGCAGGCAGCGGTGCAAACACTTCAAAGGTCTCGTTTCATCCAGCGATAAAACGTAACTCACTCACACCGCTCTGGGCGAACAACGAGACGATGGTGACCCGTTCATTTGGATACGAGTAGCCCTAGAAACGTCTTCAGTAGTTATCGGTGTGATCCTGCGCAGTGAACTGAAACGTGACTCATGTTTTCTGTCAAGCCCTTAGCTCTCTACTAGTACCATCGGTTAACTAATTTGAGGCTGGGTCACCAATCAGGCAGCCTTGAGAAAGGCTTTCAAGCCGACACTAGAGTAAGCAAATCACTCAGCGGGGATGGCGCGATGCTACTACCAGCGATACTGGGCGGGATAAGTTAAGCCGCTAGCAGAATCTCCACTCTCTACAACCTCTCGTGAGGTGCAACTTCCAACGACGTAGCCGACCCTACCCACTTGAAACGTGATCAAGAGCGTCTGCCGCACTATTATCCAGTATCCAGATGGCTTCCCGGGTCAATTTGACAATCTGGATATTAGGACGGCTGCTGTGCTTGGTGCACCGGCCTGGGCGGCTTCTTGTGACCAAGCCTCAATTAAACGGCAGCCAGGGCTGGCTCGATCAAATGAATGAAAGCCGATGATCAAGGGGGCTTGCTGGTGACTAATCACGAAGCCGTGTCAGGCACCGGCGTTGGATGCACAGGCTTTGTCCGACAACCGGCCAGCCCAACTCCCGATCGAAGTAATCGTTGAGCGTGGCGATCGCCCGCACCCGCTGCGCACCACGCGCTCGTAGCGCTTCTTTACCGTGTGCCGCCTTGTCTAGGAATCGATCACCTGTTCCTACGGCAACAGGTGTTCCAGTAACACCGACAACATATCGGCTTCATCAGTTGTACTGGGGAATCGGCGGATGGGTCAGCATCATGCCCAACTCATGCACCATTGCGCCACAACGCCGGCACAACGCAGGTCGGATTGCCGAACTACTCGGCACAAGCCAATGCGGCAACTCCAAGCGCCGACGCATTGAGCAGCACGCACTATGCCCAGGGGCAATGTACCATGCGCCATTCTGGCCGGCTGTCAAAGCTCAGCAGAGTCACACTTGTCTGTTGCTTCCGCAGTGTTCATGCTTAGTGCATTCCCACTTGCAGATCAACACTCCGTCAGCCGGCCCGGCAAAAATGCGCCTCGTTAAGAAATACCCAGCAGGATTTTTACAATAACCTTGTTCCCGTCGTGCTATCGAACAAGGCCGTGCAGTGTTTTGGCGCGACGAACTCTATGGTCTTTCCGTTTCGCAGGGACAGCTTCTTCTCACCAGGCGTTGCGGAATGGAAAAGGAGAATACCGTTTCCATCTTGAACCAAGTCACCCCCTTCAGATTGATAAGTGTGCACTCCACAATAACGCAAGATGGCATTCAGCACCTTCGGATCAGTAAGCGGGAGCGTGCAGAACCAGGAAACCCATTCCGAACCATCTTTTCTTGCCACTGTGACTGCCCGATCCCTGCTTTCCCAGGCTACCGCAATCGCCTGTGGATCATCCACGACGAAGCAAGGGAGTGCGCTCTTTTCACCAGCCGTGGGGACATCAGTGGTGGTGCGATAGACATGCGCTTCATCGATATTAAAAATTTGATCAGCCGGCAAAGCTATTTCTGCTGCTTTGACCGAAATCTGGCAAACATCGATGATATGACGGACATCCAAGGTTGATCCGTTATTGAAACCAGGGGCGTAATACCAGATCAAGTGTCGCTGTTTCGACCGAACTTTATTGATAAGTTTGCGATCACGGTCGGTCAGGCAAAAACAGTTGGCAAAGATCACCACGCGATATGCATCGAGGTTTATCCGATCCAAGTCAAATAAATAAGCAAAATCAACGCCGGCGCCACTAAGATATACCGCGGTTGATGCTGAGTTAAGGCAAAGCGATTCGGTGATTGGATCTGATTTGCCATCGGAAGCCAGACGAGCAAAAACCATCGCATCCACAACGAAGAGCACATCCGATCTTGAATGGCAAGGCTGAGGGTAATAGCGGTCGAGAACCTCCTTGGATTTCCTAATCTCATCTAGCAACGCGGGATCACTCCACCACCCGCACACATTGGTTGGCCCAAAATCGTAGAACCACATCCCCATGCCACGAGTGAATGGCATGACCATGTTCCGTCTGACAATAACAATATCATCGTGTAGATTCTCTGTTACCTGATCGGTGTACCCTTCACGCATCTTGTCAGCGTGCGTGGCCTGGTCCATCTCATCCAGAAAAAGCTTGCCGTGCAACCTAGCGGCATCCGCGAGACCACGGGATTGTCCGGTACCGCCCATACGTCGGTGCGCTTTCAGATAAGATTGGGGCGCACTCATGTAATCCACGAAAGGTGATTCAAGCACCTTTTGAATCGAAAGGTGGCCACCCGTGGCGCTCCTGTCAAAAAGGTTGTAAAGATAACCATAAAACACGCCTGTAACAATCGAACGCGGCCAGCTTTCCTTGACAGCTCGACAAAAGTGAAGAAGGGTATCCGCCACCACCTCGTGATGGCATTCAAAGTAGTCAATAACCTTTTGCTCTCGTTGAGGATCGCGAAAAATTCCGGCACAAGTTGTCCTTCGTTCCTGGACACCAGGCACCTCCACACGGGCTAGAGTGATATCTGGTTGATTCCACGCCTTCTGCAAACCCTCATCGTCATGATATTTCCTGGCCAGCCAATCTCTGAATGCGGAAGTCATCGGCTGGCTGATGTCCGGCTCGTGCTGAATGAACCCCCAATAATGCCATTCGTGAAAGACCCCACTGGCAACGTGAATCGCTCCGACCCGGCTACCCTCATCTGTAGCTGAAAGCAACCCACAGAACTCTCTGATCTTTTGTCCTGATTCCTGACGCCACTTCAATGAGGCCATGCTTGGTCGTGGAACTCTTTCAAGATCGTGAGAACCAAACACCTCTAACCCACTGACATCTTCGACCTCAAGAGGGCCATCTGCATACTGGGTGCATTCCTGCATGTTCTGTAGAATCCACCAGTAAGGCGGAGTGACATGCAATCGAATGAACAGAACCGCATCTGGGCAGACGTCCAGCACACCCCGCAGTTGTCTCTGAGCAAGATCGATAGATATGGAACCATCTTGGTTCCATATGTGATGAAAGTAAATATGGACTTGAAAAAGCTTGAACCCGATCGACGCAAACTGCTGGATACAGAACTGCGGCAGTTCCTCCCAACTCCATCTTCCACCCGGCATTTGGGTGAGTGAGTAGATCAGCGGATTGGTTGGAACACCGTCTACACAAAAAACGGGTTTCGCGTTTATGAATTCGACAGCAGTTGAGATTCCCGTCATGATCGTTTACTCGGAATTTGCTCTGAACATCTCATCAGCAGCCGCCTTAAGGGCCGCTTTCGGTTTCCGATCAACTGTTACCAATCCAAGGGACCGAAAGGCAGCGTGGAATAGGAACCCTTCATGTCTTCACTCAATCGAATGTCTCCACGAATTCCCGGAACTGGGAGTGACTAAATCCAGATAGATGCCAAGTTACACAATTATAGGTTACACAGCGGATGAGCGCGCTTGTAGAGTTGGGGAGTGACTAAAATCGGATGGATGAAATGTAAACACTGTGACAGCGAACAGACGGTGAAGGCGGGCAAGAATGGAAGTGGCAGTCAGCGCTACCGGTGCAAGGGCTGCGGCCGACACTTCACACCGAATCCGAACGCCATTGTCTACCCGCCGGCGATCCGGCAAGAGGCAGTCGCGATGGACGTGGACGGACACGGCTACCGGCGGACAGGCCGGAACGTGCGGGTGAACCATCAGAGTGTGGCGACCTGGGTCAAGGCGGCGGCGCAGCAAGCGCTGGCCGCGCCGATCCCGCGTCCGCCGGTGGATGACAACACGGTTGTCGAGCGGGATGAGCTGTTCACCTTTGTGGGGAACAAAAAACAAAACGTTCGTCGTCACCCAAGTCCACCGCGAAACGCGCTGTTTCATGGCCTGGCTAGTCGTCACTGACTGGACTGCGGACACGATGCAACCCATCGTGGATCAAGCGCCGACCGCGTTTCAGTATTGCACGGATGGCCTGACCACCTATGACGCACTCCACTATCACACCGGCTTGCACCTGGTCGCGGAAGGCAAATCGCAGACCTATTCGGTGGAGGGGGCAATGCCGACCTCCGGCACTACCTGGCCCGACTCACCCAGAAGTCACGCTGTTTCTCGCGTTGTCCGGAAGCGCTCAAACGGAACCTCGCGCTGTTCGTCCGGTGCTGGAATCGTCGCCAACTCTACAAGCGCGCTCATCCACTTTACAACCCACCGTTGCGTGACTTCGCATCTATCTGGGTTTAGTCACTCTCAAAATGATTAGAAATCACCTAGAATAGCTTTTAAGGATTTGGCTCTTTTCTTTTACAAAGATTTTTAACATGAGCAATCAGCGCAAGCCGCAGCGCCGTGGACGACGCAAAAAATCAAAAATCGGAACGTGGCTGTCTCGATGGCAAGCCCGCGTGGTGGAGCGCTTCCAGAAGTTGGCCTGGGCAGACATCCTGCCAAAGCGGGCCGGTGAAGAAGATGGAGAAGGAGGCGACGTTAACCTAACTATCAAAGGCTCTGCTAATCGCAGCATTGTGGTGGCCGGGCACAACATCTATTTGCAGGCTCCACTTCTCATTACCCTTCTTGTTGCAATCATTGCGTTTGCAGCAATCGTAGGACTCATTGCCACAAGCAACATCCCTCCATCAACCAGCATAACCGTTCCACGCTTCAGCGCCGGCAGTCCTTACGTGCTCGATTTGGTAGTGATGCCTTTCCTCCCCTACCCTGCGAACAATCCTGACTGCCAGGTGCTGGCAACCAATCTGCCCATTGATCTGGCTGCCTCCATTGAACAGAGCCTGGCGGACAACAGATCGCAAGATCAAGCACTCTTGCCAAACATCAAAGTATGGGGGCCTAGCCAGATCAAGATCGAGGATCAGATCAGTGAAGAGGAATATGCGGTCCAGGCGCAGAAGCTGATCGCCGATCAGGGGGCGGATATTGTTTTATATGCCACCATATCGTGCAATGACTCACAAGTGATGATAGCTCCTCACTTCAACTTGGCGCCCAGCTATCTGAAGGATGCGCCAGAGTTTCAGGGCACCTACGATTTGGGCGCTCTGTCGAGTGAGATCTTGCAACCGAATGATCCCATCGCTGGCGCAGTTGTGCAACGCGAGTTAGCCAATCGGGCTGCCTCATTAGCAGCGCTGGCACAAGGATTTGCTTATCTTGCTCGGCACACCTACTCCGGCTATCTCGAAGCGAGCGAGGTTTTCGCACAGATCACCAAGCTGAATCCGCCGCCGGATCGTCAAACATTGTCAATGGCGCATTTATTTGCCGGTAATGCCAGTTTACATGCTGCCAGAGGGGATTGCGCCGATAGCTTGAACCCAAGCTTGCTCGAACAGGCCATCCAGCATTACCAGGCTGCACTCTCGTTCGAGCCACAGACAGCGTTAGCGTATCTTGGTCTAGGGAACGCCATGAATCAGCGCGCCCTGTATGAGGCCGAGAATAACGCTGAGTCTGCCGGCGCATATCTAGATGCCGCCGAGACTTTCTTCATGCGGGCGCTCATGGCAAACATTAAACCCTCGGCAACCATTCTGGCCAATCAAGTGCGCTACGGCCGAGCGCAGGCCCTACTCATTCGACGCGACTTCACCATTGACGACGCCGAACGGGCTGAGCTACTGAACAAGGCGGAGGCCATTATTGTCGAACTGCTGAATGAATACCGCGCCGGGAAGATTCGCAGTCCTTCTGCGCCCACTTTAGCAGCGCATGCTTATCTGATGATGGGGAAAATCCACGCGATGCATCAAAGCTATGACGCCGCTCTGTTCAACCTGAACTCTGCACAAGAGATAGCCCAGGACTCCCAAACCAAAGCAATGATTGCACTGGACATAGCCGAGATTCGGAATCAAATCAGCGACTTTTGTAGGGCGGCGGTGTACTATCAACTTGCTGCAGACAACACCCGCTGTGAAAACGACAAGCTGAATTACACGCTTGCTGCGCGCGACTATCAAATTGCCTGCGAAGCGAATTCGTCAAATCCAAACTGAGTGTGTTGGCATGACGTGCCGCACGTCCGACATCGGGACAAAACCAGGTCTGGCCGGCCAGACCTGGTTTTGTTTCCACATTCCATCAGGCCGGTTTAGAATGGGTGTATGCTGAGGTGGGTCACTCGATCGCTTGCTTTTGGATTGGGCGCGTTGGTTGGGGCACATTTGGGCACGCGATTCGCTTTGCGGTCTGTTCATGCCCCGACGCCGCCCCAGATGTCTTTCTTGCTGGACAATCCGATCCGTCGCATCTACCTCGATCCGGCGCGGACAATTGATTTCGCGGGGATTCACCGCAACGCATACGTGCTAGATGCCGGCTGTGGAAGCGGCATTCACGTAATGGAAGCGGCAAATCGAGTTGGGCCAAACGGTCGCGTGTATGCACTGGACATTCAAGCGGCCATGATTAACATCACGGCACGCCGCGTTGAAGCGGAACAAGCGCACAACGTCTTCATGCTTCTGGCTCCGTTAGAGCGCATTCCGCTGCCGGCAAATAGCATCGATTGCGCCCTGATGATCTCGGCGCTGTCCGAAGTTAAAGAACGCAGTGTTGTCCTGGCAGAAGCACGTCGGGTCTTGAAGCCAGGCGGGGCGCTCGTAGTGGGCGAAGACGTGTTTGCGCCGACGTACAGCCGGCCGACAACGACTCGAAGCTGGCTGGAGAGCGCTGGGTTCAAACTGACCGGTTGGACAGGTAACGGCCTTGCTTATCTGTTGCGCTTTGTCAAGCCAGTGAGCGCGGCGCACATAGCATTTGGCAGATGATTTGGAGCACACGTTTAAACAAACAAGCAGGTGGCTGCCCGGCTTGTGCCTACTGAAGGGAGATGCATATGTCTACAATGGAACACATTCTGGTGATCGAAGATGATCCCGCAATACGCGACTTGTTGCGCCGTGGACTAGCGTATGAAAACTACAAAGTAACCGTCGCCGCCGATGGCGCGTCTGGTTTGGCGGCCGCGCGCGACAATCCGCCGGACCTGGTCATTCTGGACTGGATGATGCCTGGCTTGGATGGTCTGGAGGTATGCCGCCGTCTGCGTTCGGCCGGCAATACGCCGATTTTGATGCTGACCGCCAAAGATTCCGTACCCGACCGGGTGATGGGCCTGGAAGCGGGTGCAGATGACTACTTAGTTAAGCCATTTGCCTTTCCGGAGTTGTTAGCG
>JANWVJ010000141.1 GCA_025056895.1 Thermoflexales bacterium
AGCCAACCTTCAAACGAAATGCCCATCCACACCTTAAACGCTTGTTTGCACAGGAGGAAACAAACAAACGCATCGTAGAAAGCTCACTGCCCGGCTTGTGCGGTAAAACTCGCTTCGCTGCCGCACTCGATTATCTAGTTCTTATATTGTTTAGGCTTAGGAGAATCTAAAGCTTTTGGATTAAGTTGGCATTAGAGCGAAATAGGAAAACGGTGAGCTAAACCAAGTTGGGTTGGTAGGCCGGCAGCCACACGTTGAAAGTAGTGCCCACGCCGACGACGCTCTGGACTTCGATGTCGCCTCCATGGGCTTCAATGATGGATTTGGCGATTGCCAAACCCAATCCTGCGCCGCCGTAAGCGCGCGAGCGAGATTTGTCCACACGATAAAACCGCTCAAACACATGGGGTAAGTCTTCAGGCGGAATCCCCACCCCGGTGTCGCTGACGCTCAATAAAACCATCCCCGCGTCTGTGTTTGCGCCAACAATGCGCACTATGCCGCCAGTGGGAGTGTGCTTCACGGCATTCTCGACCAGATTGAGCAAGACTTGCTTGATACGGTCGGCATCCCCATGCACGATCAACTCACCGGCAACGGAGGATTCGACAGACACACGACCATCGGCCATAATAGCGCCGCTGCGCGCCACGTCGGCTACGAGGGGAGCGACATTAATCGGCTCACAATGCATGGGCAACATGCCAGCATCGGCCTGGGATAACAATAACAAGTCACTGACCAGCCGTGTCATTCGATCTGTTTCGCCGGCAATCGCATCCAGAGACTCTTTGTCGGCGCAACCCATTGCGCGTAGCAAGTCCACGTTGCCGCGAATGACCGTGAGCGGGGTGCGCATTTCGTGAGACACATCGGCCACAAAGCGTTGCTGGGAGCGAAACAAATTGCCGAGCCGGTCTAACATCTCATTGAAGGCCAGGCCCAGCCGCCCGACCTCATCGTTGGTGCGCACGTCCACGCGGCGTCCCAGGTCCTGCGTGTGATAGATTTCCATCGCCGCATCGGTGATGCGTTCCACGGGGCGCATAGCCCGCTGGGCCAGAGCTGCGCCGGCCACGGATGACAGGATCAGCCCGACAATGCCGGCCGAGACCAACGTGGCCAGTAAGCCATTCATAGCGCGATGCACTTGTTCGAGCGACGTAGCCACCTGCAAATAGCCGAACAACTGGCCGGACTTTTGCCCTACCAGCGGATAGGTGTACACGCGGATGGGCGGCGCTTTGGGATGGTTTGCCGTGGTGAACATCGGCTGTTGTTCGGCTACAGGTTTCTGACGCATCAGCTCAACCGCAGCAGGATCGAGGTGGTGATTGAGATTAACTATGGATGAGGCCAGAATCTGACCGTCAACGCTGATGGCTTCCACCACCACCGCGCGGAACAGATCCAGCTCTGGAAGACGGATGACGCGTTCGCCGCCTTGAAATCCGCCGGCAGAGCGCGATGCAATCGCGGCAGCCGATTCCGCAAGCGTGGCGTCCACTTGTTGGATCAGCGTAAAAGACACAATCCCGTACACGCCAACGCCAAACAACATCAAGGCAAGCGCGAACACAACGCTGTACCAAATGGCCAGTTGGGTGCGGATCGACATCCTTTCCACCATACGGTGTTAGGCTGAGACAGGGATGAGGACAACGAGAAGCCTAGCTGGGTCTAGGTCGTCGTGAAGACGATCATGCGCGGGCTGCCCTCTCCGTACTCACTCAGGTTGTAGTCGCCGTACCACGACCAGTCTGTAAACCCGGCTGCGATCAGCAACAACTCCATTTCGTGCTTAAACACATGGCGCAGCCGAAAGCCGGCCGTCTCTACGCGAATCAATTCGTGCGTGTCTTCAGCACGTTCTTCGAAGCGGTAGCGCAGCCATTGTTCCTGGCGCGCCCAGAGGATGCGGCTGTGAACATACTTGTCCACAATGGTTCTGTGCAGGTCATCTTTGAGCTGAGCTTCAAATTCGAACTCGCCGCTGTCTCCGGCGTCAGGTTGATATGCCAGCTCGTCGTTAGGCGGCAAGTCAACAATCAAGCAACCGCCGGCCCGTAAGAGAATGCGGCTGGCATGCAAAGCGGCGAGTTGGCTCTCACGCGAGAGGTTGTGAAGAAAGGTGTTCAGCGCAATGATGGCCAGGTCAAAAGGAAGGAAGGCTGAGCGGGTAGAGCCGGCGGCTGCAAATATCGCGCCCAGATCGGCGATATCGGCTGCCAGCAAGTCATAGCGGGCACTGGATGGAGGGGGCAAACGCTGGCGGGCATAGCGCAGCATGGCTTCGGAAGCATCGACGCCGAGCACGTAATGGCCGGCTTCGACCAGCGGCGCCATCACCCGCGCCGTGCCACAGCCTAACTCCAAAATTCTAGCCCTCCCTGCTCGACCGAACCGCGCAGCAGCCTGCAGATACATCGGCACATCCGGCACAAAGCGCGCATGTTGTAAGTCATAGTAGCGCGCCAGCACGTCATAAGCCGCGAAAGAGTCTTGTCCGTGTGTACCCATAAGCTCAAGAAGCAACTATAGCGCGCTATCGTGCCATTGAGAGGACTTGCCTTAACCGGTTCGGGATTACACCCAGAATGTTCGCCGAGGGGAGTATTTGGAAGATAATCTGAGGCGTCAGAGTGTATCAGGCAGGCAGTTGCGCTATATATAATCGACAGCAGCGCAACAAGGTGTTCGAGTTGACACAGCAGCGAGCAGCTTGTGGGGCAAGGGCATGAACAATTTAAACCGAGAGGAATCGGGGCAAGCGCCAACCCCAGCCATAGAGGAGGCAGCGCCCAGGAGTTATATCATAGCCGGCGTTGTAGCAACCCTGGTGGTTGTTTTTCTGTGCGTGATAGGTGTCTTGCTCCTCACCAGTGGCGCGCTTTCCCTCAACCCACCCACACCCACACCGCGAGACGCGCCAAAGCTGTCAGTCATCGGGAACGCCGACCCAAACGCTCCCCTAGCAGTGCGAGGTACCGGCTTCGCCCCCAACGAGCAAGTCAGTTTGTATGTCACCACCTCGCCTCGGGCCGGTTTCGACAGCTTCGTGCAGATTGGAGCAGCGGTCGCCGGCGCAGATGGTGTTATCAACGTCACCGGCTTGATGCTGCCCCACAGCGCGGGCCAAACCCTGTACATCGTAGCGCGGGGCAGCACCAGCGGCTTTGCTCCACCGGTAGCGGTCACCCTGGCGAACGTGACGGGGGTCGGAAACATGCCATCGCCCGAGCCGGCAACGCTTCCACCGATCATCCTCCCCTCTCCAACGCCGGCGCCGCCAACTCCGGCGCCGCGCCCGACCTCAACTTCGGCGCCGACGCCGTTGCCAACCGTCACCAGCACTCCTGATCCAAACGCAGTAGGAGTGTGGATCGGCCGTTACTACGACAATCGCGACCTTATTCCACCTCCCATTTTTACGCGCTATGACCGGACGCTGAGATTTGACTGGCGTTCTGGATCGCCCGGTCCCGGCATCCCAAACGACAACTTCTCCGCAGAATGGACACGCAACGAGGAGTTCGGCAGCTCGAACAATTACCGGTTCACTCTGACGGTAGATGACGCGGCGCGCGTATACGTGGACGGGATGCTGGTGATCGATGAATGGCGGATTGGCGGCTTGCGCACCGCCACAGGCGACCGATTCATCAGTCGAGGCTTACATCAGATTCGTGTCGAGTATTACGAAGCCTCCGGCAATGCATCCATTGCACTTGACTGGGGCATCAGCTACACCGGCTGGGTCGGTCGTTATTACAACACTGCCAATTTAAGCGGCCCAGTGGTGATGATCCGAGATGACACGAATATTGATTTCGATTGGGGCTTGAACTCGCCGGCCCCTGAAGTCAACCCGGACAATTTCTCGGTTGATTGGACGCGGCGGGTCAACTTCCCCCTTTCGGCCAGCTACGTCTTCACGGCAGATGTAGATGATGGTGTGCGCGTCTTTGTAAACGGCGTCACCGTGCTGGACAATTTCAACACGACCGGCAGTCGCACCATCACCGGCGTGATCGCGCTGACTGCCGGCCAACACGACATCCAAGTGCAATATGTTGAACGCACCGGCCAAGCCAGGATTCGCCTGAGCTGGGGGCCAATCATTCAGCCGCCAACCCCGACGCCAACCGGTACAACGACTGGAACGCCTACGGCTACCGGCACTGCTACGCTCACGCCGACGGCCACCGGAACGCCAACTCAAACTCCCACGCCACCGCCGGCGACCGAGACACCGACGCCTACGCCAACCAGCACCCCTACTCCGACTGAAACACCGACGGCGTCGATCACAGATACACCGGTGGCATCTGGTGGAACAAGTCAGGTAGCGATGCAGATGACCGAGACGGCTGCCGCGCCGACTGAAACGCCGACCGCAACACCGGAGATAACACCGACGCCCTAGGGTGTTGGCTTACAGCTCGAAGATCACAATCTCAGGTTGCGTACCCAGGCGGATGGGCGTTTCCGACTCGCCGCATCCCGATGAGACATAGACCATCCCCTGCGGCAAGCGATGCAAGCCGCGATACAGATTTGTCTTGATCGGCACTCCAAAGCCAGGCAGAAACGGCAGATAGATTTGGCCGGCATGGGTGTGGCCAAACAGAAAGATCACAGCTGTGTGTTCCGGCTTGACTTTAGCCATTAGGTCGGGGTTGTGGCCTAGAAAGAGCGTCACACGGGTCGGATCGGCATGTCCAAACGCACGCGAGACATTGTCTCGGTCGGCCCATAGCTCATCGACGGCGACCAGTTGATGGTACCGGCCGATTGGAATGCACTCATTCTTCAGGACGCGAATATCCCATTCGGCCAACAAACGCTCCAACTCCAACGCAAGATTAGGGCCGGGCAGGCCGTAGTCATGATTGCCCAGCACGGCAAATACACCGAGCGGGGCGTGCAGATCACGCAAGGGTTGGAGCAATTCCAACAAGCTCCGGGCATCCGGCGCACGATCAAAATGGGCGACAAAATCACCACCGATCAGCACCACATCGGGGGACTGGGCGTTCACGAGACGAACAACTTGTGACAGCCAGCCTGCTTTCTTATAACGGCCGATATGTAAATCGCTGAAGAAACAGACTCGTAGGGGTTGAGCACCCACCGAGGCATCACGCGCCCCGCGCGGCATTTCGATCTGTAGCTGCCGAACACTCAGTTGAAAAGGAGCAATGAACCGGGCGTACAGACCGACGGCAGATGCAATGGCCAGAAGCAAGCCGGCCGCTGCCAACTCACTCTGCGCCGTCGCCAGACCGTGTGCTGACAAGAGAATGCCGAGCGGCGTCATGACAAGGGTGGCCTTCGCGCTGAAAGCGATCAGCCGGCCTGCAATCGGCAAAAACCAGTCCGTCAACAACGGCGAGGGCATGTGCGCCGACCGCGCAGGATAGGCGATCGGCGCAATCCACTGGATACCCTGGCGAGCCAAGCGATCTTGTGGGCGACTCTCGATACTCATAGGTACTTACTATTGGCCAATACCCACTTCCGTCCATGCTCGGTCGTATAGGGCCTGCACATTCCCTTCAAAGTGTTTCAGGAACTCCAGCCGATTGCCCCAGCTTTTCAAATCGGGGTAGATGGTCGGATTCTGGGCTAGCGCGGGATCAATCAGTCCCAGTCGCACGGCTTCGCTGTTGGTAGTGGGGTAGCCCAACGCATTCGCGTTGAGAGCAGCGATATCGGGGCGCAAGATGAAGTTGAGAAACACTTCGGCAGTGTACTTGTGTGGCGCGCCGACCGGGATGCACCATGCATCTTGCCAGATGGTGGCGCCGTCTTGGGGGATAAGATATTTAATGCTGCTCTTCTGCTGTGCTGCTACCATCGCATCGCCAGGGTAGGTCATCGCGACCACTACATCGCCTGAAATCAGGTTGTCCCGTGCGACAATGCTATCGTAGTAGCCGGCCACATACTGCTTGTGGCGCAGCAGCAACTCTTTAGCAGCTTCAATCTCCGCCGGATTAGCGCTGTTCGCCGAATACCCCAAATAACGCAGCGCTGCGCCGATGGTCTCGCGCTGATCATTAAGCAGACCGATTCGACCCTTGATCTCGTCGCGGGGTTCAAAAATGTCTCGCCAAGACGTGATCTCACTGCTGACCCGCTCGGCATCATAAGCGATGCCGGTCGTGCCCCAGAAGTACGGCACGCTGTATTGTTGGTCGGGGTCGAAATAGAGATTTAAATAGTCCTCACCGATATTCCTGATGTTCGGGACGTTTGCCCAGTCGATCTTTTCAAGCATGCCGGCCTTGATCATCCTTTCGACCATGTAATCGGACGGGACGATTAGATCGTAGCCTGGATTACCGCCGGCCTGGAGCTTGGCAAACAACGACTCGTTGTCTTCGTAGGTGTCAATGACGACGCGAACGCCGTATGCTTGCTCGAATTTCTCGACGACTTCGGGGGCAAGATATTCAGACCAGATGTAGATTGACAACTCAGGGGACAGCCGATTGCGATCTACGCCATCCGCCGGCGTAGTCGTCGATGCGGCGGGAGTCGGTTGAACCGGAGGCGGCGTCGGGCTGCTGCACGCAGCAAGCAAGAGCACTATTGCTCCGATCAGTGCAGCCGGCTTAGGAAACCGGCGGGTCAGATTCGACTCGTTCTTCATTCCAACCTATGCGCTCCTTAAAATCTCACTGTAAGCATCTTGTGATGCCTAACTCCAACCCAGAACTTGATTGTCGGCGTGAGCCGACGGGCTATCATACAATGTTAGTGAATGGCTGAGGCCAATCCGGCGCGCTGGTAGGATAACGTCGAATGAACAGGTGGATTGCCCAATTGCTGATTTGGATCGTTGTCTTCACATCCGTTTGCCCTTTCAAAGCGCGCGCACAAACCGAACCCGACCCGCCACCTCAAGCTCCCCCTCAGGTGGTCGTGCCGATTCTGATGTATCACCACATTGGCGGACGGGCCGACCGCTACCACGTCACTCAGGAGATGTTCGAGTGCCAAATGGATTACCTCGGCCAGAACGGCTTCACGGCGGTGAGCATCGATCAAATCGCGATAGCGTTGAAAGGCGGGCCAGCTTTGTCGCCTAAGCCGATTGCCATTACCTTTGATGACGGGTGGCGTCGCCAATTCACAGCCACCCTGCCGGCGTTAACGCGCAACAACTTGCGCGCCACGTTCTTCATCATCTCCAGTCACGCTGAGCGTTACAGCGGTTTTATGAGCTTCGACCTGCTGCGCCAGATACGCGACGCCGGTATGTGGATTGGTTCGCATACAGTCTCACACGCGCATTTGCCCGGCTTATCAGCGAAAAGGCTCTGGTACGAGCTGCGCGCCTCACGTGACGTGTTGGAAGCCGCCCTGGAACAGCCGGTCACCATCCTGGCTTATCCCGGCGGTGCATATAACGAGCGCGTCATGCGCGCTGCTGCTCAGGCCGGCTATGTGGCTGCAGTGGCGATTGGCGGCCAAGCCGAACAGCACAGCAGTCACCTTTACGCACTACAACGCATCGAAGTCAACGGAAGCTGGTCAAAAGAGGATTTCATTGCTGTTGTAGAAAAGCCGTTTGCTCAAGCTCGCTCTCCGATTCCGTCCGCCGAACCGGCACCTTGACCGATTGGCGACGTGTCTTTTGAAATCTTGTCTCTTGAGCCCGGAGATCGACAAACCAGCTTCGGCCTTCTCATCTGGAAACGAACGGCAACAAGCTCTTGTACATGATTTTGGCAGCTTTCTGCGGCGGCATTGCCCACAACTTTTCGTTGAATAACTCGATGGAGAA
>JANWVJ010000142.1 GCA_025056895.1 Thermoflexales bacterium
CTCCGCGCCTAGAAACCCCGCGCGTGCGCCAGTTGACGCTGATCTCTACCCAGCCCCACTTGGTGCTGTTGGTGTTGGTCTTCCAAGGCGGCGCGGTGCGCCAACGTATGTTGATGTTGCGCGAGCCGGTGGATCAAACTGTGCTGAATCAGATTGCGGCCAAACTCAACACGCTCTATGCCGGCGCCGACGCCGGGACGATTGAGACCCATCCGGTTGAATTAAGCGACTTCGAGTCCGAAGTGGTCGATTTAATGTTGGAACTGATGCGCGATGACATCCCCACGCGCAGTGAAGTGTATCGCGACGGGCTGACCGAAGTGTTGCAAGAGCCGGAGTTCGTCAATCAGGAAGGCGCCCGCAGCTTGGTCAATGCGATGGAGCAACCCGATTTCCTGAACAGTATGCTCGGCGCGCGTATCGGCACGGTGCAAGTTGTCATCGGCGGTGAAGGCCGCTGGCGCGAACTGAGTGCATGCAGCGCCGTGCTCGCCCGCTACGGGGTCGAGGGGTTTGCCTCTGGAATGTTGGGTGTAATCGGCCCAACCCGTATGCCCTATGGCCGCGCCATCAGCGCGGTGCGCTATGTCGCCGATCTGATGAGTGATCTGGTGAGTGATCTGTACAGCCAATAGCGAATTCAGACGCCGCGCAGGTCGCATGGGATTCTCGGCGCGGCTTCGTATCATTCGAGTTCAGACCAGGGAGGATGTGACACGATGCAACCCAATCAGACCGACACACTGAGCGAGGCAACTGCATCTGCTGGGCAACCGCCGGCGGGTGGCGACGCGGCCTCCGCGCCGGCCACAGAATTGCCGCCGGTTGATCAGAAAGACGCCGAAATCGAGGCGCTTAAAAAACAATTTGCCGAGGCCGATGCCAAAGCCAAAGAATATCTAGACGGCTGGCAGCGTGCTCGCGCCGAATTTGCCAACTACAAGAAACGTCAAGAGGCCGACAACGCCAATCTGCGCCAGTTTGCTATCGCGACCTTTGCAGCTAAGATTCTGCCCGTGCTTGATGACTTCGAGCGGGCTGCCAGAACATTGCCGCCCACGTTGCAGGGCCTGACGTGGATCGACGGCGTTTTGCTGATCCACCGCAAGCTGCAACTGATTCTTGAATCCGAAGGCATCAAGCCGATTGAAGTCACGCCTAACACCGAGTTCGACCCGGCCGTTCACGAAGCGATCAGCCATGATCAAGCAGACGGCATTCAAAGCGGTCGCGTGATCGAAGAGGTGCAGAAAGGCTATCGGCTCGGCGAGCGCGTGATTCGGCCGGCTTTGGTGCGCGTTGCCAAATAATCCGTACACAAGTTCACCTGATACGTCATACTAGCGAGAGCAATATCTATGGCATCCAAAATTATCGGTATCGATCTGGGTACGACAAACAGCGTGGTGGCGGTGATGGAAGGCGGCGAGCCGACGGTGATTCCCAGCGTGGAAGGATCGCGCTTGATTCCGTCGGTAGTGGCTGTCAACCCGAAGAGCGGTGAGCGGATGGTCGGCCAAGTTGCAAAGCGACAGGCCATCGTCAATCCCGAAAACACCATTTTCTCGATCAAGCGCTTCATGGGGCGCAAATTCAACGATCCCGAAGTGCAGCGCGCAATGAAAGTGGTGCCGTACAAAGTGGTGCCGGCTCCTAACGGGGATTGTCGCGTCATCATGGGCGGCAAGGAATACTCGCCTCAGGAAATCAGCGCCATGATCCTGCAAAAGATCAAAGCCGACGCAGAGGCGTATCTCGGCACTACCATCACCCAGGCGGTCATCACCGTGCCGGCTTACTTTAATGACAGCCAACGCCAGGCTACCAAAGATGCCGGCAAGATCGCCGGCTTGGAAGTGCTGCGTATCATCAACGAGCCAACCGCTTCGTCGCTGGCCTATGGGCTGGACCGCAAGAAAGACGAAACCATCGTTGTCTATGATTTGGGCGGCGGCACATTCGATGTGAGCATCCTGGATGTCGGCGACGGCGTGTTTGAAGTCAAAGCCACTAATGGCGACACCTTCCTTGGCGGCGACGACTTCGACATGCGCGTGATGAACTATCTCATCGACACCTTCCGCGCCGAGACCGGCATCGATATTCGCAACGACCGACAGGCGTTACAGCGTTTGCGCGAGGCAGCCGAGAAAGCCAAGGTCGAGCTGTCCACGTTGATGGAGACAGAGATCAACCTGCCGTATCTCACCGCCGATGCGACCGGCCCGAAGCACTTGGTGACCAAGCTGACTCGCTCCAAGCTGGAGCAGCTCACCGAGGACTTGATTCAGCGCACCATGGGGCCGTGCAAGCAGGCCCTGGCCGACGCTGGCATCGACGAGAGCAAAGTACATGAGGTGGTGTTGGTGGGCGGTATGACCCGCATGCCGGCCATTCAGGCTGCCGTCAAGCGTATGTTCGGCAAAGAGCCGAATCGCACGGTCAACCCCGATGAAGTGGTGGCAATCGGCGCGGCGATTCAGGCCGGCGTCTTGGGCGGCGAGGTGCGCGATGTGTTGCTACTCGATGTGACGCCGCTCACCCTGAGCATTGAGACGCTCGGCGGCGTCGCAACCCCCTTGATCGAGCGCAATACCACTATTCCCACAAAGAAGAGCCAGGTGTTCAGCACCGCCAGTGACATGCAAACCAGCGTCGAGATTCACGTGGTGCAAGGCGAACGCCCAATGGCTGCCGATAACAAATCTCTAGGCCGCTTCATCTTGGACGGCATCCCACCGGCGCCGCGTGGCGTGCCTCAGATCGAAGTCACCTTTGACATTGATGCCAACGGCATCCTCAACGTCTCGGCCATGGACAAGGCCACCGGCAAGTCTGCTCACATCACCATCCAGCCCTCTTCGGGTCTCTCCAAGGAAGAGATCGAGCGCATGGTGCGGGAGGGTCAAGCCCATGCTGAAGAGGATAGAGTGCGTCGTGAGAAGGCCGAAGCGCGCAACGAAGCGGATACGGCTGCCTATCAAGCAGAAAAGTTTATTCGCGAAAACGGCGACAAGATTCCGGCAGACAAGAAGTCTGAACTGGAGTCGCGCATTGCCGCCGTGCGCAGCGCCCTCACCGGCGACAATGTGGCTGCCATCCGGCGCGCTGTCGATGATCTGAAGAATACGTTCTCCCAGATCGGCGCAAGCATGTATCAACAAAGCGGGCCGAGCGCAGGCGGCGGCAGCTCCGACGGCAGCTCTGGCTCGTCCGGCGACGGCAAAGGGCCAGAGGGCGATGTCGTTGACGGCGAGTACCGCGAGACAAAGTAAATCACTTTTCTTTCCGCAGGCTGGATTCCCTGCGGAAAGATTGGCTGAGGTAGGCGCTGCCACACGAAGATGTCCAGGCAAAAGCGTGATTACTACGAAGTGCTCGGTGTGAGCCGAGATGCGAGCAGCGAAGAAATCAAGAAGGCTTTTCGTAAGCTGGCCCGGCAATATCACCCCGATGTGAACACAGACACGAACGCCGAGGCGATCTTCAAAGAGATCAACGAAGCGTATGAAGTGCTGAGCGACGAGCAGAAGCGCGCCGCGTATGATCGCTATGGACATGCCGGCCAAGGTGGTTTTGGCCCGGGCGATTTCGGCGGTTTCGGCGACATCAACGATATCTTCAGTGAGTTCTTCGGCGGGTTCGCCCGCCAAAGCAGCGCCCAGCGTCGTAGCCCGCGCCGAGGCGCTGATTTGCGCTATGACCTGCGCCTGGATTTCTTGGAGGCTGTCTTCGGCGCCGAAAAGGAGATCGAGGTTGTTCGCAACGAAACCTGCCCACGTTGCGCCGGCGGCGGTGCGGAACCCGGCACCAGTCCCTCGCGCTGCCGCACGTGCAATGGAACCGGCGAGGTGCGTCGCGTGCAGCAAAGTATCCTTGGCTCCTTTGTCAGTGTCACCACCTGTCCGACGTGCAACGGCACAGGCGAAGTGATTGCCGTGCCATGCAAGCAGTGTGGCGGGCGCAAGCAAGTCCGCGTCACCCGCACGCTGGCTGTCAATGTGCCGGCCGGCGTGGACAACGATACGCAAATCCGTCTGAACGGCGAAGGCGAACCGGGCATTAACGGCGGGCCGCCCGGCAATCTATACGTCGTCATCTCAGTCAATCCCCATCCTTACTTCCGCCGCAAAGATCAAGACATCGTGGTTGAGCTTGGCATTAATGTCGCTCAAGCGGCCCTGGGGGATGAGGTGGAAGTGCCGACCGTGGATGGGCCGGAGAAGTTAACCATCCCGCCCGGCACGCAGAGCGGCAGTGTCTTCCGCATCAAAGGCAAGGGTGTGCCCTACCTGCGACGCACCGGACGCGGGGATCAGATCGTCGTCGTTTCGGTCACTATCCCGCAATCGCTGACCGCTGAACAGCGCCGGCTGTTTATGGAGCTGTCCAAGACGATGGGGAAAGAAGTCACGCCGCAGCAGGAGAAAGGATTCTTTGACCGGCTTAAAGATGTATTCGGTGTGTAAACTTTTCCGTGTTGCGCAATTTAAACTCCAAGGCAGAGCCGGCGAGAGGCCAACTTTATCGTGCGCCGAAGTGCGGGACGTCCCATCTCGTACACGTATCCCTAAAGCACATGCCCCAGCATGGATGCGGTTCAGTGTGGCTCTGGCTCTACTGGCAGGGCTTGGCGTTCCTGCATGTGGCGCGGCGCTGCCGGCCAGACAGACTGAAAGCATCTTTCCCTCGCCGGTAGCGTTTGTCACGGCTGCCCCCTTGCCCGAAGCAACGGCCACGCCTACGCCGCCGCCTACCGCCGAGCCAACTCAGCCGCCCCCCACTCTCGCGCCCAAGCGTATGCCGATTGACAGCACGGCAGCAATCGGCTTGTGGAGTAGCCGTATCACCTCGACACAGTCTTTTACTGGCGTGGTCGATCTGGCGCAAGGGCCGGTGGGGTTTGATTTGCGCAACAACAACTTGGCGCTGGTCACGCTCACCAGCCGGCAGGTGTATTACGGCTTTGCCGACACGGTGGCTGAGGTAGCGGCGCAAAATCCAGATTGGTTTCTATATGACAAAAACAAGAGAGTAGCCCTGGCTTCAAATGGCGCACCGTTGTTGAACATCCGCAACGATCAGATCAAGCAGCAACTTGCTGACGACATACGCCGGCTGGTCTATGAGCAAGGCTATGACGGCATCATTTTAGAGGGTGTCGGCGTTGATTTGATTCGTGCTTCTAATTCTCCCATCTTCACCGGCACGAAAACGTTTACCGACGAGCAGCGTCGCTCAACCGTTGAAGCGTTGTTGCGCGCAGTTCGCACCGTCCTGCCGGATAAGCTCATGATTGTGGGCGGCTATGCCTGGGAGGACGGATCGGCCTTTAACGCTCGCGTGTCTGAAGCCCAAGAGTTAGCCTCCTTGGCGGACGGTGTTCACATCACACACTTCCTCCGCACACCGTACAGCGGCACGTTGGAGTTCAAGTCTGAATCGAACTGGAAGCGTGATATCGATTATCTGGCCTCGATCTCGCGCGACGGCAAGATCGTGTTGATCACCACCGCTTTTGCGGCAAGTGATGTAAGCCCAGAAGCACTGCGCCAATGGTTGGGATACAGCGTCGCATCGTATCTGATGGGCAAGAACGGGCCCCGCACCTACTTTCAGTTCGATCCTGCCGGCAGCCTTGATTTCGCCGCCGACCCCATTTTGACTGCTCCAGTCGGCGCACCGTTGGAGGCGTATACCAAACTCGATAACGGCGTGTACCGTCGCTCGTTTGCAAATGTGCTTGTGCTGGTGAACCCCACCACCAAGGTCCAAGAAATCGATCTCGGCGGAGACTATCGCACGTTGTCGGGAGATATGGTGCAAAAAGTCACTATGTCTGCGAATACCGGCCTGATCCTGCTCAAGCCATAGCCCGTCTATGTGTTCATGGGCTGAGTGTGAAAGGCAGGGGCTCACGTGTTTCTTGAGCTTGTGCGGCCAGCATGCCAAATTCGCGTTCAGTTACACTTGGGCAAATCATCGGGAGGCGCACTGCTCAAAATGATGCGCGTTGCCTTTCATCAATACGCTCAGCACGACCAAAGCCAGTTCTGGGAATGGATCGAGGGCGCACTGGACTTGCTTCCGCCTCTCAGCTTTGCGCAGCGCTGTGTGCAAGAGCGATTGTTGCAGCATCTGAGCGAGTTTGTCGAACTGAACGAGATCGGCATTGTCATCCCAGGCCCATTTGCCGTGCGTATGCCGGAAGAAATGCAGCGCGGCCGTGAGCCGGATTTGTTGTTTGTGCCAAACATCTTTGTCGAAGCGATTCAGGAGAACTACGTCAACAGTCATGGCGTGGCGATTGTCGTTGAAATTGCCGATGCCCGTTCTCGTTACCGCGATCGCGTGGACAAGTTTAAAGACTATCAATTAGCTGGCATTCCAGAATATTGGATTATCGATGTGGATGAGCACAGTGCATCGTTTTATTCCCTGCACAAAGATAATCGCTATCATAAGGCCGAGCTAGCCGAAGATGGGCTGTATCATTCCACCGTTCTAAAGGGCTACACGCTCGATCCGCGCTTGCTCTGGCAAGAGTGCTCCGACAGACCGGCCTGATGCCTCAATAACGATCATAACTGCCATACACCCATGTCCAGATTTAAACGAGTCAAGGGAATGCAAGACATCCTCCCCGAAGAGGAGGCATTCTGGTCGCACGTCACCGAGACAGCCCAATCGATTGCGCGGCGTTTCGGTTTCAATCGCCTCGAAACGCCGGTGTTGGAAACAACGGCGCTGTTTGCGCGCGGTGTCGGCGAAGACACAGACATCGTGTCCAAGGAGATGTACACGTTCATCGATCGCGCGCGTGAAGGAGAGGAGGGCGATTCGCTAACCCTGCGCCCTGAGTTCACCGCCGGCGTGATGCGCGCTTACATCGAGAACGGCTTGTCCTCTCGCCCGCAGCCGCAAAAGTTGTATTCGATTGGGCCAATCTTCCGCCGCGAGCGGCCACAAAAGCTGCGCTATCGCCAATTTCACCAGTTCAACGCCGAGATCATCGGCAGCGCCGATCCGGCTGCTGATCTGGAGATTTTGTTGATGGCGTACACACTGTATCGAGAGCTGGGCTTTAAGAATCTTAACTTTCAACTCAACAGCACCGGCGACCCACAGTGCAAACCGCGCTACGTGGAGGCGCTGAAAGCCTACCTTGTGCCACACGCCGACAAGCTTGCCCCGACCGATCGGGATCGTTTGCAGCGTAACCCGCTGCGTGTGCTGGACAGCAAAGAGCGTGAGACGCAGCCCTACCTGGCCGATGCGCCGCGCATGTTGGATTATCTAAACGATGATTGTCGAATCCACTTCGATGAATTGCGCAGTTATCTGGATGCATTGGAGATTCCATACACGCTGAACCACCGCCTGGTGCGTGGACTGGATTACTACACCAAGACGGTGTTTGAGTTGTGGGGAGAAGGCTTGGGCGCTCAAGCGGCTTTGTGCGGCGGTGGACGCTATGACGGCCTGATTGAACTGCTCGGCGGCCCGCCCACCCCTGGCGTCGGCTTCGCCACTGGCATTGAGCGCATTGTCCATTCCATGCACGAGCAGAGGATTGTTCCTCCGGCCTTGCCCCGCCCGCGTCTCTTTGTCGCCTACCAGGGCGAAACGGCTAAGCTGGCTGCGGTGACCCTGGCCGCTCGGTTGCGCTTGCACGGCATCGGCGTGCGGATTGCTCTGGACGGGCGCAGCCTCAAAGCCCAACTCCGCGATGCCGACCG
>JANWVJ010000143.1 GCA_025056895.1 Thermoflexales bacterium
CGTGACCAAAAACCGGCTATAATCCAGATCAAGACTGGATTAAGTCGCGCGGGACTGTGTGCGACGACGCTTACAGTATGTTTGGGGCTGAGCTTTCAAGCCGGCGTGCGCGTTGGCTTAGCGTAAACAGGTTGGATCGTGTGTGAGCATCTCGCCCGGCGTATGCTATGTCAGGCCGGCGCCTCGGCGCTCCAGCATGGCGCGTGTGGCCGGAGATGTAGATAGTGTCACTCGGAAAGGCAGAGCTTTCAAGTCAGTTGCGCAGGATGGATCGGAGCGGGAAGGGATAGGTAGGTGCATGTAGAGTAGTCCTGTTGGGCATGAATCAGGGCGCTTACGCGCCGTGCTGCGATCAAACGATAGCGCAATCGATCAGGCATACCATGGTGATCATGACGTAAACGGAATCGACGGCGACTGCGACTTCCTGCATTTCCGAATCGACGGCGAACCGGAATCAAACCGGTCACTCACTACAACCTAAACCTGTCCGAACAGCGGCTGTAAGGGTACTGTGTCACGCGTCGAGCGCCACAGAGTCCCGCGCAGGCGCTGTTGTTGTTTAACCGGCTGCTCGATGGCAGGAACGATCACTGCGCTGAAAGCGCAACAGAAGGCGCGCGAGCGGGTCACTGTTTACTTGGACGGCGAGTATGCCTTTGACCTGGCAGTGATCCATGCATTATGGCTGCGTGTCGGTCAACATTTAAGTGAACAGGAAATCGAGACTCTGCGGGCCGCAGACACGCTGGAGAAGGCCAAGCAACGCGCAGTGGACTATATCGCCTATCGGCCGAGAAGTGTGCAAGAAGTGCGCCGGCGTTTGCGCAAAGCGGGCGCGTCGGATGAAGTGATCGATCAGGTCATCATCTCTCTGCGAGCGGCTGAATTGTTAGATGATGAATCGTTCAGCCGATCTTGGGTCGAAAGCCGATTGCGCAACAAACCGCGCAGTCGGCGCCTGATCGCTCACGAGTTGCGTCAGAAGGGTGTTGCTCAATCGGCAATCGAGGCTGCTCTGGAAAGGGTGGATGATGCAGAATCGGCCTATCAGGCGGCCCTCAAGCGTTGGCCGAAAGTCGAAGCCATTCAGCCGGCTTGGCAGCGCCGCCGTAAATTGAGCCAGTATTTGGCTCGCAGCGGTTTTGATTACGACATAATCGAAGAAGCAGTTGCCCGCGTCGAGCGGGAAAGGATGGCCGGTCGTCTCGAAACAGAGTGACCGCTGTCCGCAGAAGTCATACATCAGGAATCTCACTATGTCAGAAATCGGCAGGATTATTGTTGAGGCGCTGATCATCATCGTCGTAGCGGTTGGATGCAGCGTCATCTTCTATCGGATTGGGCGTAAGCAATCGCGGGATGAAGGCGCAGTGTTGCGTGCCGAAGCCGAGCGTGCCCTGGCCGAAGCCCAGGCCAAAGCGCGCGAGTTGCTGGTTCAGGCCAAAGACGAGGTCATTAAGCAACGTGATACTGCCGAGCGCGAGCTGAAAGAGCGACGGCTGGAGTTGCAACGTGAAGAGGAGCGTCTGGCCCGCCGGCGCTCAGAGCTAGATGCTCAACGTGATCGTCTTGAGCAGCGTGAAAGGAAGGCCAACCAGCGCCAGTCTCAGCTTGACAAGCAAGCCGCCGAACTAGAGAAGCTCCAGCAGGAGCGTGTGGCAGCACTGGAACAGATCGCGGCCATGACGCGCGACCAGGCACGTGAAGAACTCCTCAACGCCGTGCGCGAGGAGGTGCGCAATGACATGGCTCGTGTCATCCGCGAGACCGAAGCGCAGGTGCGCGAGATCGCCGACCAGCGCGCTCGTGAAATCGTGGTTCAGGTGATGCAGCGCGTGGCGACCGATACGGTTGCCGAGAAAACGGTGGCCGCAGTTGAGTTGCCAAACGAAGAAGTAAAAGGCCGCATCATCGGCAGAAACGGACGCAACATTCAGGCGTTCGAGCAGGCCGCTGGCGTCGATGTGATTGTCGATGACACGCCGGATACGGTGACCATCTCCTGCTTCGACCCGGTGCGCCGCGAGATCGCCCGCCGCGCCCTCGAGGCGTTAGTGCGCGATGGGCGCATTCATCCGCAACGCATCGAGAAGACCCTCGAAGATGCACGGCGTGAGGTGGAGCGCATCATGTGGGAAGAGGGAGAGCGTGCGACGGTAGAAGCCGGTGTGCCGAATCTCCCCGTCGAGATCATCAAGACACTGGGTCGCCTGAAATATCGCACCAGTTATGGCCAGAATCAGTTATTCCACGCCGTTGAAGCTGCCCGCCTGGCCGGGTTGCTGGCCTCTGAACTAAAAGCAGATGTCAAAGTGTGCAAAGCTGGCGCTCTCTTGCATGATTTGGGCAAGGCGCTCGACCGTGAAAATGAAGGGACGCATGTGCAGCTTGGGGTAGAGATGCTGCGTCGCTTCAACATCAATCCCAAGATCATCCACTGTGTGGAGTCTCATCATCATGATGTACCCCAAGAAACGGTGGAAGCCGTTATCGTCGAAATTGCCGACGCGATCAGCGGCTCGCGTCCGGGCGCACGGCGCGAGACGCTGGAGAACTACGTCAAACGTGTTCGCCAGCTTGAAGACACAGCCAAAGCATTCCCCGGCGTGGCAGAAGCCTATGCCATTCAGGCTGGCCGCGAAGTTCGCATCATCGTCAAGCCGGAGCAACTGGACGATCTGGCCTGCATCCAACTCAGCCGTGATATAGCGCGTAAGATTGAGGAGACGATGGAGTATCCCGGCCAGATCAAGGTCACCGTTGTGCGCGAGACGCGCTCGGTCGAGTACGCCAAGTGAACTTCTAGGGCAACGCGGAATGCAAATGGACCTGTTGCGTGTTGCCCTTACTCCTCTTTGCGCAAATGCGGGAAGAGCAGCACTTCGCGGATCGAGTCGTTGTTGGTGAAAAGCATGGTTAGGCGGTCGATGCCCATTCCAAAGCCGCCGTTGGGGGGCATGCCGTAGCGCATTGCCCGCAGATAATCTTCGTCGGGCGGCTGTGCCTCCTCGTCCTCGCCGCGCATTTCTTCCAAAAAGCGCTGCTCCTGATCCAGAGGGTCGTTCAATTCGCTGAAGGCGTTGCACAGCTCCATGCCGCCGACAAAGCCCTCAAATCGCTCAACGGTGGACGGATCGCCGACTTTGCTTTTGGCTAACGGGGAAATGTCGCGGGGGTAATCGTAGATAAAAGTCGGCTGAACGAGGTTCTTCTCTACGTGGTCACCCAACAAGCCGTCGATGAGCTTGCCACGCGTTTTGCCCTGCACAACGTCAGCCGGCATGAGTTTGTGGGCGAGGATGGCGGCAGCCAACGACTCCCGATCTGGATACTGTGTGTAGTCGATGCCGGTGAATTCCAAAATCGCGTCGCGCAATGTGATGCGCTGCCAAGGTCTTACTAGGTCAATCTCGTGGCCGCGAAATCGCGTCTTTCCATCGCTAGCCGCCAAGACTTCGCGCGCGACGTATTGCATCATCTCCTCGGCCAAGTCCATCACGCTGAACACGTCCATGTACGCGGCGTAGAACTCAAGCTGGGTAAATTCAGGGTTGTGTTTGAAGCTGACACCCTCATTTCGGAAGTCGCGCCCGATTTCGTACACGCGCTCAAAGCCACCGACCAGCAATCGCTTCAGATACAGCTCAAAGGAGATGCGCAGGTACAAGTCCTGGTCGAGCTGGTTGTGATGAGTGATAAAAGGTCGGGCAGCCGCGCCGCCGTAGATGGGTTGTAGGATAGGTGTTTCAACTTCGAGGAAGCCACGACTGTCAAAGAACTCGCGCAGTGTCCGAATGATCCGCGCGCGCGTGCGAAAAATTTCGCGCACCTCTGGGTTGACGGCCAGATCGGCGTAGCGCTGACGGTAACGTGACTCTGGGTCGCTGAAGGCGCTGTAGCGTTTGACGCTGCCATCGGGCTGCTTTTCTTCCTTTGCGATCGGCAGTGGGCTGATCGATTTGCTCAGCAGCGACCAGTCTGTGGCGCGTAAGGTTGGCTCGCCGGTTTTAGTGATAAACAGATTGCCCTTTGCTTCGATGAAGTCGCCCAAGTCTAGGTCTTTGAATAATTCGAACGAGGCGGCATCAATCGAATCTGGGCCGATGCGCGCATAGACCTGCAAGCGCCCGCTGTCGTCTTCGACAGAGACAAAGCCGGCCTTGCCCATAATGCGTTTGGCGACGATGCGGCCCATCAACGCGCAGATGGTCGGCTCGCCGGCGTGCAGTGCCGCAGCGCGTTCGTCGGGAGTTTGCTCAGGCAGCGCTGCCTGCCAAGCTACGAGCCGGCGCGCGGCTTCAGCAGCCGTCACCCGCAGCGTGCCGAATCGCGTGCGCGCCGGGTAGGGATCGATGCCGGCTGTGCGCAATTTGTTTAGCTTTGCTAAACGGTCGCGCTCAACTTCGCTGTATTCGTGATTCATGGTGTGGGTGGCCTTATTGCAAACCAGGGAGCGCCGGTCCGGCGCTCCCTGGTCGTTGGCGGGATTCCAGCCTAAGCGTTTCAGAAATCAGATGAGTGAAGCAGCATTGCGCCCTCGGCGCGTGCAACAGCGGTGTGTCGCCTGTCTTACTTGTTGCGCTGGGATTGGAGCTGCTTCAACGTGCGTGCCAGGATTTCATCTTGTTGGCTCAGTTTGCGCTCGGTTCGGCTTTGATGTTGCTCAGGGTTGCGCCGGCTGCGCTGAGCGCGCTGAAATGCTGCCTGCATCGGGCTAAGTATTTCGTCTGGCCCGGACGACAGCTCGAAATCTTCAGGGTTGATGCCCTCCATCGCCAGGTCAAGCTGTTTCTTGGCCGGATCGACTTTGATCACGCGCACAGAGACGCGCTCATTCACGCTCAGGTAATCGCTGATGTTGACAAAGCCGGAGCCGAATGATGATGAGCGGATCAGACCTTCACGCTCAGCGCCCACATCAACGAATGCGCCTTTGCGCTCGATGCGGGTCACGACTCCGGTCAAGGTGTCCCCGCGATGGATTTTCTCCCACGGCAACGCTGGTGGTTCAATCATCGTTAGGCCGATGCGTCTTTTCTCTTCATTGACTTCGATGACCCATACTGCATCGAGTATGTCGCCCACCTTGGGTCGTTTGCCTTTTGGCATCAGGTTGAATGGCACCAGTCCATGCTTAGGCCCGTCGATATCGACGAATGCCCCAAAGCTCTCCAACGAGACGACCCGCACATTGGCGATCTTTAAACCGATTTGCAAATCGGACCAATCGTAAGTCGGCGGCTTGGTCATCGTTAAGCCGATTCGTCGTGTCTGCGGGTCCACGGCAGCCACATAGACCTGAATCTCATCGCCGACCTTGAGTACGTCAGCCACACGCGTGATCGGCCCCTCAGAAGCGATCTGAGAAATGTGGATGTAGGCATCCACGCCGACACCGATATCGACGAACGCGCCTCCTAGATCGACGCGTGTCACCTTGCCCCGAAACGCCTGGCGTGGTTTGACGGCTGCGATGTTCGACGCAGTGGCGTTTTGACTGACACTTGCGTCCGGCGCAGTGGCAACTTCTGGAGCGCTCAAGACTTCTTCACTCACCGGGTTCACTCCTGACAACGAATTGGGCTGTGCACAGCCAGCCCGTAATTGTAGCCGACGCTTGTGCTGATGTCAAAAAGCCTTTACAGCCTCTTGGAGTCCTGCACCCGCTACGTTAGAATGTAGCCGTGTCCATGCAACGCACTCCTTCTTCCTATCCCATCGTGACGCTGAAATCTGGGCGCGATAAGTCGGTGCGGGGGAGACATCCACGCTTGTTTTCGGGGAGCATCAAGAGTATCGATGGCCGGCCTAAAGACGGTGATGTGGTGGATGTGTGCGCGAACAGCGGTGAATGGTTGGCGCGTGGCATTATCAATCAACAAGCGCAAATTGCCGTGCGATTGTTGACGTGGGACGAGCACGAACGAATTGATGAAGCGTTCTGGTACAAACGGGTGGCGCAAGCTGTTGAACGGCGCGCACGTGATCCCCTGTTAGCCGGCGTGAATGCGCGCCGTTTGATCTTTGGTGAAAGCGATGGTTTGCCGGGCGTGATTGTCGATGACTACGCCGGCTGCCTAGTGCTTCAGATTTCAACTCTGGCCGCCCTACAAGCCAAGTCAGTCCTGCTCGATGCGTTGGTGCAGTTGATTGCGCCGTATTGTGTGCTGGAGCGCAGTGATGATGAGCGACTGAAATACGAGCGTGTAACGCCCTCGCGTGGCCTGTTGTATGGCGAGCTACCATCTGGGCCGGTTGAGATCGTCGAGCATGGTTTGCGCTTCAAAGTTGATCCACAAGGTGGTCAGAAGACGGGTTTTTATCTTGACCAGCGCGATAACCGCGCTCGTGTAGCGCGTTACTGCGCCGGCGCCGAGGTGCTGAACGTATTCTCGTACACCGCCGCCTTTGGCGTCTATGCCGCCGCGCGGGGCGCACGCTCGGTGGTGAATGTAGATTCGTCGCAAGAGGCGTTGCGTTTGGCCGAGTTGAACATGGCGTTGCAGCCCCCGTCGGCTTGTGCAACCTGCTATGAACTGGCCGATGCTTTTGACTTTCTGCGCACTTGCTATGGGCAGGGTAGGCAATACGATGTGGTGATTCTCGATCCGCCTAAGTTCGCGCACAGCCCCGCCCAGATAGAGCGGGCTGCGCGCGCGTACAAAGACCTGAATCGCGTCGGCTTTAGCGCAACACGTGCCGGAGGGATTTTGGCAACCTTTTCTTGCTCCGGCGTGATCGATGCTGCGCTCTTTCAAAAGATCGTTTTTAGCGCTGCAATAGAAAGCGGCCGCGATGCGCAGGTTGTAGAACGCCTCACGCAAGCCAGCGATCACCCCGTCTTGCTCAGTTTTCCTGAGTCCGAATACTTGAAGGGCCTGATATGCCGAGTGCTGTGACCGGGTTGAGCTTAGGTGAGACACACTGATGCCTTTGCCGGTTGTCTTAGTCTGGACCTATTCCGGTGGAGTGATATGAAATCTCCTTCCCTGCACGCTTCTTTCCGATTTGCCTTTGAGGGTTTGGCCTATGCGTTTCGCACACAGCGCAACTTCAGAATTCACTGCTTCATTGCTTTGGTTGTGTGCGGCGCCGGCGTAGGGTTTGGGTTGACGGCGACGCAATGGGCAATTGTTGCTGCCGTAATCGGCCTAGTCTTTCAAGCGGAACTGGTCAACACAGCGATTGAAGCCGTTACCGATCGCGCTTCGCCAGACCTGCATCCGTTAGCTAAGGTGGCAAAAGACTGCGCTGCTGCGGGTGTGTTTGTCTCTGCTCTGATCGCCGTTGCTGTCGGCGGGGCCGTTTTTCTGCCAAGGGTGATCGCCCTGTTTCAGAATGTGTGGGGCAACGTGCAGTGAGGCTCTCAGCGGTCGATGACCTGCGTTAAGACGCTTTCATTGCCGGCTGGGTCTTGTGCAACAATCTGCACCAGCTTGTCAGATGGGGTTTCAATCTCACCGGAGAAATGTCCGGTCGCCTCGACCGCTAGAACCACGCCGTTTGCTGTGACCGTTGCGCCAGGCTCGGTTTGCCCCGTTAATCGCACACGCGAGCCGTTCATAGTCGGTTCAGGTATTTCGACCAGAAGCTTGGGCGCAGTCTT
>JANWVJ010000144.1 GCA_025056895.1 Thermoflexales bacterium
TAACCTTTGAACGATGGCACCGCGCCATGCTTGCGGATGACCTCGTCTGCAAGCTGGTCCAGCTCTATCAAGGACACGCCAGGCCGCACACGCTCACGCACTTCTGCTAACACCGTGGCCACAATTCTGCCTGCTTGACGCATGAGCGCAATTTCGTTCGCCGTCTTCAACACGATCATACCGTGTGGCGATCCTCTTCTTCTACACATCGAACGGCATCTAAGATCAATTGATGCACACGCTCGATGCTGTTTTCGCCGTCAATTTCGACCAGTAAACCGCGTTCTGCGTAGTACGCTTCCAACGGCGCAGTCTGCTCTCGATAGACTTCGATGCGGTGACGCTGAGTCTCTGGCTTGTCGTCGGGGCGCTGGTACAGCTCTCCATCACACACCTCTTTCTTGCAGCCGGCGCGAGGAGGAGCCGAAAACTCTGGGAACACCGCCCCACATGCCTTACATGTCCAGCGACGCGACAGGCGTTCGAGCAACACGTCGGGCGCGACCTGCAGGTTCAGAACGGCTGTGAGAGAGCGATGCATCTCCGCCAGTACCTGATTCAGAGCATCGGCTTGGGCAACGGTGCGCGGGAAGCCGTCGAGAATAAAACCGTTGGTGCAATCAGGCCGATTCACCCGCTCGCGCACCATCCGAACGGTCACCTCATCGGGCACCAGTTCGCCCTTTTCGATGTACGTTTTGGCAACCTTGCCCAGTTCGGTTCCCATGCGAATGTTCTCGCGGAACAGGTCACCGGTCGAGATGTGAGCGATGCCCAGTTTCTGGGCCAGGAGCACAGCCTGCGTCCCTTTGCCGGAGCCTGGTCCGCCGAGTAAGATAATGCCGCGCCAGCACTGCTTCGACGTGTCCATGATGTCTGCTCTCCTGATCAACATCCGCGCGCCACGTTCAGGCAAGCGAAGCAATGGCCGGGATGACTAGCGAATGAACCCTTCATAGCGTCGCATCATGAGCTGCGCTTCGAGTTGGCGCATGGTGTCGAGCACGACTCCGACTACGATCAGCAAGCCGGCGCCGGAGATCAACTGTGAATTGCCGCCCAGTGGCTGAAGGAAGGTCAATCGAAGGCCGTAGGCCACGAATTCGATCAGGTAGGGCGTGACCGCCAAGATGCCCAGGAACAACGCGCCGACGAGCGTCAGGCGGCGCATGATGCGCATGATGTAATCGTTGGTGGTGCGGCCTGGACGAATGCCCGGAATGAACCCGCCTTGCTTCTGCAAATTTTCGGCCAGGTTTTGCTGCTCCATCACCACGTTGGTGTAGAAGTAGGTGAAGCCGACAACAAGCAAGAAATACAGCACGGTGTAAATGACCAGTTCGACAGAGATGCCCAAACCGATCCGGCTGCCGGTGAACAGGCGCACGATGCCGTTGGCGATCTCCTGGACGCTGGCATCGGTGCTGTTGACAAAGAAGCCGGCAATCACCGCCGGAAAGACCAACATGGCTTGGGCAAAGATGATCGGGATCATGCCGGTCGAGTTAACTTTGAGTGGAATATGGGTTCCAACGCCGCCCATCACCCGCCGCCCGCGCACGCGCCGGCCGTACTGCACCGGAATACGTCGTTCACCTTCCTGGATCACCACAATCACCATCACCATGCCGACCAGAATGACCGCGAAAGCAACTACGGTGGCAATGCCGGTAACGGCATCCTGCGAGGTAGCAGCGATGTTGATCAGATTGAACGGCAAGCGTGAGACGATGCCGCCGAAGATGATGATTGATAATCCTTGACCGATGCCTTGCTCGGTGATCAGCTCGCCGAGCCAGATGGCGAACATCGTTCCGGCTGTCATAGTCAGGATGGTGACGAGCGTAGGCAGGATGTTTTCTGCCGGCACAAGCCCCCAAGCCGGCATCACGCGCGCCGTGCCGCCCGTCGCGCCCACGGCGATCTGCTCGAAGATAGCAACTTGGCCAATCGCGTTTAACATTGCCATCGGCACGGTCGCGAAGTACGTGATGCGATTGATTTTGCGGCGGCCTGATTCCCCTTCCTTTGAGAGCTCTTCCAGCCGAGGGATGATGGGGATCAGCAGTTGCAAAATAATTTGGGCGGTCACGTAGGGATACACGCCCATCGACAGCACGGAGAAGTTGGCCACAGCACCGCCCGAAAGCAAACTGAGCAGGCCAACCAGGTTACCCAATCCGCCGGCTTCACCCTGCTGCACACTGCGCTGAATCTCGCGCAGCACGGTCACATCTACGCCGGGCACGGGAATGTGCGAGACTAGGCGATAAATTGCCAGAATAAACAGCGTGAACAAGATTCTGTTCCGCAATTCCGGCATCAAAACCGCGTTTCGTACTGCTTCTAGCATGGATGACCCGCTTGCCGCGCGCCGGCTGCGTAGCACCGGCGGCGGACTTGATATCCGTAAGCTCGCTATCGCGTGCGATATCCCCCGCGCACCACTTTAATCTGCTCAATCGTTCCGCCCGCCTGCTCGATCTTTGACTTAGCAACAGCCGAAAACTTATGAGCAGTTACCTTCAAGGGGACGTTGATATCGCCTTCGCCTAAGATCGCGATGTACTTTTCGCCTTTATCCACCAAGCCGGCCTCAGCCATTGTCTCAGGCGTCGCTTCGCCGCCGGCCTGAAAAGCCATAGCCAACTGACCGACATTGACCGGGGTGTAGTCAATTCGAAAAGGGCTGTTAAATCCGACGCCGCGCGCAAACGGCAGCTTGCGCACCAGAGGCAATTGACCGCCTTCAAAATACCCGCGCTTCACACCCCCAGAGCGCGACTTTTGGCCCTTCTGCCCGCGCCCACCGGTTTTGCCTTGACCGGCGGCAATGCCAATGCCCTTGCGTCGCTTGGGTCTGTGCGCGCCGCTCGCCGGTTGCAACTCATGCAACTTCATCTGTCTGCTCCTGTTCCTGCACTTCCACGAGGTGTGACACAGCATGTACCATGCCACGTACTTGTGGCGTATCGTCGTGCTGAACTGCCTGTCCAAGACGTCTGAATCCGAGCGCCTTGATGGTTCGCTTCTGGCGAATGCTATAGCCGGCGGCGCTCTTGACCCAGCGTACGATCAATCGCTTGGGTCGGCCGGTTGTGTTATTGCTCAGATCCATTGCGTTTACCCCGCTCCCAGAATGGCTTCAGATGTTCAACGGGTTTGCCACGGCGCTGGGCTTCTTCTTCTACTTTCTTTAAGCTCAACAGACCGTTAAAGGTAGCCATAGTCGCGTTAAGCTTGCTGGATGAGCCGAGCGACTTGGTAAGCACATCTTTTACGCCGGCAGCCTCAAGGACAGCGCGCACACCGCCGCCGGCAATGATTCCCGTGCCGGGTGATGCTGGCTTAAGCAAAACTCTTGCTCCGCCGTATTTGTAGGTCACCTCGTGAGGGATTGTCCCGCCGCTCAACGTGATATCCTTCATATTGTTGCGGGCGCGTTCTGTGGCTTTGCGAATGGCATCTTGCACGCCACGCGCTTTGCCGGTGCCAACGCCGACTTTGCCGTTGTTGTTGCCCACAACGATCAACGCGCGGAAGGCGAAGCGCCGACCGCCCTGGATGACTTTCGCCACACGGGCAACATCCACAATTCGCTGATCCAGTTCTTCCTGCGGCTTTTCCTGAGGCCGATTGCTCGGTCGCGACTCACGCCGTTGTCTCTTTTCCATGCCTTAGAACTCCAATCCGCCTTCGCGCGCGCCGTCGGCCACTGCCTTAACGCGCCCATGATATCGATATCCGGCACGGTCGAACACCACGCGTTTGATGTTCTTGTCAAGCGCTCGCTGTGCCAGCAACTTGCCGACCAGTGCTGCCTTTTCGATCTTCTTCACGTTCTGCGATCTGATTTGTGCTTCCACGCTAGACGCTGCGGCCAACGTGTGGCCGGCATCGTCATCAATCAATTGAGCGTGAATGTGCTTCAAACTGCGGAACACATTCAAACGAGGCCGATCGGCCACGCCATGAACGGTTGCACGGACGCGCCGCCTTCGACGCTCACGTCGCTCTGATTTGGTGATTGCCATCGTATTACTCCAATTCCAGAGTTATCTGTCTGAAGCCGGCCCCGTTGGCCTCTGGTGGCTATCGGCCGGCCATGAGTTCGACTCGGTACATGTTCAGGGGCCGAGCTTACTTGCCGCCCTTGCCTGTCTTGCCGGCCTTGCCGGCTTTCAATCTAACTACCTCACCGACATAGCGGATGCCTTTACCCTTGTAAGGTTCAGGCGGTCGCTGTTTGCGCACGCGCGCTGCAATCTCGCCGACCAACTCTTTATCTGCGCCGCTCACGGTAATCGTGCGGGTCTTTGCATCAGCAGTAAAGGTAATCCCCGGCGGGGGAGTCATCTCAATCGGGTGGGAATACCCCAAATAGAGCACGAGCTTCTGGCCGGACATCTCTGCGCGGTAGCCAACGCTTTCTGCGCCGATCTCCAATTGCTTCGTGAAGCCGGTTGAGACGCCGGTGACCATGTTAGACAGCAACGCGCGTGTTAGGCCGTGCAGGGCGCGCACTTGACGCTCATCGCTGCTGCGCTTGACCAAGAGGCGGCCATCTTCGCGCACAATCTCCAAGCGCGGATCAAACGAACGCTTCAACTCACCCTTTGGCCCTTTGACGGTGACGGTCGCACCTTCGATCTTGACATCGACCCCTTTGGGCAACTCAATCGGTTTTTTGCCTATTCGTGACATCGCTTCTTTACTCCATCGACGCATTGCGCGACCGGCGACTACCACACGTAGCACAACACTTCGCCGCCAACACCCAGCCGGCGGGCTTGGCTGCCAGTGATCACGCCTTTGGGTGTGGATAAGATGGCTACGCCAATCCCGCTCAGCACGCGGGGGATTTCATTCTTGCCGCAATAGATGCGCCGTCCGGGCGAACTCACCCGGCGCAGGTCGGTGATAACCGGTTTGCGTGAACGGCGCTGACCGCTGTAGCGCAGCGTCAGGTTCAAGGTCTTCTTGGCACCCATCTCCACCACCGAATAGGACTCCAGGTAGCCTTCTTCTTTCAGAATGTCGGCCACGCGGATGTTCAACTTGGAGGCCGGCGCCGAGACCGAAGCATGACCCACCGCAGCCGCATTGCGGATGCGAGCCAGCATATCGCTTAGAGAATCTGTAACCATCAGTTGTCCTTCCTCAACACGGATGCAGCTCTGTACTATGCGCTCGGCGAGCCGGGTTCACCAGGACGCCTTGCGGACACCGGGAATCTCGCCGCGCAGGGCCAACTCGCGAAATGCGATCCGCGACAGGCCAAACTTGCGCATGTAGCCACGTGGGCGGCCGGTGATCGAACATCGATTGCGGACGCGAGTCGAATACTTGCGTCTCATTTCTCGGTACATCATGCACTTTCTTGCCATACTTGCTCTCACTCCATTGTGGTCAGCGACCCGAACGGCTTCGCCTTGCAAAGCGCGCTGGCGACTCGCCTACCTCAACCCCCGCTGCCGGCCTTGGCAAACGGCATGCCGAAGAGGGCCAGCAACGCTCGGCCTTCGTCGTCGGTGCGGGCCGTGGTGACAATGGTGACCTCCAGTCCGCGGACCTTGTCAATTTTGTCGTAATCGATCTCCGGAAAGATCAATTGCTCGCGCAAGCCGAGGGTGTAGTTGCCGCGACCATCGAATGCATCGGGTGAGATGCCGCGAAAGTCACGCACACGCGGCAGGGCCAGGTTGATCAGGCGATCTAGAAAATCCCACATGCGCTGACCGCGCAACGTCACCTTAACGCCAATCGGCCGGCCTTCGCGCAGCTTGAAGTTCGCAATCGACTTTTTGGCTTTGGTGATCACCGGCTTTTGGCCGGTAATTGCGGCCAAATCATTGGCTGCGAAATCAAGCACTTTTGGATTGTCGGCTGATTCGCGGCCCACGCCGACGTTGACAACGATCTTCTCGATTTTCGGCACCTGCATCACGTTCTTGTAGCCGAACTGCCGCGCCAGGGCCGGCCGCACTTCTTCCAAATATTTCTTCCTGTAGTCAGCCATTTTAAGTACTCAGTAGCCAGCAATCAGTCGTCAGCAATCAGCACCCTGGCCGCTGACGACTGACTGCTCGCGCCCGCTCAGTCGATGATTTCGTCGTACTTGTTGGAATAGCGTTTGAGGACGCCTTGTTCTTCCCGATAGTTCACGCGGGTGATTTTGCCGGCAGGCGTCACCAGCTTGACATTCGATACATCAATCGGCATCTCTAGCTCGACTAAGCCGGTCTGGGTGGCGCGCAAGTTCTGCCGGCGCTGTTTGGCGTGCTTCTTGACGACGTTCACGCCGCGCACGACGATTTTGTGCTGCTTGGGCAGCGCGCGTACCACTTCTCCGCGCTTGCCGCGATCGTTGCCGGTGATCACCTCAACGGTGTCTCCTTTTTTGATCTTCATCGCGCACCCTCCCCTCACAACACCTCAGGCGCGAGGGAGACGATCTTCATGAATCCCTTATCGCGCAGTTCACGAGCCACCGGACCGAAGATGCGCGAACCGCGTGGGTTGACGCCGTCATCGGCCAAAATCACCGCTGCATTGTCGTCGAACTTGATGTAGGACCCATCAGACCGGCGGTACTCCTTTGCGACGCGCACGATCACCGCCTTTACAACGCTGCTTTTCTTCACGTCGGCAGTTGGGCTGGCGGACTTCACAGTTGCCACGATGATATCGCCGACTCTACCGTAGCGGCGCTTGCTGCCTCCTCGCACCTGAATGCAGAGCAGCTCCTTAGCGCCTGTGTTGTCTGCCACTTGCAGACGAGTTTCTTGCTGAACCATGGTCACGCTCCTGTCGATACACGTCAACCGCTCGGCGCCTTAGGCGCCTGCGCGACGCACAATTTGTTCTAGCAGCCAGCGCTTGCGCGCACTGAGCGGTCGAGATTCGACGATCTGAACCAAATCGCCTTCTTTGGCTTCGTCTCGCTCATCATGCGCCATATAGCGCTGACTGCGGCGCAACACCTTGCGATACAAAGGATGACGCAGGGTGCGATCCACTTTGACAACGATGGTCTTCGGCGTTTTGTCGCTCACGACCACACCGATCATGCGCCGGCGATTTTCTCTGCTCATGCCTCACCTCGCTGCTGTACCTGTGTTGCGCGGATGGCCTGAGCCAACTCGCGCTGCCGTAGCACGGTCTTAATGCGCGCGATGTCATGCCGGACGCGCTTGATGCTATTCGTATCCTTCAACTGATTTTGCGCCCGCTGAAAGCGGAGATTGAACAGTTCGCGATAGGTATCGTCGAGCTTTTTTTGAAGTTCGGCGGTCGTCAAAGCCGCCAATTCATCGAACCTCATCTTGCCTCCCCTCGCCTAGACTTCACTGCGGGCAATCACCTGAGTGGGAATGGGCAGCTTGTAACCTGCCTGGCTCAGGGCAACTTTGGCGACATCTTCGGGCACGCCGGCCACTTCAAACATGATTCGGCCTGGTTTGACTACGGCGACCCAGTGATCGACCGAGCCTTTGCCTTTGCCCATGCGTGTCTCAGCCGGCTTAGCTGTCACCGGCTTGTCTGGGAAGATGCGGCACCACACCTTGCCGCGCCGCTTCAT
>JANWVJ010000145.1 GCA_025056895.1 Thermoflexales bacterium
TATCCAAGCAATGATCCCAAAGTGCCGCCGTTCCCGGCTTCTATCTGCGCCTCCCTCAATGACGAGATTGTGCACGGCATTCCCACTGAGCGGCGCTTGAGAGAAGGTGAATTGCTCAAGGTAGATGCCGGAGCCTATTACAAAGGCTACCATGCCGACTCGGCTATGACTTTCGCGGTTGGCGAGGTAAGCCCGCAGGCGCAAAAGCTAATCGACGTGACGCGGCAATGTTTGGACGATGCCATTGCAGTCGCCAGAGCCGGCCGGCGTACCGGCGACATCGGCGCAGCAATTCAACGCAGAGCAGAATCGAACGGCTTTAGTGTGGTGCGTGAGTACACCAGCCACGGCGTAGGCCGTGAACTCCACGAAGGGTTCAGCATGCTCAACGTGGGCAAGGAAGGACAGGGCCTGTTGCTGCGCCCCGGCTTGACCATCGCGATTGAGCCGATGATCAACGCCGGCAAACACGGCACCAAAGTCAAGCGAGATGGGTGGACGGTTGCGACGATAGATGGTAAACTATCTGCCCATTTTGAACATACCGTGGCCATCACCGAGGGTGAGCCAGAGGTTTTAACAAGGCAAGAGTGAGCGATACCAACCCGGCTGTCCGGCTTGCGCTTCAAGATGCAAGTCGGATTTTCTGCGCCTGGTCAAAGAGGGAGTGTGATGAATGAAAGTGGCATCCAGCGTAAAAAAACGCTGCCCGAAGTGCAAAATCGTCAAGCGTCACGGGCGCGTCTATGTGATTTGTGACAACCCGAAGCACAAACAAAGGCAAGGCTAGCTAAAGGGTACAACCGCCTGCAAGCGCGAAGGACGAAAGAGTCGTGCCGGCGCAACGCCGCTCTGTAAACTTCACGTTTCACAGGCGCACTGATCCAGGAGAAAGATATGGCAAGAATAGCGGGCGTTGACTTGCCGCGCAACAAGCGCATCGACATCGGCTTGTCGTATATCTACGGCATCGGCCGGCCGTTGGCTGCGACCATTCTTAAGCAGACCAGCATCAATCCGGCCACGCGCGTCAAAGACTTGACCGAAGTCGAAGTAGCTACGCTGCGCGACATCATCGAAAAGGAATACCGCGTCGAAGGCGATTTGCGCCGCGAAGTTCAGTTAAATATCAAACGTCTGATCGAGATCGGCTGTTATCGCGGGCTGCGCCATAAGCGCAATTTGCCTGTTCGCGGCCAGCGCACACGCACCAACGCGCGCACGCGCAAAGGTGTCAAGAAAACAGTTGCCGGACGCGGGCGGCGTCGCGGCGCTAAGAAGAAGTAATCTGCGGCCGGCGCCGTGTTTCTACGCTGGGCGTTACTCACAGCGCTCAGTTTGGAACATGCGCCCCCGCGCGTAGCACGAGCGAGGTAATTCATCTATGGGACGACCATCAGGACGCGGTGCGCGCCGACAAACTAACCCCCGACGCGCGCGCAAGAATGTGGCTTATGGCCAGGTGCACATCCTGGCAACGTTCAACAATACGCTGATCACGGTCACCGACCGGGCCGGCAGTACGATTTGCTGGGCTACCGCTGGTTCGGCAGGATTTAAGGGTAATCGCAAGAGTACACCCTTCGCCGCACGTGTGGCCATGCAAAATGCGATCCGTATGGCCTTGGACAACGGCATGCAGGAAGTCGATGTGTACGTGAGCGGCCCCGGTCCGGGCCGCGAAGCTGCCATCCGTGCCTTGCAAGGGGCCGGCCTGCGTGTGCGTTCGATCACCGACGTGACGCCGGTGCCGCATAACGGCTGCCGGCCACCCAAGAAGCGCCGCGTCTAACCATTCTGTATCTTGGAGTGGACTTTTCAGTTGCCATGCGGCAATCGAGAACGGTTTCCTCTCCAAGATCGATCATTACCCATCGGAAACAGAGACATGGCACGACATATTGAACCCGTGTGTCGCCTTTGCCGGCGCGAAGGCGAGAAACTCTTTCTGAAAGGCGCGCGCTGCCTTAGCCCAAAGTGCGCAATTGACAAGCGCGGCTATTTCCCTGGTCAGCACGGCCCAAATGCGAAGATGCGCCGTGCGAAATCAAGCGACTATCAGATGCAGTTGCGTGAGAAGCAAAAGCTCCGCCGTATCTACGGCGTTCTGGAGTCTCAATTCCGGCGCTATTTCCGCCAAGCTCTCAAGGCGCGCGGCGTGACCGGCGCACAACTACTTGTATTGCTCGAGCGCCGGCTGGATAACGTGGTATACCGCGCCGGCTTGGCGCCGTCTCGCGCGGCTGCCCGCCAACTGGTTACCCATGCCCATTTCTATGTGAACGGCCATCCAGTCGACATTCCCTCTTACTTGGTTAAGCCAGGTGACACGATTACGGTTCGTGAAACCAGCCGTGGGTTGCCATACTGGAAAGGGTGGGTCGAAGAAAAGAACAATGATGTGCCGACACCACGCTGGCTCAGCGCCGATCGCATGAATTTGTCGGCAACGGTGCAGGCGCTGCCTACCCGTGAAGACATCGAAGTGCCTATCAAAGAACAGTTAGTCGTCGAATTCTATTCGCGGTAGTCCAGGTCAGTCAGCCGCCGATGCAAGCTGTCGGCAGTTTGTCTCTGTGCGGCCTAGGCGGTGGCTGATTGTCGCTGATTGTCAACGGAGGTTGCGTTGTTAACGGCACCCGTTTTCCCAAAAGTTGAGAGTGATGTCCTGACGCGCGATTATGGGCGCTTCATCATCGGCGCCATGGAGCAAGGCTACGGCGTCACCATCGGCAACTCCCTCCGGCGCGTCCTGTTAAGTTCATTGCCGGGCGCAGCCGTCACCTCGATGCGCCTGACGGATGTGCATCACGAGTTCTCTGACATTCCACATGTCAAAGAAGATGTGATGCAGTTGATGTTGAACGTCAAGCAGATTCGCTTGCGCATGAAGGGTGATGGCCCGATGCGCATGCGTTTGGAAGTGCGCGGTGAGGGTGTAGTCACTGCCGGCGATATCATCGCGCCTCCTGAAATCGAGATCGTCAATCCTGACTTGTATTTGTTCACCACCGATTCAAGCAAGGCCCGCCTGGATATCGAGTTTCAGGTCGAAAGCGGACGCGGTTACTCCCCGGCCGAGCAACGCGGCAGGTTGCCGATCGGCGAACTACCGGTGGATGCCATCTTCAGCCCCGTCCGTCGCGTCAATTACGAAGTCGAGGCAGCTCGTGTCGGCCAAATGACGAATTACGACCGTTTGGTGTTGGAAATCTGGACCGACGGCTCCATTCGTCCGCAAGACGCCTTGCGACAAGCAGCCATGATTCTGGTGCAACATTTGCAACTGATTGCCGGCGTGTCGCTTGACGATCTCACTGCCGAAGGCGCTGTGGAGAGCAAGGGCATCCCCAGCGAATTAGGCGTCAAACCGATTGAAGAATTGGAGTTGAGCGTGCGCGTATACAACGCTCTGAAGCGCACGGGCATCTCCACCATCGGCGATTTGTTGGACATGATCGAGAAGAACGGCGGTACGCTCACCAACTTGCGCAACTTCGGCGAAAAGTCAATGGCGGAGTTGAGAGAAAAGCTGAAGGCACGCGGCCTGTGGCCGCGCGAGCCAGAAGCTGCGACGGTTGCAGAGGAAGAAAGGTAACATGAGACACAAAGTTGCTGGATACAAGCTCGGCCGCTCGACCGCACAACGCACCAGCCTGCGTCGGGCACTCGTGACCGAACTCATTCGGCATGGTCGTATTCAGACTACTGAGGCCAAGTGTAAAGCAATACGCGATCAAGCTGAAAAGCTGGTGACCATTGCCAAACAAGGACTGGCAGCAACTGATAAAGGCGCGCAAGTTGTGGCGCGCCGGCGCGTTGCCGCCCAGACTAACGGCGGTGTTGCGATTGTGCGCAAGCTGTTCACCGAAATCGCCCCGCGTTACCAAGATCGCAAGGGCGGCTATACCCGCATCTACAAGCTTGGTCCGCGCAAGGGCGACAATGCGCCAATGGCGATGATTGAATGGAGCTGAACGAATTGTTTTAGGCGCGTTTCTGCCCGACAGCGTGAGGTTCACATACGATGATGAGATGCGTCTGCGCGCGACAATTGCCTACGATGGCACGGATTTCCACGGTTTTCAACGACAGACAAACGCGCGCAGTGTTCAAGGCGAACTGGAGGTAGCGTTCGGACGCATTTGTGGCCACGCTGTGACTGTAGTGGGCGCAGGGCGCACAGATGCCGGTGTGCACGCAACAGGGCAGGTGATCGCGTTTGATGTTGCGTGGCGTCACACGCTCGATGACTTGCAGCGCGCGGCAAACAGCGAACTGCCCGACGACGTGGCAGTGGTTGATCTGGCGCCTTGCGAGCCGGGCTTTCATCCGCGCTACGACGCTCGTAGCCGAGTGTATGAATATCGCATAACAGAGACATCTGTGCGCCGGCCTTTAACGAGGCGTTATGAGTGGCAAGTCAATCTACGTCTGGACAGAGCAGCCATTCAGCGCGCCACACAGTGGTTGATCGGAGAGCATGACTTTGCTGCTTTTGGCAGCGCGCCGTACGGCGATGTCACGGTGCGTCATGTGATGCGCGCCGAGTGGAACGGTGAAGATGGCCAGTGGCGTTTCACGATTGAGGCCAATGCATTTCTGTTTCGCATGGTGCGTCGTATAGTGGCCACCTTAGTTCGTGTTGGGTCGGGACAACTTGATCCTGACGAAGTAAAGGAGATTCTTACTAACCGCGATGCGCGGCGTGTTAAGGGCGCAGCACCGGCGTGTGGCCTGTGTCTGACGCAGGTGAATTATTGAGGTGACAAAACAATGGCGGTGACAAACAAAACATACACGGCAAAGCCGAATGAAGTTCTGGCCGGCAAGGCGTGGTATGTCGTGGACGCCGAAGGAAAAACCCTTGGCCGCCTGGCAACCAAGATTGCCAAGATCATCATGGGTAAGCATAAGCCGATCTACACACCCAGCCTGGATTGCGGCGACTTCGTGATCGTGGTCAATGCCTCAAAGATCAAAGTGACCGGCAACCGAATGACCGAGAAGAAGTACTATCGCCATTCGATGTACACTGGTGCGGGTCTAAAGGAGGAGTCGCTGCAAACCGTTCTCGCCAAACGGCCTGAACGGGTCATCCGCCAGGCTGTCTGGGGCATGATCCCGCACGGCCGGCTGGGACGAAAGATGATTACCAAGTTGAAGGTGTATGGCGGCAGCGAGCATCCACATGCCGCGCAACAACCAATCAATCTGGAGCTGTAGCATGTAGCAGCGGAGGGCTGATGACGGAAGGCGAGGCGCGCCTAATGCAATCGACGCATCTGGTCGCTCGTCATCGGCCTTTCGCTAGGATGAGGGACAAATAAAAGGCATGGCAGAGACACAACAGCAGTATTACGAAGGAGTCGGACGGCGCAAGGAGGCTACTGCCCGCGCCCGCCTGTATGTCGGCGGGGCCGGCAAGATCACCATCAACGATCGCGAGCTGTCTGAGTATTTTGGTCGCGAGACCGATGTGGCAGCCGTTAAAGCGCCCTTGGCCTTGACCGGCGCAGACACTCGCTATAACGTGAGTGTGCACGTCAAAGGTGGCGGCATCACCGGTCAAGCGGTTGCTTCGCAGATGGCGATCGCCCGCGCCTTGCTCAAGATCGATGAAGAGTATCGCAGCCCGCTGCGCTCGGCAGGCTATTTATCACGTGATGCCCGCGAGAAGGAGCGCAAGAAGCCGGGATTGAAGCGCGCCCGCAAAGCGCCAACCTACACCAAGCGTTGATGGTTTGTGTTCCGGCCGGCGCGTGTTTCGGCTTCTCGAACCCACCGGCCTGAATGCTACGTACGACGGAGTTCCGATATGAATCTCGTTGAATCCATCGAGAAGAGTTTGCAGCCGAATCCCAAGGTGCCGGCCCTTCAACCCGGTGACACCGTGCGTGTGCATCAACGCATCGTGGAGGGAGATCGTGAGCGTATTCAGGTATTTCAAGGTGTCGTAATCCGCTTGCGCAAAGGCGGCGCAAACGCCAGCTTCACCGTGCGTCGCATCGCGAGCAACAATATCGGCGTTGAACGCACGTACTTGTTGCATTCCCCGCGCATCGACAAAGTTGAAGTCCTACGCCACGCCAAGGTGCGCCGCGCCCAGTTGTATTACTTCCGCAAGCTGCAAGGCAAATCCGCGCGTCTGAAAGAGCGCGTCGGCGGGCGCGCAAAACAGAGCTTGTCCCAGGCTGCGGCGCCGGCAGAATCGCCTGCTCCGCCGGCAACTGAGTAAGCATAAACTGCCTGATGCAGAACAGCTTCCGTGCGGCGAGCCACCCTCATACATCCTCTCTGATTCGCAACGCAGCGCGCAGGACAGACAACCTGTCCTGCGCGCTATGTGTTTGACACAAGCGCGCAATGCCCACTGCTCATGTGTTAGATAATCCGACTTATTAGGAGAATCGATGCCTATGGCGCGCGCAATCAGCAAAGTTGCTCCCGAATGGTGGGACTACACCACACTGGACGAGGCTCTGTTACACGACGCCGCGACATTAAGCGCGGAGGACGTGTTGCAGCTCTCTCGCCCCGGCTTCCAGGTTCATTTCTACGACACGCTCGAGGAGTTCTACCTGGCCGAAGCACTGGAGTATATAGAAGCGTGGCGGCACTCCACACTGGACAACCCAGCCGGCATTTGTGGCCCAATCGGCCCGACCGAACAACTGCCCTTAGTTGCTCGGATCGTCAATAGCTTGGAGCTGGACGTGCGCGATGCTCACTTCTGGGGGATGGATGAGTGGGTAGAGAACGGCCGGCCGGTGTCTATCACACACCCCCTTTCGTTTGCTAAAGCAGACTTAGAGTTGTGCTTCAATCGCATCGACCCGCGCCTGCGCATGCCAGATGACCACTTGCACTTTCCAACCGGCGATCTGAATGCTTACAGTCGCTCGTTTGACGAAATTCGTTGTGTGGTCATGCAGGGCGGCCAGGGTGAAGTCAAACACTGGGCTTTCAACGATCCGCCGCGACGCGCCGGCGCTTATCTCGATGCACCTCCTCCACCCGACGTGTATCGCGCTTTAGGGGCGCGTGTTGTTGACCTGCATCCGATGACCGTTATTCAAAACGCCCGCACCTCCGGCGGCGGCAACGTTAGCCTGGTGCCCACCCAAGCTGCTACGGTAGGCCCTCGCGAAACTTGGAAAGCTGAGCGAGTCTCGATCTGGCACGCTGGCCATCATGACAATCCGTTTGGCATGCGCTTAACTGCTTTGATGATCTCCAAGCGGTTGCCCGACAGCGCCGTGCCGATGTCGTTGTTGGCCGATCATCCGAACGTGCATTTTCACTACTATCGCAAGGGCCTCGGCACGGTCACCGTCGAAATGCATTAGTCGCATGCAAATCAGCAGCTTGACCGATCGGCGCCGCGCCATCACAGGGCGAACCGGATTTGCCCTTGTCGCGCGCCTACTCGCGCCCGCAGTTTCTCTGATCCTGCTGGCCGGCGTGTTGCTCGTTTTTGTCGGCTACTTTGTCATCTACGTGGTGTATGCCCGCGCCCTGTTGACTTTTCCGTTCGACTATGACCAGGGCGAGGGCTTTG
>JANWVJ010000146.1 GCA_025056895.1 Thermoflexales bacterium
GTTTGGGTTTGTCGATTGTGGACGCGCCAAGATCATAGGACACCAAAAACTAGAATGTGTCTTGACCGTGCGGGCCGGCCAGATCGTGTTTGATCCCAACGGGTTCAGCCTGCCGCACTGGACAGAGGCCCCGCCGGCCTATTGGCGCTTGCCGGGGGGAGAGGATGTATGAGCATCTATGACGAATTAGGTGTGAGGCGGATCATCAACGCGAACGCGACGCTCACGCGGCTGGGCGGGAGCATCATGCCGCCGGAAGTGCTGGCGGCGATGCAGGAAGCAGCCGACTGGTTCGTTGATCTCGATGAGTTGCACATGCGCGTGGGCGAAAAGTTGGCCGAGTTGACGCACAACGAGGCCGCCTACGTCGCAACCGGCGCGGCAGCCGGCATTGTGCTGGCAGTGGCTGCTTGCGCTGCGCGCGGCGATCGAGAGCGCATGATGCGCTTGCCAGACACGAGCGGCATGAAGAACGAGGCGCTGGTGTTTAAATCTCACCGCAACGGCTACGACCATGCGATCCGCAATGCCGGCTTGAAGATCGTCGAGATTGGCGATGGCACTGTGTGCACACCGGCAGAACTGGAGGCAGCAATCAATGATCGCACGGCTGTCTTGGTGTGGTTTCAGGGCGCCATGACAGGGCGCGGCGATCTGCCCTTGGCTCAGGTGATCGAGATTTGCGCCATACAAGGCGTGCCGGTCATTGTGGATGCGGCAGCCCAGTTGCCGCCGCTGGAGAACCTGTGGCAGTTCACCCAGATGGGCGCGGCATGTGCCATTTTCAGCGGCGGCAAGGACTTGCGCGGCCCACAATCTACAGGTCTGGTCGTCGGCAAGAAATGGTTAATTGAAGCGATGCGGCCGCTGGGTAATCCCAACCAAGGATTGGGACGGCCGATGAAAGTGGGCAAGGAAGAGATGGTTGGGTTGCTGGCAGCAGTGAAACGCTATATGTCACTCGACCACGCAGCGCGACGAGCACGCGACGAGCGGATAGTGGCCGAATGGTGCCGCGCACTGAACACGAGACCAGGCGTTTGCGCCCGGCGTTCCTTCCCGAACGAGGCCGGCCAACCGCTGCCGCGCTGCGAGGTCATTCTCGATGACACAGCGCGGTTGACGCGCGAGGCGTTAATGGCTGCGCTGATGGCCGGCGAGCCGGCTATCTCAGTGGCTGCAGCCGATGAGCGCGGCATTTTCCTTAACCCTATGACGCTGAGCGACGAGGAAGTTGGGATAGTGCAAGCGCGCCTGCTTGAACTGTTGTAGCCAAAGGAGAGAACATGGCCTTCAACATTAAAAAACGCGGCAAGTTGACGTATTACTCCGAAGGGGACGCGCCGGTGCTATCGGCGCTGGTGACCGAAGAACAGTCAGACGGCGATGTGCGTATTTACTTCGCGGGCTTAACCGGCGGCTACTCGGCAAAGCACGTGCTGGGACTAGATGAATTGGTAACGATGGATCCTGAGCGCGAGATTCCGCTTGTGTTTCAATGCTGGGAGAAATGGCTGCGCGAGGCCGGCATCTGTCAATCAATCAGTGAAGTGGACTTCATCGAAATGCACGTGTTTGGCTGCCAACCCAAACAGCCTCATCCGCTGGTCGATCCGATCGGTTACCAGCAAGAAATCGAGCGGTTGCGAGCAGCCTACGCCAAAGCCTATCGTGAATGGTGGGCGACGCACTGCCCAGACAACGGCCTGCCGTGCCGCTTTACGGTGCATGTAGTGGATGTGCCGGATCGCGCCGCCTCATACGAGTTCTATAGCGTGGGGCTGTTGCAGCGCAAACGCTGAACCAGCTTGACCGGTTCGGCTCGGCATTCGACAGTCGTGGCTTTCATCGGTTGGGTGTGGCAGTTGGAGAGATGCGCGTGCTGTCGAAACGCACATAGTAAACGTAGGTTGGCTTGGCGGGATCATCACGGCCGGCGACGATGAACAAGGCCGTATGCCGATCGCCAGCGCTGCGGGCAAATGTGCAGAGCACTCCTCCCAAACTGGCCGTTTGCGTACAGCCTGGTTGCCGCTCGGCGTTCCAACCGGCACCGGCCATGCGTTCGGCAGTGTAGAACGTCTGCACATCTTCCGGCGTAGCGTCGACTTGGTAAATCACAAAATCAAAGCTGTTTAGCTTGAGATTGCTATCGCGTGCGAGATCGCCGGCGGCGGAGTAGAGCGCCAGTCGGAGCAGGAACGGCAAGTCCAACTCAACCAGCGTAGCATCGGCAAGGGGCGGCACATCGCGCCACAGCCGGGCCGCAGCGTTCTGATTCGCACTGCGCTGCACGGGGCGGGCCACACTTTCGGCAACCTTGCAACCACCCGATCCTGCGATGGCCAGGACACACAAGCCGGCCAGAATTGCACGCTCCATTTGGCTCATATCAACTATCCAACCTCCGAATGCGCAGATTATCGCCGCAGATCGATCCGCCCTGGATGGCACGGTCAGTGTACCTGACGAATGCCCTACGATCTGGATCAACGTTCAGGAACAGCCGCAGAAGCGGTTGCGCAAACGCCACATTCTGTTCATAATTCCCCCTGTCCGAGGGGCGTTGGCCCAAAGAGCATGACCGGGCTTTGGCCCATGACTTCAGGAGGTAAAGATAACAATGGCATCTGTCAAACGTGTCGTTTCGCTGATTCCGCTGTTCGCCCTTCTGCTTGCCGGTTGCGCTACCGGTCCGACCGACATCGGCGAAGCCAATCGCGAATTCATGATTGCTTTGCCCAGGATTGTGGTCGAGATCGACGCCGACGGCAACCCATCGATCGCCGGCATCTCGCCGCAGTTGTTGGCGCTGGCCAACATGGATCCCAGCATGTTTGCGCTGCCCAAGGATTTGGTGGACACGCTGGTAGCCGGCGATATCCAGCACATTGAAGTCCTGCACAAGAACGATGGGTTGTTTATTTTTGTTAACGCCAAGCCGTTGCCGCACGTCACCTGGACGAGCCAATCCATGAATACGCTCGGCAACAGCATGGAACTATTCGGCGTGCTGCCGGCAGAACAGGCGCGGGTGGTGAAGCTGCTGTTGCCGCGCTTGCAGAATATCGGATTGGATATTGCTGTCAAGTTCCCCCTGAAGAGCGGCGCCAAAGAAATCCCCCTGCGTGACGCAACGGTTAAGACCCAATTGCCGCCGCCCAGCCCTGCTTCGGATGTGATCGCCAAGACGCGCTTGACACTGCGCTTCGATCGAGACGGCGTGCCTTCCATCGCCGGCGTTTCCACCCGCGACATCGAGGCGCTGTTTGGTGGCGCGGGCTTTGACTTCCGCTCCTTGGAGCTGGGCGCCGCCACTGTGAGCAACTTGCAAAGCCAGAACGTCCAACACATCGTGCTGCACGTCACACCAGATGGCGTCACGGTATATGTGAACGGCGAAGGTTTGCCCAACATTGTCTGGAGCGAGGAGTACCTGAAGAACACTGCCGAGCTGGTCAACGCTTTCTTGACCGACCCGGCGCTTGCGAATGTGCGCGAAGTGGTCAGCACGATCGTGCCCAACATTCGCCGTGTCGATTCGGAAATCGTGATCCAGTTCCCGGTGGCCCAAGGCCAGCAACAGATTCCCCTACCCGGTAACTAAAGAGAGGGAGTGAGACGGACGGCGCTCAGATAGCTCGTGGCGAAGTTAAAACACGACGAGACAAGCGCGTTCATCTTTAAATCCCAGCCCAACTCTTGAAGGAGGAGTGACGACGACATGAACGTTCCACGGAAAGATGGCGTCCTGCGGATTGTGACAATCGTTTACAAAGTGCTGGCCTGGATCGTGCTGGTAGTTGGCGTAGTAGGCGGCCTCATCTTGCTGGTGGCAGCGCAGCAAATTTTTGCCGGCATTTACATCGGCGGCATGAATCTGATCGGCCTGGTGGTGATCGTGATCGGCCTGGTCAACTTTGCGTCGCTGTTCATCACCGGGGCGACAGCCGAGGCTGCTGCGGAGGCAGAGTATGTTGCGCGCGTCAATCAAGATATGCTTGAGCAACTGACGCGCATGATCAAGTCCGGCGAAGTGAAACCGGCCAGTGCAGAGCCGGTCAGCCTGCCAACCACAGCGCCGGCACGGCCGGCAAGCGAGCCGCCCCTCCCGCCGCCGGGCAACTAGGTCTGGTCTGGGCGGAGCTTTCCCTCTCTTTTGGCACTCAACAGCCTCCCATCAGCCACCTGACGGGAGGCTTTGTTCCATCTTGGGCCTGGGCATCGCTCGAGCAGGTCAGTGTTGGCCCATCATCTGCGCCTGGACCAGGCGGGCGTAATATCCGTCCGGCTTGGCCATAAGCGTTTGATGGTTGCCGATCTCGACAATCTGCCCCTCACGCAGCACCACAATTTGATCGGCTTTGCGCACCGTGGAGAGGCGGTGGGCAATGACGATCGACGTGCGCCCCTGCATCAGCCGCTCTAGCGCCTGCTGGATCAGTTGCTCGGTCTCCGTGTCCACCGCCGAAGTCGCTTCGTCCAGGATCAAAATCGGCGTATCGGCCAGAATCGCGCGCGCGATGGAGATCAACTGGCGCTGGCCGACGGAAAACTGAGAACCGCGCTCGTGCGCCAGGGTGTCGTACCCTTCCGGCAATTTCTCGATGAAGTCGTGACAATTGGCGAGTTTGGCAGCGGCAACAATCTCGTCCATGCCGGCCGATGGCCGGCCATAGCGGATGTTATTCGCCAGCGTATCGGTGAAGATGAACGGTTCTTGCAGTACGACGGCAATCTGCTGCCGGCGCAGCGATTCTTGTGTAACCGAGCGGATGTCCAATCCGTCGATCAGAATGCGCCCCTGGGTGACGTCATAGAAACGGCTGACCAGGCTGGCGATGGTCGTCTTGCCTGAGCCGGTTTGTCCGACCAGCGCCGCAAGTTGGCCGGCTGGGATGCAGAGATTGATATCTTTGAGCACCATCCGCGAACCATCGTAGCTGAACGACACGTGCTCAAATACGATTTCGCCTTTCACACGCGGCATGATGACCGCGTTGGGTGCGTCTTTGACGGCGGGCTGTGTGTCCAGCAGCTCGAACACCTTTTCTGCCGAGGCAAGTGTGGCTTGCAGGACGATGTACGAGTTGGTAAAGGTGCTGATCGGACCCCACAAAGCATTAATGTACGCTGCGAAGGCGACTAAGGTGCCGACCGTTAGAGTGGATGTCGCGCCGATCTGATAAGCTGCCACATACAGCACTGCCGCTAGGCCAAAGGCGCGCGTCAACTCCACGATCGGCCCCAGTTGCGCGCTGAGTGTGATCACCTTCATCCAGCGCTCGACCACTTTCTGATTGGCTTCGATAAATTGCTGGAAGTTGACCTGTTGGCGCACAAAGGCTTGAATCACACGCATGCCGGCGATGTTTTCCGCTAGAAAGATGTTGAAGCGTGTGGCGTACTCGCGGACTGCCTCCCAGCCGGCATGCATACGCGGGCGCAAGTATGCGCCTGCTCCAACCAGGATGGGCAAGGTGCATAAGGCCACCGCCGCCAGGCCGGCGTCAATGGCCAGCATAAAGGCGATAACCACAATCGCCGAGACTGCATCGTGAAAAATCGACGCGACTTGGTTGGTCAGAAAATCGTTGAGTGTGGTCACGTCGCTCTGAAAGCGCGACATGATTTTGCCCACCGGCCAGGATTCGAAGAAGTTGAAGGACAACCGCTGGATGTGATGAAACAACTGCCGGCGGAGATCAAATAACACCCGCTGGCTGATGCGCACAATAGACAACGTGCGCACACCAAAGGCCGCATAGTTAATAACGTGCAGGATCACCGCTGCCAAAACGACCAGGTAAAAGTTGACGTCGATGCGTTGCTGGGCGATGTACTCGTCGATCAACACACGATCGATGAACGGGTACATCTGCGCAATGGCGACGCACATCATGTACAGGGCAACGGTGCCTGACATCCACCATTTGTACGGAGCGAGATAGCGAAACAGCCGGCGCAACGTTTTCAACGCCGGCTGAGGAGGCGGCGCGTCGGGGTCTGCTGTTCGACGTACCGGTCGGGTGATTCCTCGCAACATCGCTCCTCCAAATCACAGGGCAGCCACCAGTCCTGTCGCCACATCAGCGGTCGTCGTCATGCGTTGCAGTTCCAGCACACGTCGGTAGTAGCCTCCGCTGCGCATCAACTCGGGGACCGTGCCTTGTTCAACAATCTCGCCTTCGTGCAGAACGACGATGCGATCGGCTTGTTGTACGGTGGATAAGCGATGGGCAATCAGAATGGTGGTGCGCCCGCGCATGACTTCGGCAATCGCAGATTGCAACAAGCGTTCTGTTTCCGCGTCAACGGCGGACATCGAATCGTCCAGGATCAAGATTTTGGGGTCGAGCAGGATGGCGCGCGCGATGGCGATGCGCTGACGCTGGCCGCCAGACAAACCGACTCCCCGCTCACCGATCAAGGTGTCATAGCCATCCGGCAGTTTGCTGATGAATTCGTGTGCTTGAGCCAGACGCGCCGCGCGCTCAATCGCTTCACGCGGCGCATCAGGACGGCCGAAGGCGATATTCTCGGCAATGGTGGCCGAAAACAACAGATTGTCTTGGGCCACAATACCGATCTGGCTGCGCAACTCATCTAGATCAACGCTGCGCACGTCTTGTCCATCGATCAGCACACGACCGGAAGTTGGGTCATAGAACCGCCCGATGAGATGAACCAGGGTGCTCTTGCCGGCTCCCGTTGCGCCTACCAACGCCAACGACGTTCCTGCCGGCACGTGTAAGTTGATGTTTTTGAGCGTATGGGCTTTGGCGGTCGCATATTTGAAACTGACATGCTCAAAGCGAATGTCGCCTTTGATCTCCCCTAGGCGAACAGGGCGATCGGACGTTTTAATCTTCACCGGCTCGTCGAGCAGCTCGAAGATGCGCACGGCCGCCGTGGCCGTTTGTCCCAGCGTCGTCAATTGAGTGCCCAGCGCGTTCACCGCCCCCAACAACAGACCAGTGAAGCTGATGCTGGCTACCAGCGTGCCCAGTGAAATATTTCCATTGACGACTTGAATGCCGCCGATCACGATCAGCGCCAACTGCATCAAGCGTGGAATCGCGCCGATGAAGGGATAGCGTGTGTACCAGCCATCATTTGCCTCGATGTGCAATTTTTGGAGAGTCTGCACGGCGTTCAGATACTTGTCTTCTTCCTGTTGCTCCTGTGCGAAAGACTTGACGACCTTGATGCCGGCCAAACTGTCCTGCAACACAGCCGACACCACGGCGTTTTGCTCATGAATGCGGCGGTTGATACGATGCCAGCGTTGATACAACACGTACAAGCCGACGCCCGAGGCGACGGTAGGGAGGACAGCTACTGCTGCCAGCAACAGGTCGAGCCTCACCAACGCCGCCAACATCACTATCACCGTCGTGACGTGGCTGATCGAATCAATCAGGATAAACGCTAGGAAGATGCGCGTGCTTTCAACATC
>JANWVJ010000147.1 GCA_025056895.1 Thermoflexales bacterium
GAGGCATTGCTGGGTCGCCTGACCCTTGCGCCGGCCTTGTACGGGCTGGTGTGTGCCGCTGCTGCACTTTGGCTCAGCGCGCGCCTGTGGCAGATGGCCGTCCGGCACTACACCAGCGCCAGCAGTTGAATCCGCTCCCGCGACGTTGATTGCGCCATGCACGTTCCCGTCAACACCAATCGCATGTTAATGGCGATCGGCCTCGATCTGGGACTGACGCTATTTTCCCTTTGGCTGGCAGAACGCCTGCGCCTGCTCTTGCCGTTTGGTCGGCCGATCAACGAAGCAGGAGTAGCGTTGAGCTGGCCGGTGTACGCCCTGACGGCGCTGATCTGGTTGATCGTGCTGGCGCAATTTAATTTGTATTCGCGCCGGCGCGCGTATTTCCGGCGGGAGGCCGGTGCGCTGACGCTGGCCGTGCTTACGGCTCTGTTGATCCTGGCCGGCGCGTTGTACATGAGCTTCCGGCAGGTTTCGCGTTTGCAGTTTGTCTATTTCGGGGTGATCAATATTGCTCTTTTGAACGCGGCCCACGCGGCGCGTTTTCTGCGCCGGCGCGCCGGCAAAGATGGCGAGGCGTGGCGCGTGTTGATCGTTGGCGCGCATCGTCCCGGACTGGAGCTGGTCGGTCGGATTCAGTCCGAAGCGCGGGGCGAGGTAGTGGTCGTCGGTTTCCTGGACGATGATCTGCCCCTTGGCTCGGAGCCTTGCCCAGGCGCGCTGGTGTTGGGAGGAATCGATCAGGCTGCGCGCGTTGCCGTTGAGAAGAATATCTCCGAAGTCATTCTCGCTTTGCCGCGCCAGTCGCATGAACGCATGTTGTCACTGGCGGCGGAAATGGAGCGCTTGCCGATTCAGGTCAGCCTGGTGCCGGACGTGTTGGATTTGGCGTGGTTCATGACGCGAGTGGAAGACTTGAACGGGATTCCGGTGTTGCGCCTGCGCGAATCGCCGCTGGATGGGCCGGCGCGCGCGGTCAAACGGGTGATGGACATTGTGCTGGCGTCAATCGCTTTGCTGATCAGCGTTCCGGTTTTGCTGTTGCTCGCTCTGTTGATCAAGCTGGATTCACCCGGGCCGGCTCTTATCCGCCAGCAGCGCGTAGGTGAGAACGGCCGCCTGTTCGAGATGCTCAAGCTTCGGACGATGTGGGCGGGCAGCGAGAGTGGGAGAGTGGGAGAGCGAGAGAGCGGCGTGGTGTTGCACAAACATCGAGATGATCCGCGTGTGACGCGCATCGGCCGTTTTTTGCGCCGCTATAGCTTAGACGAGCTACCGCAGCTCGTGAATGTTTTGAAAGGCGAGATGAGCCTGGTGGGGCCGCGCCCAGAATTGCCCTGGCTGGTGAATCGCTACGAGACGTGGCAACGCCGGCGGTTTGCCGTGCCGCCGGGCATGACGGGCTGGTGGCAAATTAACGGACGCAGCGACCGGCCTATGCATTTGCATGTCGAGGATGACCTGTACTACATCCGCAACTACTCGTTGTGGCTGGATGTGGTGATCTTGTTGAAGACCGTGCCGGCAGTGCTGAGCGGGCGCGGGGCGTTTTGACACGGATGTAGACTCTATGGACATACCAAATGTTCTGGCCAGACCTTGTCAAGGTGCCTGGGGTGTGTGAGGAACTTGTAATTTCCAGACAATCGTAGGTAGCCTTACCGGCTCGGTGCGGAAGTGATCTTAAGATACTCAACAGCAACTGAAGCGTAGCGGATACCACTGCTGTCAGGATCAGTGAGCTGAGTCACGAAAGCACTCTCGATCTCGATCGTATTCGTCCCCTTGCCGACCAGCCCAGCCGGAATCACCAGCTCTGCGCTCCAGGAATGGGCGCACTCCTGTTCATACCACGAGTGGCTTCCCAGAAGTATGCGGTTCACTTTGATGGTCACGTGTTGCGCGCGATCTGCTTCGGGGCAGAGTGGGAACAGAGCAAGTGACAGACTTAAGTCGCGGCGCTCATCTGTCTCCCATAGACCAACCATGCGTCGGCCCTCTACCCATTTCCTGTGTTGATCGGATATAGACAATCCCACTGTTGAAGACAAGGTGATTCCATACACTCTGGGAATCCTGGTTCTCACTAAGAAGGGGTCTGGCACAATGTGGAGCAGGCCGGCCGACGAAGAAGGCCCTGGATTGTGCGGGATCAGTTTAAGCGTGTCATATCTACCGATCTGGCGTGAAGCAGTTGTGATGTAATGCACTGTCGGCTCGTCTGCCGGACGGTCTGAGAGAGCGGGTATCTCTATCTTTCCCTTGATCGCTTCGCCGTCCAGGAATAGCAGCGTGTAGTTTGTCCCAGAGTCAGAGCGCATCACGAGGGTCTCCGGCAGCCGCTCCTGGCTTGCCGGCAGAAAGATGCGCAGCCCGTCTGCCTCAACGCGGCGCACTCCTAAGGCAAACTGCTCGAACGTCAAGTCTTCGACGACTGCCCCTTCCAGGTCGGAAGGCAATATTTCAACAGGTTTGAGGTTGAAAGCAATGATGGTTTGCAGTCTATGTGTATCCCAAAGCGGTCCACGGGTGATTAAGTCAAGCTGGTCATACAGCCGTTTTAGATTCTCGTTAGTGAGCCGGTTTTGGCCGGTGAGGCGTGTTTCAAGGTAGCCCGGCGGAATGACACGAGAGACATGCCCGATTCGCCAGTTCGATGCTCCGTAATAGGGCAAGCGAGCAAGGAAAGCATCCGCCAGAGCATAAGGATCAACGAATTTGACTTTCGGGCCGGCAAAGTATCCACGAAAGCCTATTTCGCCAAACACGTGCAGGCGCGCTTCGATGTTCCTGCTTTTTATGCCCTGTTGTACCCAGGGCATGTGCAACAAGGATGAATCCCGGCTCTGGATTGCCGGCAGCAATCCAGAAGCCCAGTAATAGAACCCGCGTTCATCTACGATGCGCATAGAAGGGTTGAACAGAGGGCGCGGGTAGCGCTCGTCGCTGAGCAGGTTAGGCACGGGCTGCGCCAGCAAACCTAAAACGGTTATCCCTGACGTTAATCCTATCGAGACGATCCATCTTCCTCCGAGCGGCAAACGGTTCAGGAGCGGAGTTTGGTGCGGCAGGCATAAAGCGCATGTGATACTTGTGAGAAAGACGGGACTGAAGAAACGTCCCTGCATAAAGTCTCCCCCGCTCCACACAATGTAGGCCAAATACAGCCATGCTCCGAGCGTAACCGGCCATAGGCGTCGCCCTGCGGTGCTAAAGAAAAGGCTTATTAGGCCAAGCACGATGACCACTGCGGTAAGCGGGTCGAGTGTGACCAAACTTGCCACGTACTCCAACCCGCGCTGGATATATTGGGCGCGGGGGATTCCGGCTGCTTGCTTGGCGTAGTAAGTGTTAGGAAGCGGAAAGCCGTAGTAGAAAGTCGAGAATGCCATCCAGGCCATGACGGGAGCGACCATTATCAGCCAGGCCTGAACCCGCTCGGCTGGCCGAAGGCGCATGCTGCGCTCGATTACAGCCGGCAGCACGATGAGGCCGACATCCATACGGTTCAGAACAGCAAGCCCGGCAATCAACGCCATCCACATCGTTCTGCGGGCTGAGGGGGCTTGCAGGTCATGCGCATACAGCAAAATGACAGCGGCAATCAAGGTGTGAGATAACGGATTTTCAAGACCTGAAGTTGAGTAATCCACGAACGCCTTGGAGCCGACGAGGGCTGCCACAGCCGGCAGCATGATGAGAGGGCTGCCTTTGGCCTGCCAAAGAATCAACCCAACGGTGAGCAAAGACAATACAATCGAGAAGCCCAGCGTTGTGAAGTGGGCTTCTCGTGTGATGCTATAGCCTGCCGACAATACGAGCATCCACAGGGGATGAGTGAAAGCCTGCACACGCTCATCGGTATTCCACACCGGCCCGTATCCGTTCACGAAATTGTCTACGGTGCGCAAGGTGATAAAGGCATCTTCACCTACCCAAGCCGTGCGCACGACTACGAAGCCGTATAGGACGACGCCGAAGACAAGCACAGTCCAACTCAAAAGTGATCTTCCGAAAGGCAACTTCGTTTTGGTTGCAAACAGAAGCGACCCAGTGTTCATCTTTGCCGTACCCTGTTTTGAACCCATCGGATCAACGTTTGGATCGAGTCTCCTGCCTGCGCGACACCGATCGCCGTGAGCGTGGTGGCAAAGAAAACCGGCAGCAGATAATAGCGATCCCAGTCTAGCGGAATTAACAGGACGGCTAGGGTGACGTTCACAGCCCCGTAGAACAAAAACGCGCTTGCTTCAGGTTGGCGCCTAGCGCACCAGATGCGCCATCCACCCAGCACAGCCAGCGCAGCATTCGCCAATGCGATGGGCGTCAATTGGCCGAAAAGGGAAGCGCACAATCCGCTGCCGACCAGCGGACTGGGCGTTCCGCCGGCTTGGCTTCGATACGCCCTCTGGGCGACATCCCAGAAAATCCGCTCCCCTCGGTTTAGTGAGCAGTTCAGCGGCATGTAGTGATTGAAAGTTCGTCGGGCGCTGGCCTCGATGCGTTGCCCAACTGTTGTCAGACCGTCGTTGCCGGCTTGCTGCTGCCGGACAATCAACGTTTGCCGTTCTGCCAGCATCATCTGGATTCGCCGCACCGTGTCCGTGTGCAAGATCGGCGTTAACACGACGAACACGCCCAACGCGCCGACGGTTGCAATAAATCCCAGGGCCAGAGCGCGTGTGGTGTTGTGCCTGAAACCAGACGCGCTGCCAATCTGTGTTGCTACGATCAACGCCCACAAACCAGCCAGGTTAACGGCAGCATTGTGTTTGCTCGCTGCGCCCAGGCCCACCAGCCCTCCCAGCAGGCCTGCTATGGGGATTGCCCTGACAAGCGACCCAGCGCGCAGCACACGCCGGCCCCATGCGCTGGCCACGATCAGGGCGGAGATAAAGAACAGCATGGGGGCTTCGGTCATTGCGCGCCGCACATGTACCAACAGATACTCCGAGCTGGCGAGCGCTGCGACGGCCAATAGACCTGCCCAAAAGCCGGCTGTGCGCGTCACCAGTGCGGCGGTCAGCACGATCGTCAGGAACAATGATGCAGCCATCGGAAACCGTATCAGCCATAAGCGTGGCCCCTCCGGCAGAGAAGCGCCCAACAGAGGCCAGCCCTCCGGCGTCGGGCTCAGCCAGTATGTCGGTGCATCGGGATATCCGCCGGCGCGCAACGACAAACCGATCAGATAGGGTGTCACCGGCGGGTCGCGCAATGTGTCGCCGCTTACCTGGTACAGCGATCCTGTTCCTAGCCACAGCTCGTTCAGCCAGTTGCTGTGATGAATGTACACAAACTCATCTACGTGCAGCGGGGCGCTTGCCAGTCCCTCTACGACTTGATAAAAGGCAAAAACGAACGCCCCACACAGCAACACGCGCTGCGCAGCTTTAGCGCCGTCCCGGCGCCACAAAATGTTCATTGCCCGTCACTCCATCAGCCGGCCATATCACCTCAAATCCAGTAGTCTTGAGAATATCGAGCGCCTGAGGGGTGGCATAGGTAGCTTGGAGCACCACAATAGTGGCCGCTCCGCCTGAAACAGACAGACGTATTGTTTCAGGGTCAATCTTTTCACCCGCGAAAGTTCTCCACGATACCGGTGTATGTCCAGCTCGTTCCAGGTAGTAGTTCACCGTCAGTTGATCATATCCTGGTACGATCCAGTGCGCAGTTGGATTAACCCTTGCCACCAGCTCGGCGATCTCGGATGCGTTTGACTTATAACGCCAATTGGCGTAGTAGCTGGCAAGAGAAGGGATGGCTATAACAAATATGCTTGCCGCCAGCAATGCAGCAGACCACTCATGCCGGCGTTGAAATGTGGCTGCCGCCTGCCGTAATACCCAGCCGCCGAATAAGGCGCGTAAGAGCAGCAGGTTCAAAATCTGGCGAGGAGCAAAAAAGTAGCCTGTGCGCATATCGTTTAGGACCACGGTCAGCGTTGCAAGCGCATATATGCCCAGGGCACCGATCCATAAAGGAGATGAGCGCGCCTGATACACCGCCAGCAGGAGCGCGGCGACATGTAAAGCGATGATCAGGTAAGGTAACGGCTGAGATGCCGTGTTGCGCGCCGACACCGGCGACAGGTTGGGCATCTCCCAGCCGGCCAGTATCCGGCGAGCTGTCTCAAAATTAAAACCTGCAGCGTCTGCAAAGGGGGGCACCTGCTCGGTGAGCAATTCCCCCAACAGCCAGGGCGCAAATATGGTTATCGCCAGAGCGACGGCCAATCCGAACTTGAGAATCAACTGTTTGCTTCTGCCTGGCGCTGTGCAGACAATCGCCCACGCTATAAACGGCCAGGTTAACGCCGTGTATGCATGCGTGTACAGGCTGAGCGTCATGACCAGTGCTACTCCCACCGTCCAGCCGGCGCCGCGTCTGCGCCAACGTAGGCTCAGCCAAAGTGTGAGTGCGCACAACATCAGCGCCAGCGAGTAAAAACGGACCTCCTGAGCGTAGCGCACCGCCAGCGGGGATATCGCTGCCAGCAATGCTGACCAATTACCGATGCCGCGTTCCAATCGTTCACCGGCTGAATACAGCAGAGCCAGAGTGAGCGTGCTCCAACAGAGCGGAATCCATCGCAATGCAAACTCATTCTCGCCGAGTAATTGAACGCCTAACCAAGTCACAACATAATCCAGCGGTGTGGCCCCCAGGTGATCTGCGGCAACACGGATAGCTTCAATCGGCGATGAGGCGCGGCCAACAAGCACTTGGCCTACTTCATCAAACCAGAAATCGAAACCGCCCAGGTTCACGATTCGCGCTGCGAAGCCGACCAGCACGATTAGAAGGGCGCCGACATGCGCAGACGCTCGAATCTTCAGAGTGGCTTTAGGCATTGTTTGAGTTTCTCGCGCAGCACGATCCAGCCAAAATAGGGCAGGCCGATCAGATAGCGCCGCCAGAGCCGGCGCGGTTCACTCACTAGGCGGCACAGCCACTCGAAGCCGTGGTCGGTCAGCCAACGTGGGCCGCGCGGCTTGGTGCCGCCCAAATAGTCGAACAACCCACCCACTGCGAGGATCAGCGTCGCATTGAGCCGGGCGCGGTTTTCGCTGATCCACAACTCTTGCAGTGGCATCCCGAACCCCACCAGCAGCGCACCGGGCTGGGCGGCATTGATTTGCGCGATGACCGCCTCGTTCTCCGCGCCGCGCTTGTCGAAGTAGCCATGGTGGGCGTGCACGCTCAGCCCAGGCGCGCGTTGCCGCAGGATCGCGGAAGCCCGTTCGATGGCATGCGCCGTTCCCCCCAACAGGAATACCGATCGCCCGTGCTTGGCGCATAGTTGCCCCAACCGGTCAACCCAGTCCGGCGGCGTAAAACGCTCCGGCAACGGCGTCCCCAGCCAGCGCGCTGCCAGCCATACGCCTACGCCGTCGCAGAAAACAATATCTGCCTCTTGCAGCGCTCGGCGGAAC
>JANWVJ010000148.1 GCA_025056895.1 Thermoflexales bacterium
TGCCACGTCTGGGTCAGAGAGTGCGCGGATGGTTTTGGCAATGTCATCTGTGGTCGTCAAGCGTCCGCTGGGGTTGCGGCGCAGAGCGCCTTCGATCAACTTGTCGTTGCCGGGAATCTTGCGGAGAGCGGGCGTATCGGTGACGCCGGCCATGATGCAATTGACCAGCACGCCATGCTTGCCTAATTCAAGGGCCAGTTGGCGAGTATGCGACTCCAGCGCTGCTTTGGCCGCCGAGACGGCGCCATAGGTCTCAAACACTTGCACGCTGCCGGCGCTGGTCATACTGAAGACACGGCTGCCGCGCCCCAACAAGCCGGCCCGCCACAAGTCCTGCACCCAATACACCAGACTGTTCGCCATGACGTCGAGTGTCATTTCCATCTGCGCTTTTGACAGCGCCTTAGAAGGATCATCGTTGATGAACGGCAGCAACGAGCCGAACGCCACCGAGTGCATGACTATGTGCACCGTTTGCGGGCCAGCGGGGTTATCGGCCAGCGTCGCCTTGACCTTTGCAATCGCCTCAGCGCGCTTCTCATCATTCGCGATATTTGTATTCATATAGACAGCGCGCACACCAAAACTCTCAATCTCCGCGACCAACTTTTTAACGTTTTCCAACGCTGGGCCGCGATCCAGATGCAGCCCAAAAATGTTGACGCCATTGCGGGCCAGTTCGAGTGCCGTGGCAGCGCCAAAGCCGCTCGACGCGCCTAGAATCAACGCCCATTTGCCTTTCAAATCTGACTGTGACACGGTGAACTCCTCTGTAGCTCTTAAGTGTTCAAATTGTCCGGGCAAGAAATCCCGTCAGCACGCAGGCAACGTTCTCGCCGAGACAATCGATGGCATAACCGCCTTCCATGATAAACACCGTTGGCCGATTCAGTTGCGCGATGCGCGCTCCGATGCGCGGATAGGCGCGGCGGGTCAGCGCAAAATCGCCGATCGGGTCGCCAACAAACGTGTCCACGCCCAACGACACCACCACCCAAACCGGATCATAACGCTCGATTGCAATGCACGCCTGATCGAGGGCAGCGAGATAGGCGTCGTCTGTCACACCGGCGGGCAAAGGCACGTTGAGATTGTAGCCGTATCCTTCGCCGCTCCCGCGCTCCTCTGCGCCGCCCAAAAAGTAAGGATAGTGCCTCTCGGGATCAGCATGCAACGACACATAGAACACGTCGCGACGGGTGTAGAAAATCTGCTGCGAGCCATTGCCATGGTGGAAGTCAATATCGAGCAAAGCAACTGTATTCGCGCGTCCTGCGACGGCGTGTTCAGTCAACCAGTGGGCGGCAATGGCAGCGTTGTTGAGGAAACAGTAGCCGGCGCTGAGATCGCTATGGGCATGATGACCGGGCGGGCGACACACAGCGAAGGCAGCCGGCTCGCCTTTGGCAACCCAGTGAGCTGCTGTCAAAGCAGACTGGGCGGCGTCATAGGCTGCCTGCCACGTGCCGGCGGTGATGACAGTCGTCACATCGTGGCTGTAGTAGCCGGCCTGTAGCGCCAGGTCGCGCGGGCGGCGCACCATGCCTCGCATGGCAAAGGTATCCGGATGCACGCCCTTGGGGTTGCGCCCGCCGGCCACCCAAGCCGGGTACACGTGTTGCAAAAAGTGAACGTAGTCGGCATCGTGCACGGCCAAAATCGGGTCGAGGCCAAAGTCAGATGGCGCGTCAATCGGTCCCAGCTCAGCAGCGCGCACCGCCCGTAAGATCATTTCCGCCCGCCGAGGACTTTCGTAAAAGGGCAGCATCTCACCTTCCCAGTACTCAAGCGGCGGGTCGTGTAGATGATGTTTGTCACTGTAAATGACACGCATCACACTGAAACAGGCGGTGAAGCGAGGGGATGGATCATTTCAGAATTTGCGCGCCAGGGCGGTGGAGGTGACACGCTCCACACCCCACAGCCGGATCAGCTACCTCGCGTAGGGTGTCGGTGCAAATTGCATAGACCTTGATTTGCTCGCGCAACCCAAACAATGTTTTGTGCACGCGGCCTTCCAACGCCATATGAGGGCAAGCATTCTGCCTGAGCACATCGGGCACCGGACACGTGCGGCAATGGGCGGGTTTCCAACGGCCTCCCTGTGGGTTGCGCTGAAGCAAGCGACACTCTTGTGTGTGACGACCGCGAAAATGATCTTCGAAGTAGTATTTACACTCTTTGCCGGCTGGTGTGCGCATGAAGCTGATTGTACGCTACCGTGAATGGTAGAATCTTTTTGAACAGATTAAAACAAAGGATTGTCCGGAGACGGTTGCAATCAGGCATGGTACACCGGGCAGGGAGTTGAGAAGACATGAGCAACATGCAGAAGCAAAATGGCGCCGGCTTCAACGGCCAAGGTGAAAAGGCACACGGACGACGAGTTGGCACAGACGAACTGAAACGGGGCTTGGCGCAAATGCTAAAGGGCGGCGTGATCATGGATGTAGTGACGCCCGATCAAGCAGCCATCGCAGAAGAAGCAGGCGCATGCGCAGTGATGGCACTTGAGCGCGTGCCGGCCGATATCCGCGCCCAGGGTGGCGTGGCACGCATGAGCGATCCCGCGCTCATCCTCAGCATCATGGAACGGGTGACTATTCCTGTCATGGCGAAGTGCCGTATCGGACATTTTGCTGAGGCGCGCATCCTGGAAGCTATCGGCATTGACTACATTGATGAAAGCGAGGTGCTCACTCCTGCCGACGAAGCCCATCACGTGGATAAGCGAGACTTTGCCGTTCCGTTCGTGTGTGGGGCGCGTAACCTGGGCGAGGCGCTGCGCCGCATCTCAGAAGGCGCAGCCATGATCCGCTCTAAAGGCGAGGCCGGCACCGGCGATGTAGTCGAAGCGGTACGACACGCCCGCGCGATCATCGGCGAGATTCGCCGATTGAAGACTATGCGTCGCGACGAGATGTTCGCCTACGCCAAAGAAATCCAGGCCCCCTTCCAGTTGGTGGAAGAGACGGCTGACTTGGGGCGGCTGCCGGTAGTGTTGTTTGCCGCCGGCGGCATTGCCACGCCGGCCGATGCTGCGTTGATGATGCACCTCGGCGTGGACGGCATCTTTGTCGGCAGCGGCATCTTCAAGAGCGGCGACCCGGCTGCCCGCGCGCGCGCCATCGTTGAAGCCACAACCCACTTCAACGACTGGAAGATCGTCGCGGAAGTCAGCAAGAATCTAGGTGAGCCGATGGTGGGCATTAACGTCAGTGTTATGCCCGAACGCGATCGCATCGCCGGACGAGGATGGTAAACACAAAAGTTCAGTGGCGAGTGGTGAGTGACGCATATTCAGGACTGATCACTGCTGTGCACCCATCACTTACCACTCGGCATTGATCACTGAGCACTCCCATGCGGATCGGCGTATTGGCGCTGCAAGGCGATTTCATCGAGCATGAGCACATGCTGGCGCGGTTAGGGATAGAAGCCGTGGAAGTGCGCTTGCCGCGCGAGCTAGAAGGGTTAGATGGGCTGATTATGCCGGGCGGTGAAAGCACCACCTTCGGCAAGCTGGCTGTGCGCTTTGGATTGGTTGAGCCATTGCGGGCCTTCGCTCAAAGCGGGCGACCTGTCTGGGGCACGTGCGCCGGCTTGATCTTCTTGGCCAAAGATGTCGGGCGCGACCAAGTGACGCTTGGGTTGATGGATGTGCGCGTCAAGCGCAATGCCTTTGGACGGCAGATCGATTCTTTTATCTGTGATTTACAGATCGTCGGACTGGAGGACAAGCCTTTTCCGGGTGTTTTCATCCGCGCACCGATCATCGAAAGCGTCGGGGAACGCGTGCACACGCTTTGCCGCTTGGAAGATGGAACGATTGTCGCCGCTCGGCAGGATAATTTGCTTGCCACAGCATTTCACCCCGAATTGACCGATGATTTGCGTATGCATGCGCTGTTCGCACAAGTATGCGAGCGAAGCTCACCGGGAAGAGTAGCATACGAAACGTGAACACCGCGCCGGCAGAAACACGGCCAAGCGCGGACAAGCACATCGTCGCAGCATGATTCGCCCATTCGACATTCGAGATGTAAGCGTCGTCCAACGCCTCAGCCCGCTGGGGCGGGCGTTGGCGTATGAGTTGTTTGCCGTCGATGGGCTATCTCCCTTACGTGAGGCGCTGCGCACCTATGCAGCCGGCGGATCAGATCATCGGGCTGCGCTGGTGCGCCGCAGCGCCGATCACAACACCGAGGCGTTTGGGTTGCTACAGTTCCTTGACGATCCCAGCAATGAGGACCGGCCAGATAGCACCCGACAAGACCACGCCGATCTCGTGCGCAACGGCGACAAGCCGCGCTATGCAGCGTTATTGTTTATGGCTCCCGCCCCACGCAACGCAGACATCGCGGCAGTATGGGTTGAACTGGCGCAGTTTATGGTCAGCTATGCGGGCGAACGCGGCGCCGTTCACCTGATTGCCGAAGCGCCCGACACTGGTCGAGAAGCCGATGCGCTATACAGCGCAGGCTTTAGTCCGCTCGTGCACCAAGATGTGTTGAAATTGCCGCGCATTCCCGACGATGCAGACACCATCCACATTGAGAGAGTAGCCGGCGAGACGGTAGAATTGCGCCCGCAGAAAGAGAGCGACGAACCGCTCATCCGTCTGTTGGCCATGCGCACAGTGCCCAAATTGGTGCAACGGGCCGAAATCACTTCTGATCTAGCTCGATTGACCCACCGCATCGACTGTGGGTTCAATCTGTTCAACAAGGGTGAATTAACCGGCCATGTATCCGTCCGACGTGGCCGGCGCGGCTACAGTCTGCAACTGTTGTTTCACCCCAGCGCCGAAACACAAGTCGAAGCCGCACTACGCTATGCCCTGGGACAAATCGGTGGACGGACACATCATCGTCCCATCTACTGCACCGTGCCCAGCTACCAGAGTTGGCTGCTGCCGACATTAGGTCGGCTGGGCTTCGCCCATGTCACCTCGAACATCCTCATGATCAGACACACCATAGCGACAGTCAAGCAACCCGTATGGAGCCTCGATGCGCGAGGGGCCACCGGCGGAGTTGTACACAGCAAACCAAACGCTCATCAAGCAGTTCGTCAGGCATAAGCTGGCCGTGCTATGTCGGCAAACCCTGAGTTGAAGTAACGATCTACCTTCACCCGAACCTTGTCCCCAAAGGGAAAGAGAAACGGTCTCCAATCGGCTGTTTGGCTGCCGAAAACAGCAAAACGTGGGGTGCCCGCTCTCATGGGGAGAGGAGTCGAGGTGAGGACGGGTAGATAATTATGAGTTGAATTGTGTAAAAACACATGCAAGAAATCCGTATCACCGACAACCTAGATGCCCTGTTCGATGTGCTCCCTCCATCGATCGTGGAGTCGCTCAAACGAATTGAACAGTTCAATGAGTTGATCGAAGTGGTGATGGACTTGGGCCGTCCACCGGAGTCACGTTATGCCGGCGAACATGCCGGCGAACAAATCCTGCGCAATGAGGAAGTCACCACCGACGACATCGAATATGTGCTCAGCCGCATCAGCGAATTCGACGCCGACAATCGCGCCGGAATTGCCCGCACACTGCACCGCATTTCGGCGATTCGCAATCGGCGCAACGAAGTGGTGGGGTTAACCTGCCGAGTCGGGCGCGCCGTATACGGCACGCTGGGGATCATCGAAGACATCATCATGTCGGGCAAAAGCATTCTGCTACTGGGCCGGCCTGGCATCGGTAAGACCACCATGCTGCGAGAAGCAGCCCGTGTGCTGGCCGAAAGCCGGCGCGTCGTGATTGTGGACACCTCAAACGAAATCGGCGGCGACGGCGACATCCCACACCCAGCAGTGGGTCGAGCGCGCCGCATGCAGGTCGCCAAACCCAGCTTACAACATGAGGTGATGATCGAAGCGGTTGAAAATCACAATCCGCAGGTCATCGTCATCGACGAGATCGGCCGAGCAGCCGAAGCGGAAGCCGCCCGCACGATTGCCGAACGCGGGGTGCAGTTGATCGGAACAGCGCACGGACAGACCATCGAAAACCTGATGGCCAACCCCACTCTAAGCGATTTGGTGGGTGGAATCGAGAGCGTAACGTTATCCGATGAAGAGGCGCGCCGGCGCGGCACCCAAAAGACCGTGCTCGAACGTCGCGCGCCGCCCACCTTCGATGTCCTCATTGAAATCCAGGATCGACATCGGCTGCTCGTGCATCCTGACGTCGGCCAGGCCGTAGACGCTCTGTTGCGCGGCAAAGCGCCGATGGCCGAACTGCGGTACTACGATGAAACCGGCGCCGTTCAGATTGAAAAGGTGCGGCGCGCACAAGCAAGCGGCGCGCGCATCGAGTCCGTGGAATGGCAGGCCCGCCCGCTCCAGCCATCCTTTCAGGGTGGGTATAGCGCACCCAGTGAGAGCGTGTTAAGTGCGCGCCGGCCCGAACCGGATACCACTCGCCAGGCAGAGCCTGCTCCACAAGCAACCTCGGCTTCACCCGAATCATCCGAGGCTGGCCTGCCAACTAAGTTGCGCGAAAAGACAATGCAATTGTATGCCTTCGGCATCCCACGCAACCGACTGGCTCAATCCGTGCGCCAATTAGGCGTGCCGGCCGAGATCGTAGACAGCCTAGAAGACGCCGATGTACTCATCACCGCAAAAGCCTATTACCGCCAGCGGCCCAAGATCATCTCCGAAGCCGAACACCTCAACATTCCAATCTACGTGCTGCGTTCCAACTCGCTCACACAAATGGAAAACTGCCTAGCCGACTTGTTCAGCCTAAGTTCCAGCGAGTCCACGCCATACGAAGAAGCAATCGCAGAGTCGGAAATGGCCGTGCGACGGGTGCTGGCCGGCGAACGCATGGTCGATCTCTCGCCGCAGAACGCTTTCATCCGCCGGCAACAGCACGAAATGGCGCGCGCAGCCAACCTAGTCTCGCATTCCTATGGCAAAGAACCGTACCGCCGCGTGCGCATTTTCCGAGATTGAATCTTGCCACATTCCACATGGAAAAGGGCATCTTGATCACCTTCGAGGGACCAGAAGGCAGCGGCAAAACCAGCCAACTCTACGAGTTCTCGAGTTGGCTCCTCGGAGCAGTCGGCCTTGAAGCGATTATCTTCCGCGAGCCGGGCAGCAGCCAGATCGGCGAGCGCGTGCGCGCCATCCTGATGGATCGCACCATTCGAGGCATGAATGCGCGCACAGAAGCGCTCTTGTTTTGCGCCGCGCGCGCGCAGATGGTGGCCGAGCAGATGATGCCACGGCTGCTGCACAATAAAGACATCGTATTGTGCGATCGCTTCACCGACAGCACGCTGGCCTACCAAGGATACGGGCGCGGCCTAGACCTGGACTTGCTGCGCCCTCTGCTCGAGTTTTGCACGTTCGGCATCAAACCTGATCTAACCATTTACCTAGACA
>JANWVJ010000149.1 GCA_025056895.1 Thermoflexales bacterium
AGCCTTGTGCGGGCCGGCCGGCTTCACTTCAAACCAGTCTTGGGGTCGAAAGGAGGAGCGACCATCGCCGAAGGCGCGCGCCTGCTGCCAGGGCAAGCTGCCGGCGCGCACCTTCTCGGCGTTCGCACGCAGCTTCGCCCATTGTTCCGGGCCGGGCTTGGGCGCAGCCGGCTTGGTGTCATCGGCAGGATACGGTTCCGGCTCGTTGGTGCGCTCCAGGACGATCGGCAGAATGGCCTGCACCGCCGGCAGCGTCGCTATCTTGAGCAGCATCCAGGGCTGGGCATAGCCGAAGAACATCTGGTTGCGCGCCTCGCCTTTGCCGAACGGCGGACGGGCCAGCACCTTGCCGTCCTTGAAATAGGCGCTGAGATCCGTCCCTTCGCGCGCGATGACTTGAATCAACACAGGCTCGGTAGCGGCGGCGGTTGCGCCGAGACGGGCCGGCAAAGGCGGAGAAGCATTTTTAGCTGCTTCACGCAGACGTGGGTGGATCTTTTGCAGCGCAGCTTCGATATCGACCGGCGAGGGCAACCCAGAGAGAGACAAGGGGGCGCTTTTCTCTGCGCCGGGCGGGGGCGGTGATTTAGCCAGAACGGGCGCCTCTGCACGGGCCGCAACGGCCGGCTGCGGCGGCGGGGCACTCACGGTGCTGATGGCCAATGCAAACACGACAAACGCACCCACAAAACGTCTTTTGCTGTACATGTGGGCAAAGTCCTCCTGATGGTGAATCGATCACACCTACTTTCAGATAAGCCCCCCCAATGGCTGCGTGATCAGAACAGGCCAATTGGGTAACAGGTAAACCAATTCTAGCAGCGCTGTGATAGAAGAACAAGTAAAGAAACAGCGACAGTGACGCTACTCAAGTTCGTCATCCTGGCCTGCTAGAACATTGCGCCCTCCTCAACAGTGTCATAGGCCGTTCGCGTTGTTCACAACCGCACAGCAACAGGCTATGCAGTTCACGCTGTAGATGTAGTGATGCGCGGACCGGACAAAAGGTGACACCACTCCGGCAGGATAGCGAACAACAAGCTGTTAACGCCGGCCTGCGGGCAGAAACGAGCGGTAGGGCAAGCTGTTGACCACACGCAACACGACGTGCACCGTGGCGCTTGTCGAAGCGTTAATGGCATTGAACTGAATCACAGCGGTATAGAGACCAGGAGCAGTGGGGATCTGCGGAGTGTTCAAGCTGAGTTGCACATTCGGATTGGGGGTGCTGCCGCTGCTCGGCGTCACGTTTAGCCAAGACGGAGCGCCGACAAGCTGCCAGTTCAACGTTTGATCGCTGCCGCTGTTGGTCAGATTGAGCGAGACGGTTTGGGGAAAGCTCTGGCCGGCCGAGAGCACGCGGACAAAGCTCACTTGTGAGGGCTGCGCGGACAGCACTGGCGCGCTGGTCGTCAAATCAATTGTGTCGCAACTGGTGACTGTCTGGCTGCCCGATTTCAACTCAGCGCACACTTGGCGCGTGCCTTGAGTCCAGTTAAGCTGCCAAGTAAGTGTGTTACTAAACGTCTGCCAGGCCATCCACGCATCGCTGTCGTTGCGCAAGCGCATCTGTTGCCAGGCGCCGTAGATGTAAATGGTCACCTGAGGCGTGGCGGTGCGGGAATACTCGCGCTGAATCACCAATGGATACACATTCGCGCGCCGGCCAAAGTCCTGCGTCCAGTAATGGCCATAATAACCGCCGGCTACATAGCCCACGCCGATTTCCCAGCGGTCGGTCGATTCGATATTGGCACGATGACCCGACGAGTTTAACCAAGCGTTCATGACGGCGGTAGGATTGGCATAGCCACCGGCAATATTCTCCCCCAGAGCCATCCAGTTAGTGTAATGAGATCCAACCCGCTGACTGAAACCGCACACTGCTGTGAGTTGACCGTTCAGTCGGTCAAACGTGTCATGGCCGAAGTAGTCGTCATCGCGCATATCGCGGGCATGGTAGCGGGCCGCTTCATCGAGCAACGATACACGCTTCAACGGCGGGAGGCCGATGGAAGCGCGGTGGTCATTGACTCGCTCTACCACTTGCTGCTCGAAATCAGGATGGGTGGAGGAGAAAGTAACCACCGTGCAGCCGGTGAAGTGCGGTTGCCGCACCGCCGGCGCATCGGCCGTGGCTGTGACAGCCTCGCCGATAACGGGATCGAGGTCGTCCAGGGACTGGAATGCGCGAATCGAAGGCACGACCATCCAACTGGCCCACACAACAAGAGGCACTACCAGAACCCAGCGTGTCAGCATGTCTCTAACCGTTTGTTTTGTGACCGGTCGGTGTACTGTTCAAACGCAACGAAATTGTAAAACAGCTTATCATTCGACGGTCGCACAAGAGCATAGACAAGATCGTAACTCGCCATGCACGTATCTATTGATTTTGGCCTCACCAACATTGACATCGTCACTCTCACCGACCCTTCCGCCGGCGCAGAGCAGTGTGTCACCGTACCAAGTGAAGGCAGGGTAAATCGGGCGCAGCTTGAGCGCGTGCTGGCGCAGCTTGGCTGTTTGCCGCGAGACTGCACCGCCATCGCGGTCACCGGTGGGCAGCATCGCACTCTGCCTGATTCCATCGACAACACGCCCATCGTCAAGGTAAGCGAAGTAACCGCCATCGGCCTGGGCGGCTTGCGATTAGCCGAGAAGGATCAGGCGCTGGTTGTGAGCGCCGGCTCCGGCACGGCAATCGTTGCCGCGCGCGGGCGCGATGTCCGCCACGTCACCGGCAGCGCAGTCGGTGGCGGAACGCTGCAAGGACTGGGCAAGTTGCTGATCGGAACAAGCGATGCCTTAGAGATCGATGCCTTAGCCATGCGCGGGAACTCGAATGTGCCCGATCTGACATTAGTCGAAGCCGTAGGCGGGGCGCTTGGCCGGCTGCCGGCAGATGCCAACGCCGTCAACTTCGGTCGCTTCGCCCGCCCTGGCACCACAGCCACCCACGAAGACATGGCCGCCGCGCTGGTGGTCATGGTAGCTCAGGTGATCGGCGTAATCGCCATCAACGCCGCACGGGCCGAACACTTAGACGACATCGTGATCGTCGGGCACTTGGTCGATCTCCCGACCGTGCGTCGGGTGTTGCACACCGTAGCCGGCTATTACGACGCGCACTTCATCATTCCTGAGCGGCCCGGCTATGCGACGGCGCTGGGTGCGTTGATTCAAGTGATCGGACGCTGAAACAGCTTTGCCCGGCCATAGACGGCGCTTCTTCATACTCTTTCATGCTTGACGTAGCCCGTTCTCACGTGAGTGTGATATAGCCGGCTGTATGACAAAAGCCATTCGTACCGCGATTGGGGTGTTGGTGATCTTGGCGCTCAGCGGATTGGCCTGGCTGGCCTTTCAGCCGACTCAGCGCCCTCAAGCTCGCGCACGCCTCGAAGCGCCACAGGCTCGGTCTGATCTGAGCGGTTTCGCGCGCGCCCTAGCCCCACGCTCCTTTACCTTCCCGGCCGATCACGGCCCACACCCGAACTACCAAACAGAGTGGTGGTATTACACCGGCAATGTGCAAGACCAGCTTGGTCGAGCGTTCGGCTATCAGTTCACTATCTTCCGCCGCGCACTGACGGCAGAACCGATCACCCGCGCCTCCAGCCTGGCGACCAACCAGTTGTACTTCGCCCACTTTGCACTGACCGACATCAACGGACAACAGCACGTGGCCGGCGAGAAGTTCAGCCGAGGCGCAGGCGGGCTGGCAGGCGCCTGTGCCCGTGGCTCAGACACGCCTTGCCCAGATGGCATCTCATTCCACGCGTTCATCGAGGACTGGTCGGTAATCGCACTCGACGAGATCGGTGATGTGGTGCGCATTCGGGCTGCCCACGAGAATCATCAGCTTGACCTGACCCTGCGTTCGATCAAGCCAATCGTGTTGCACGGCGATCGCGGCCACAGCCCCAAGAGCAGCGAGCCCGGCAACGCCTCGTTCTACTACTCGTTCACGCGCCTCCAAACAGAAGGGCAACTGCGCTTCGACGGGACATCCTTCGCTGTGTCCGGCTTGAGTTGGATGGATCACGAATGGAGCACCAGCGCCCTGGGGGCAAACGCCGTCGGCTGGGATTGGTTCTCCATTCAACTCGACGATCAGCGGGAGCTGATGTTGTTCCAAATTCGCAACGCCGACGGCACGCTGGAGCCGGCCTCAACCGCCACATTTGTTGAAGCAAACGGCCAGACGATTCACCTGACCGGCAACGACTTTCGCTTAGAGCCGCAGGCGCATTGGCGCAGCCCGCACAGCGGCGGGGAGTATCCGGTGCGCTGGCGCATTCACATTCCCAGCCGGCAGATTGACCTCACCGTAGAAGCCCGCGCAGCCGACCAGGAAATGAACGTGTCGATTGTGTACTGGGAGGGGGCGATCAGCGTCAGCGGCGCGATTCAAGGCCGGCCGGTGCGGGGTCACGGCTACTTGGAAATGACCGGTTACGCTGAGTCGATCAACGGACGGTTTTAACGGGCCAACGCATGGATGGGCGCCCGGCGGCCTGCATCAGGCCGAGCGCTGCAACGCAACATCGAGCGCTTCGCCGAGCGAACGGGCGCTGAGCACCTGCAAGCCGGCCGGCAGACGGTCCAACGGCTTGGATAGCTTGGGGATCAAACAACGCTTGAAGCCAAGCTTGGCTGCTTCGTTTAATCTCGCCGGCAACTGGCCGACCGAACGCAACTCGCCACTTAGGCCGACTTCACCGATGACGGCCAAATCCATCGGCACGGGCACACCTTTGTGCGCGCTGGCAATCGCCACTGCAACCGGCAGATCGGCAGCCGGCTCCTCGATGGTCATACCGCCGACCACATTCACAAACACATCTTGATCGTGCAGGCGGATGCCGACGCGCTTGGACAGCACGGCCAACACCAAGAAGAGACGGTTGTAGTCCCAGCCGTTGGCTGTGCGACGCGGCATAGGGTTTTGGGTGGGGGAAGTCAAGCCCTGCACTTCTACCAACAACGGCCGCGTCCCTTCCATCGTCACCGCCACCACCGAGCCGGGCGCGAAAGACATGCGCTCGGCCAAAAAGACTTCGCTGGGGTTAATCACTTCGATCATGCCGCCACTGGCCATCTCGAACACGCCGATTTCACTGGTCGCGCCGAAACGGTTCTTGATCGAACGCAGCAAGCGGAAAGCATGAAAGCGATCCCCTTCCAGTTGCAAGACGGTGTCCACAATGTGCTCCAGCACCTTCGGGCCGGCGATCGCGCCCTCTTTGGTGACATGACCGACGATAAAAATGGCCACATTCTGCGACTTGGCCAGGGCTTGCAAGCGGAGCGCGCACTCGCGCACCTGGCTGACCGTTCCGGGACTGGATGACACCGCATCGAGATACATCGTTTGAATCGAATCGATGATGGTCAGCTTTGGTTTCATCGCCTCGATCTGGTAGATGATGTTGTCGAGGTTGGTGTCGGTGAGCAAATACAAATCGCTGTCCCCGACGCCGAGGCGCTGGGCGCGCATCTTGAGCTGCTGCGCGCTTTCTTCGCCGCTCACGTACAAGGCTGGCCCAACTTGCTGTGCGGTCAGCACCGCCGCTTGCATCAACAATGTGGACTTGCCGATGCCGGGGTCGCCGCCGACCAACACCAACGAGCCGGGCACAATGCCGCCGCCCAAGACGCGCGCAAACTCACCGATGGCCAACGGCAGACGCTGCACTCCATCCGCTTGGATGGCGCTCAGCTTTTGGGGCGCCGCGCCGGCAAGCGGGACTTCACGCCGGCCCTTCTCGCGCGATTCGTCCACCACTTCCTCAACCAGCGTGTTCCACTCGCCACAATCGGGGCACTTGCCGGCCCAGCGCATCTGCACACTGCCGCAGTTCGAGCACACGTAGCGCGTCTTGAGTTTCGGAGCGGCGCTTTTTGTCATGCCGCCAGTTTAGCACAAACGTTCTGAGCACATGACAGCGCTGCCCAGTGCGGCGGGTATACTCACGTCGATGATCGAGAAGGTTGCGACAAAATGGCCGGTTGGCCTAGCCGTGCTCGTAGCGTTGATGGTGATCGGTTGTCAACCGGCCGGCGCGCCGCTCAGCGACGTGCGCGTTGTGCCGGCAATCATCAGCCCAAACGCCGACGGCAAGGACGACCTGGCCCGCATCACCTATCGCCTGCACGCGCCGGCGCGCGTGAGCATTTATTTAATCGGCCCGGACGGAAAGCGCTTCGACTTGCGCCGCGATGTGGAACGCTCGGCCAGCCCCGCCCCCTATGAGCTGCTCTTCAACGGCGTAGCAAATGGCCGGCTGATGCCTAACGGCGACTACACCTGGCACGTCGAAGCACAGACCACACACGGACAGAGTGCTTTCAGCGGATCGTTGCGCATTGAACAGGCCGACATGCCTTTCCCAAAGCTGCAAGATTTCACACTGTCCAGCACGATCTTCACACCCAATCGCGATGGCATCGATGACCGCGTATACATCAACGTGTATCTGACGGCGCGTGCGCGGCTGAATGTGTACGTGGTCGGCGCAGACGGTTTCCGCTACGAAGTACAACGCCGCGAAGGGCTGCAATTGGTTTCCAGCGATGCCGAGTTGGGGGCAGGGCGCTACAACTACGATTACGACGGCGGCATCGATCTGGGCGCCGACCCACCGCCGAACGGCCTCTACACAGTTGTGGCCCAGAGCCAAGACGCCATCGGGCAGCGCGACACGGTCACCGCTTCGCTCGTCATCACGCAGAGCGGCCGGCCCAACGCCGAGATCGTTGTGCAACCGGACGGCAGCGGCGTGATTTGGGCACGCGCCAACGGCGAACCCCCGCCGGGAAATCCAAACGAAGCCCAGCGATTGACCTTTGGTCTGGGCGAGACACTGCACTTCACGATGGCCGTGCGGAACACCGGTCTGGTCCCGATTCGCACCGCCGGACCGTTCGACCCGAACGATTGCTATCGCATGGATGAAAACCGCTACACCAAAGGTTTCCCTCAAGAACCAGGCGTGTTCCGTGTCGGCGTGGACTACGAGACCAACACCGGCAGCGATCATCCGTGGCGCTGGGGCGTCGGCTCACTTGACGATCTCGACATCGTGCTGCGCGACGGACAACCCTTGTACTACCTGGCGCCCGGCAAGCAGGTGCTGGTGCGCGGTTGCATTCAACTGACCCAGATTCCTGTGCGCAACCCGTTCTACGTGTGGGCTTCGCTCATCCACGAAGACGTTGAGATCACGGCGATTAACAACCGTGTATCGCCGGTCTTGATCCAGATCGTCAAGCCGTAAGCAACAGCCGCCTCGACCGTCGTGATACCCGTATCCCTATCTGCTCGAAGCGCTTCGTGGTGGATTG